>NZ_JAEHCH010000002.1:0-438999 GCF_016483245.1 Bacillus cereus group sp. N31 | reverse complement strand
AGAATTAAGTGAATATAAAGCAATTTATATGATTCAAGATCATCTGTACTTAGTATATGAAGCTATACAACAAGACACCCAAGAAGGATCAAAAATTTTCCTTCGTCTGTTTGACCTCTTACAGAAAAACGGACGGAAATCGCATCGATATGAGAAAAAGACAGTTTTTGATATTTTAGGTGTCGTTTATCAGTGTACTGTATCCAATCTAAAGCAGAAAACTGCATAATCTTTAAAAATACACCTTATCAAGGTTTATTTGGTATGCGTATTTTTAAAAACAAATAAACAAAATATCAAGCATGTAGGCAACATGAACAGAAGTTCATAGGAAACCCAACCTTAGCTTGATGGGCATGGGGTCCCATATCAAAAAAAGAAAATTGTACATTTGGACACAATTTAGACGCAAAATATCCAATTCCTTGTACGATAGGGAATCGGATATTTATTTTACTGTTTTATATAGTGTACAATTTCTCGCTTACTAGGTCTGTGTAGCAACCGAACCAAATCTTACTTTAAGTATTAGTGGACATCAAAAATAGTAATGACTAATCCAGATTAACATCCATCCGATTCACAATTACATATACCAAAATGTTAAATAGCTAAATAATACAAACGGTATGAAGTGAATTTCTACTCTTTTCATACCGTTTTAAATTTGTTTATAAGTTTCATACGAAAATCGTGGAAAGATGGCAGCATCTCTTTATAAACAAGGATCAAAAGTTACCATACCTGACAACGGAAATATTAATGTAACTCTAGTTCCTTTATTCACTTCAGATTCAATGCCAATTTTCATTCCTAATTTTGAGCACAGTTTTTCGCATAGATACAAACCCATTCCTGTACTTTTGCTAAATCTCCTTCCATTCTCTCCAGTAAATCCTTTTTCAAAAACTCTATTTATATCTTTAGTTATTATCCCTACTCCATTATCTTCTATAGTTAGTATTACTGAGTTAGTTTTCTTAATTGTGTATATACGTATCATTTGTTCTTTGTTATTTGAGTACTTTATAGAATTTCCTATTATTTGATTAATAATAAATTCAACCCATTTTCCATCACTATATACAATCTCATCAATATCCTGTATATCTAATTTTATTCTCTTATGAATAAAATCTCTATAATTTCTTCTAATTACAGTTCTTACTACATCATCAAGGTTGATACGTACAGATTTTAAATTCGGATGGTTTGCTAGCGTTTCGTTAAAGTGTTGGTCGTACGCTTTATAGGAAAAGCCCTAATTTACTTCTTCATATTCCTTCATAATTTTATAAAAGGTGTTTTTCTTTAGTTCTAACATTTCCATAAATATAACAACAGTTATTTCTCTATTCTTCCATTTTGAATGAGTTTCCTCTATGTATGTATAATTATATGTTTTATATCGCTTTAAAGGATATTTCTACATTTCTATTAAAAAATCTTTAATGGGCGCCAAACTTTAAAATAAAAGTCATAATTACTCCAAAAATAAAGGAAGACATACAAGAGGTACCGCCCATGCATATCAACTTAAGAAATTGATTGTTCCCCAAAACAAAAAAACACTACATTCTCATAAATCACTGTTGTAGTGATATGAATTTTTCGTTTTGGGATACTTTAAAATATTTGCTTGATAGGCATGGGGCAGCAGTCTAATATGCTTGAATTATAATCAGTGTAAGCAGCTAAAAAAGTAATTGCTGGAATAGAAGTTAAGCATATGATCAAAAAAGGACAAACTCTCCAAGGTGAGAAGTTTGTCCAAAACCATAATCTATTTGATTTCACAATATAAAATTCAATTCCGCTAACAATCTTTCTTTTTTCATATCCCACGATTTTCACATGAGAACCCAAAATAGTGGATTAGAATAATGATTTAATACTTGCTAGTACAGTAAGGATACCTATAATAATGACAAATACATTGCTCGCTTTTCCTTTATATTTAGCTAGTACCGGTACTTTATAGATCGCATACATCGGTAATAGACATAAGATAGCTGCTACTAACGGTCCGCTAAGAGCATCAATAAGTCCAAGAATACTTGGATTTGCATAAGCAACATACCAACATGTTAATACGACAAAAGTAAGGATGATTGTCTTAACTGTTTTTTCTCCTATATCTTTCCCACGTGTTCGACTGGACTTGATAATCATGTCACGCATTACTTCATATGCTCCTATATAGTGTCCAAGGAACGACTTTGTTATGGCCGTAAAAGCAATGATAGGAGCTGCAATAGTAATTACAGGCGAATTAAGCTCATTAGCAAGATATGACAAGATTGATAAGTTCTGTTCTTTTGCCATCATGAGATCATTTGGAGTCAAACTTAAGGTACTGCTCCAAACAAAGAACATAACAACAGAGAATGTCATAATATAACAAACTTTTTGTATTTGAGCACACTTGGCATTAGTAGCTTCTATTCCATAGGTAGCTCTTTGTTTCATAACAAATGATGAAATCATTGGAGAATGATTAAACGAGAATACGATGATTGGTAGAATCATCAATATCGTTCCAAAATATCCTGTTCCTGTTGAAGCAGTAGAAACATTTGAAAAACTAAGCATTGACGTATTCCACTGTGGAATCAAAGATATTGCGATAAAAAGTAAAGAAGCTATGAAAGGATATACTAGCATGCTCATTATTTTCACAGTGATATCTTGACCAAAATTTAGTATAGCGATAAGACCAAGTACTAATACAAGCGATAAAATGGCCCTTGGAGGCTCTGGCATATGCAATTGATGCACGATAAAACTACTTGCAGTATTTGTAAGTGCAACCGAATACATCAGCACGATCGTATAAATTGAAACAAAATATACTATGTTAAAAATAATACTTGCCTTATTTCCGAAATACTCTCTTATTGTCCCTGTAATCCCCTCATCAGCAGAATTAGAAGCGTAAATCATTTTAGCAAGCGCCCTATGTGAGTAATACATTACAGGATATGCCAGTATGGTAATTAGTAGTAATGATAATAAACCGCCTGAACCTGCATTTATAGGTAAAAAGAGTACTCCTGCCCCAATTGCTGTTCCAAAAAGGCTCAATGCCCAGGTAGTATCCTGCTTATTCCATTTTTTAGGATCTGGATATTTATCATTTTTTACTGCAGTATTATCAGCTTGAAATTCTATGTTTTTTGCAGTATTCCCATTCATATAATACTTCCTCCTTGTGTCCTATTCTTACGTCTCTTTTTAGACTTAGGAATATAGATTGTTCTTGAAAAATGAATTGCTTAAAAAGTGCGCCACATCGTTTACCCTTCTTCTCATTTGACCAAAATCAAAAATTCCACTAGTCTTCAACCTGATGGGTTTGTTACCACTTACAAAATGTTTCAGTTATATAGTAGTATATTTTAGGGGCAATTCCCCAATATACAGACATCCTTAGGCGAACAATAGAGAATAAGTTTGTTAATTTTTTCACAATGTATCCGATAATTGTTCATTGATCTGATTGTTTCTCTCCAAAGATTTTATTTTTAATGGAAATCCCTGTAGGTGTAGCGGCAATTCCGCCTAAACCTGTCTCTCTTAACTCGCGAGGCATTTGTCTTCCAACTCTATACATCGCTTCAATAACTTCATCAGCATTGATGATATTGTTTACGCCGGCTAATGCGATGTCCGCTGCGGCTAAAGCATTTGTCGCTCCAATGGCGTTTCTCTTTACACAAGGAATTTCTACCAAACCAGCGACCGGATCACAAACTAAACCGAGCAAATTTTGTAATGCAGTTGAAAAAGCTTCAGAAGATTGCTGTGGTGTTCCACCTGCAGCTTCTACCGCAGCTGCAGCCGCCATTGCTGATGCACTGCCTACTTCAGCTTGACATCCTCCATACGCTCCTGAAATACAAGCGTTGTTTGCGACTATCGTTCCAAATAACGCTGAAGTGAATAGAAAATGAATCATATCTTCATGACTTAACTGCAACGTATCTTTAATACTAAATAAGACTCCCGGGATTGTCCCACTCGCACCTGCTGTTGGAGTTGCACAAATAGCTCCTAATGCAGCATTTACTTCATTAACACCGATAGCACTTTGAATCCCTAGCACCATCAAATCGCCAGAAAGAGTTTTCCTATTTTCTCGATAATTTTTAATCTTAACAGCATCACCTCCGGTTAAACCGGTTGGAGAAAATACCCCGTCGCCCTCGATACTTTTATTTATGGCATTTTCCATAGTCGCTAAATTCCGTTCCATTTTACTCCAAACTTCTTCATAAGAAGTTTTAGTTTGTTTGATTTCCTGTTCCATTGCTAATTCATAAATTGGCTTTTGGCTTTTATTAGCTGCATCCACAATTTCTTTTATGGTCATATACATTTTTTTCACTCCTTAATGGAACTAAAGAATAATAAGGTTAGCTATATTACTTAAATTTCCCAATTCCTTCTGAGCATTACCAGGCAATAGAGAATCCAAAGCGAATGCATATAAATATTTCTTGTTATCTTCTAAACTATGAAAGTTGTTAATTTCCACATCATATTGTTTAAAGATCCTTCGTAAGACAAATTCAAAGTCAGCTCTTTCAGAAATCGCAATAATAACTGGCAATGGCCCCTGCAGATCTAAGCTAAATCCGTCAATTTCAACATGTTTGACTTCAATCAATCCACCACCGACCGAAATACCCATCGTTCTAATACTTCGACTTTCATCCTCTAAATGTACATCTGCCGTATTTGGATGACCTGCAGGACTATCACCCGCTTTTTCAATAAAGGTAATGTCAATTCCTTTAGATTCTGCTATTTTAATAGCATCTGGCACTTTGCTGTCATCGGCAGCAAATCCCAATATCCCAGCAATAATTGCAAAATCAGTTCCGTGACCTTTATGGGTTTCAGCAAATGATTCATAATACTTTACCACAACTTTTTTTGGAAGACCTTGAAATAATGTATTGGCAACTGTTCCAATAGCCAAGGCACCTGCAGTATGTGAACTTGAAGGACCTATCATTATTGGCCCAATCACATCAAAACAACTTTTGTATTTAACAATCTTTTTTTCTTTAATAGATGCTACATTCATATTCATATAAACACCCCCATAATTTGTTATTTTTAATTGCAGTTGAATCTAAGTTATTAAAATGACTGATTCAAAACAAGACCTCATTGAATGCGTTTTCATTCTCGTGTCAAATACACTTCCTTTTAATCACATACCTTTCTTAGAGTAATCATGTCAGTATGTCCAATTTTAAAAGGTTACTTGTAATGTCATTAGAATTTTTGCAAAAAACTAGGTTTGATACTTTCTCTAAAGGTAATAAATTTTCTCTCGACGCCCTCATTATAGCTTGTATATTTATGAGATCAATATTTTTTTATTTTTAGAAAGATTGAATAAACAGAATCTTGAATGAGTAATAGATTACACTTAGCATGTAGCAATTGTGTCCTTTGTTTGAAGCTGTATTAGTTACTAGAAAAGCAAAAATAACACAGAGTTCCTTTCATTAACACATTGATTATATTGAAAAATCATTATAATGATACTTATATTGTCCTTTGTTAAAACATCTAATTTTGGAAATGAAAGCTGTTGCAATAAATAATAAATGTAGATGACAATGAATCCATTAATGAAACATAAAATCATTTATTGATATTAATAATTAATTTTGTATTAATATACATTTTCAGAAAAAAGAAACTTCTTTTATACTCTTAACTTGAAGTACTACTTTGACAATATTCACTAATTTACACCATCGATATCTACAGTTATGGAAAACCTAATTAGGTTTAAAAAGAGAGAAGAACATTTGTGAGCTCTTCTCTCTTTTTTATTTACTTAAGATTACTATTCAAATTGCTTATTGCAATTACTTTAGCCTGACTTTTATATTATAAATCTAATTTCCATACTACTTCACAAGCTGATAAAAGGAAAAAAGTATCGATTCCGTCAAAATTAAATTATAAAAAAGCTTTGTTTTCCTGTAACAAATTATTTATCCTGCTATTCATTGGCAATACACTTCCACACTTAATAAATGTTCACTTTATATCCGTTTGCAATATTTGCACATACCACACCTCCGATAATAATAAGCAATTGTAGCGCCAAACAGAGCTAATCCCCAAATTGGCCATAATAGCTCTGGACCTTCCAATGCCCATCCCCTATGATCTAGCCCCCCTTTATTAATAAAACCCTCGGATGTACATCAAACCAGTTGAAGTAACCATTATGGAAACAAGTGAAGCACACAAAAAACAACTCCAAAATCCACTTTTATTGTATATTTTGGGTTACTTGACGTTTACCTTACAAACACAAGTAGAACAGTTCAAATCAATTGAACTGTTCTACTAAGGTTATTTCATTTTTTTAACCTAATCCCATTTTGACAAATTAAATTGCAGCTCCAACAACCACTGCTATCACAAAAACTAAATCACTATATATTTTATGTTTAACTAGTTTTATTGATTATAAGAATATTCATTTTGGTTTTGCAACACCCTCAACGTGAATACATGTACTTTTTCATACGGATATTACTTACCTCTGTAGGTTCATAATCTCTGAATGCCTAAGTAATTGTTTTAAAACAGTTACATCAAAACATAAATTTTAATGTTTAATGACTTTTGATATTTCCTGATATTCCAATGATTTTGAGCTACCCGACTGGATTTTTTTTGCTAATTCATTAGCATAGTTTGTTGTTGCCGGCGCAAATTTATTACGATCCCACTGATGATTTCTAGCGATTTGTTCATCAGACAGATTATAATATGAATAAGTTACTCGTCCTTGCACATCTGGAATTGGATCATCAAAAGTTGTATCAAGATGGTACCATTTCCCTTCAATTTTCACTTGATTCCAAGCATGTGGTTGTCCATTTCCAGTTCCTGTTACAATATGAGTTTCTATTCCAGCCTCTTTTAACAATTGATACGTTAATAATGCATACCCTTGACAAACAGCAGAGCGGTTTGCTAAAGCTTCATATGCTGTATAAGCTTGGAAAGAAGTATCATAAGAAACATGCTTTACAACATAATCATGGATTACTTTTACTTTTTCGTGTTCATCCATACCAGCTTTGATAATGGAATTGATAATTGATTTTGCTTGCGCCTTTACATAGTCCGTTTGTCCTTTGGATTCACGATATGTAATCTTTACTGTAAACGTGTAATTTCCTGGAATACCACGAACGGAATATTGCGTATGCGAAATATTATGATTCAAATATTCGTTAGATTCGACTGCCTTGTCATATTCTTTAACAAGTGTGTTTAGAACCTCATTAATATTAGAGTTTTGGGATTTGTATGTCATCGTTATATTTTCTTTTTGATTATTAATATGAGTTTTTATTTCATTTTGAAATGCGTCTAATAGTTTCCCATCAGGTCGTGAATTATTATTTACAGATGTAGTATTTGGATTCCAAACACCATTACTTTCAAGGTAGTACTGTTTACCATTATCTTGGATCCAGCCTGTTTGCATCGCTCCACTTCCATTGAAGTAGTACCATGCTCCATTTACCTGCTGCCAATTTGTTTGCATCGCTCCGCTTCCATTGAAGTAATACCATACTCCGTTTACCTGCTGCCAAGTTTTTTTGATCGAGCCTTTTCTTTTTATGTAGTACTTTTTTCCATTTTCTTGGTGCCATCCTGTTTGCATCGCTCCTCTTCCTTTGAAGTAATACCATGCTCCGTTTACCTGCTGCCAACCTGTTTGCTTCACACCGTTTACATTATAGTAATTCCATACTGATCCAGTTTGTTTCCAACCTGTATCGGCACTTGTGTAAGTAGCTACTGTTGATCCCATCACTGTGAGACCAACTGCCATAGCTAAAACTTTTATATTCTGTTTCATAAATCTAATATTCCCCTTCTCTTGACCTATTTATCTATCAAACATTAACAATGAGGGCGTTGCAAAACTAAAATAAATACTCAATATTATAAAATGACACTTTCATTAGTAAATATTACTCTCCTCACTAATTGTTAGTTAATTCAATCGAGATTTTACGAGCAGTTAATGTAGGATAAATTAGAACAACTAGCTAAAAGATGACGATGCAACTCTTTGTCTTTCCACTTATGAAACGCATAATACATGGCCTCTTTGTTATAAGAGTTATCTTAGTCAATATTAGCGATTAAAGCAAGATTTGACATTTATTTATCTATATAAACATATTAAACATATGGTGCGTGAAATTTTTAAACAGCGCATTAGGGGGGAATACAGGTCAAATGTTATGTTAATTATACGGAATTTAGATTTATTAACCATTTTGTTGTCGCTTCTGTATACTGAGTACCTGTTATAATAAGAGGTTCTTTACATTCGGGACGTTTGCTTTTTGCAATATTGACTTGATGATCTATGTCTTTCAAACAGCTTTTAATATTTAGGATTTTTTGAGAATCATATTGTTAGCGATAATAGAATGTATGTAATTACGAACATTTATGTGTTGAAATGAAAGTGAACGAATATTCAAAAATTAACTTTCATATTTATAATAAATAAAGAGCACTTTTTAATGTTTTAAAAGTACTTTTAATTTGATGTTGATGTGACGTAACCTTAAGTATTTAGAAATTAAAAAAAGTCCCTTAATAATGTTAAAGGAACCTTACTCACACAAATAATCTGTAAATCAATTCATTTTTGATATACAGATCATTTGTATGATAATTTTTATAAATAATTGCTAAATAGTGAATTTACATAAATGCTTTTAGAAGTTCTTGAACTAATGGGATTGCTCCACCTATAAATTTTAAAACTGCCATTGCGATTTCCATATTATTCTCTCCTCTTTTTTCGTATTAAGATGTGGTTAATCTTTATACCCTTATTATAGTAAGCGCTTACAATTATAACAATACATTTTTGTATGCAATATTGCATATTTATACGTTTAGACAAAATTAGACCTCTATTAGTCATTCTTTAATGGTACCATAGCGAGGTGAGAGTCTTTAAGGGTTCTCCTTAATAGGAGGAAATATGGAAAGAGTGCAAGAGATTGACAGTAATCTAAAATTTAAGGGTTGGGTTAAACAGGTATTAGCTGTAGGAGGAATGTTAGGGTTCTGCTACTTAGTGCTATATGTTTTCTGTTTCTTAGTTACTATGTAAATATTATACAACTAAACTAGTAGAGTCTTGCCTAGAGCGGTAAGGCTCTTTTGTTTTGTATGAGATGAGCAAACTACATACAATACCTCTCAGGTTTGTCAGATTACTCTGTATGGCGCCTTGTTTCTCTAGGTTCTAGGAACATTAACTCCTATCATTGAAAGGTAAATAAACTTCTATTTAAAAGTTTCCATTTCTATTGAAAACACAATTGTATTGATAAAAAATGTCTTTTTACTAGATACATATTAAAAAGACAGGCATAAGTTATATTACGCTTTGGTAAAATCTTTTTATCTTTGAAAAGGACTTACATCTGATTAATAGATTTGAATCCTTTTTGCATATTGTCATCTTTATATTATCATATAAATATAATATATTAAAAACAATTTAAATGCAAAAATACTAGTATGGATACTGCAAGTATTTTTCAAAATAACGTAAACTATGCGGAAAAATAAAATAAGCTGCCCATATGGACAGCTCATTTACATAATTATCGTTATCGGAATTTAACCCTCTAATATTCATTCTAGAAAGTATCCTAGCCAAAAGCGGATGTTTAGTCGCTTTGTTTGAATTATGATTTTAGTAAGGAGTTTTGCTTTATCGCTTACAGATAAAGCATTATCTTTATTTTCAATCGGAGTTTCCCTTTCTTTTGATAAATCATATAGGTAGTTTAATGTCTTAATAAATCCTTTTAATGAAGATGATATTATCCTTGGATTCCATTCACCTTCGCCATGTTCCGCAGTATATATTGGTAAATATCTTCTACTCATATCTACAAAGATAGGGTTTCCATATTCCTCCTCGTGCCCTATGACAAACCGAGACTGTCTCCAATCTCCTTTATTATCTATGCTATACCCCAATTGTTCCTTTTCTAATGCACTATTACTATAAATTATTAATCCACTATATCCAATAGATAGTTCTATTTCTTTAAATGTGTCTAATAGATTATATAATTCGTTAATTTGTAATTTCATCAGTACCCTCACGCAAAATGCTTTGTATATCACTCGATTTAATTTTTCTATTGTAATTATTAAATATTTCGCATTATATGGAAAGTTAAATTAAGTAACTAAAACAAGCACTCTATACATGTAAGGTTAATATAACGTCTCATTATCAATAGCGAGTACAAGTGAGAATCCTAACCTCGCAAGGGAACCTCCTTTTTTGTTCTATGTATTCATGCATTTTTTATACATTCCTATCCTGTCGCTGTTTTGTTCCGGAATGCTGACGGTATAATATATATATAAAGACACCCTAAGGTACCTTCCTCCGACTTAAACCATCTTAATTTTAATAATATGTATTGAACTCACACCAAATATTATTGTATCAAGCTGGTGTATAGCGATTATTGGTAAACCGTTTTGAAAATTTGCGTTTTGTTGTTACTATCCCATGCCCATCAAGCTAATATTTTGAAGTATCCCCAAAACGAAAATTTTCTTCGTTTTGGGGAACTACCAATTTCTTAAGTTGATGGGCATGTATGGTGACCCCTATTAGAGAAATTTACTAGGTTATGGCTTTGACTCGGTTTTTCTAAAGAATACATCAGGATTATTCTGTCCGTTCAAAATATTTCGATTGTCACCCCAAGCATGGAGCAATGAATGACCTGGACCCGTAATAACTTGATTGTATTCACCCATATAACAAGAAAACACTCTTGGATCAAAATTCACGAAAACCCCACCGCTTGGTATATGATTATTAGGCACTTGAGAAAATTTGGTGCTGACCATATTTTCTTTCCCTACTTTACCAACGCCCTTATGAAGAGAGAATGTTTTCATAAACACACCAAATGTTCCATTACCTATGCCGCCAACATTATTAGGATCATTAAAGCGGTTATATTGAATATGAGCTCCTTTTTTATTGACAGCTACTGATGGAAAGAATGCATGTGGTAAATTATTGGAGATATTCACTTGAGTCCAGTTATTTCCTCCGTTTTGACTATAGGCTAAAAAGACATCGATAAAGATTGTACCTCCAATATTTCTACGTTGATTCCATACTACATAAATCGTACCATCTGGTCCTATACCTGCTTGAGGGATCTCAAACATCCTAATCACCCGTTGCTGCTCTGTTAATATAACAGGACGGAGTTCATTGGCTGGTCCGCATGGTACAACATCCGTAGCCGCTGCTGCAAATAGGCCAGCAGAGACTTGTACATTTATTGGGAAGGTATTTCCTCCATCGATTGACTTAGCCATACGAATGGAACGGTTCGCAGTATTTAGCTGAGCAAATGTGCCTGGCAAACGACTTTCATAAAAAACATATATATTCCCCGCTTTATCCACTACCGGAAAGGCTCCAAACACTGCATTAGCCCCAGCGACAATCGTTTGACTTGGAATAATAGGAGTTAATGTTACACCTGTTCCAAATTTTGAAAAACGAATTTTTGTACCTACATTAGGAGGGCCAAAGTCAGTCCATACAACATATAAAGCCTCATTTCCTGGATTATCAGCATCAGGACCTACTGTAATCCACGCTTTATCTTGATTTCCTGGATCACTAGCAGCTGGAGTCTGCCCTCGCCCAACAACTTGAGGAAGGTTCATAGTTATTGTTTTGTTTGGACTGATCGTTCCGGTTGAAACAGTGATTACACCTTCTTGCCTGCCTCCAATCAATTCATCCCCAATTTGTGAATAATAAAATACTCCATTTCTATCAACTGCTAAAGATGGATCACCAAAATTTTGACCTCCAGGATTGGCTGGTATTGACCCACCATCGGTCCAATTTTTACCTAAATCTTTTGAAAAGGAAAACCCTGAATAACTTGATGCCCCAGCTACCCCTGTGGCATTATTAGTATCATTAAATCCATACAAAATAAAATCTTTAAAACGCGCAAGGCTTGTCTCGCTTTGAGTTATATTTGGAAAACTAGCGATATCAACAGCAGGGTTATTCACTTGAACTTCTTTATCATTTGGTTTTGGTTTTGGCGGCATTTGATCACCCTTTCTATTATTTTTTTCAATATATAATATGAAAAAAACGAAAGAGTGCTTAGACTATTTAATAGATTTAAGTTTTTTTTGGAAGAGTCATTTAATCAATTAATTAGTCTTTAAACAAACCGAAAAAACCTTGCTGCTTTTGTTTCTGTACATCTCTAATGTTTTCAAGCAGGAGTGTTGGTCATATAAACATTGATACCACTAAGTCGTTTACTACGAGGAGAATATTTCATTCCTTTCTTTTTTTCTCGTACAACGTAATTAATGCTGTCAACATACCAAAAAGAGTCCTGATTGATAAGGACTCTTTTTTGAACTTTTACAAAAGTAAACTTTTAAACACCTAATTAAAATTCTATTATCTATTTTACCACTTGGACAGATACTGGCTTCCAACCCTGATTCTCTACCCAATCAATATCAACCTTATATTTTTTATTACTTTGTTTATCTCGTATATTACCGTAAGCTTTATTATTACCATTATTCCCAATAAACTCGAAAATCAATTGGCCCTCTGGAACATCAACAGCATAAGAAATTGCTTCTTTCATCTCACTCCAATCTACTGTTCCTTCTTTAAATTTCATTTCAGGTTTTGCTCCTTGCTTTGTACCAATTGGCTTCCAAGAAGGATTAGTTTGAGAACCCTTTTCTTGAGATACCGATTTTTCTGCTTTTTGTTTCTCTTCTAACAGTGCTGCTTCTTTCTCTTCATTTTTCTTCTCTTCTAACAGTGCTACTTCTCTCTCTTCACGTTTCTTCTCTTCTAACAGTGCTGCTTCTCTCTCCTCACGTTCCTTCTCTTCTAACTGCGCTGCTTCTTTCTCTTTACCTTTCTTCTCTTCTAACTGCGCTGCTTCTTTCTCTTTACCTTTCTTCTCTTCTATCTTTGTTTCTTTCTTTTCTTGAGCAATTGCTTTCTTTGATGTATCAGAAGGGGAAAACAACTGGTATGTCACTATACCAACTGTCACTAATACCAAAGTAAATGCAATATTAAAAATCACCTTTTTACGACGATTTTGTTGTTTTTCTTGAAACCTGCTTACTTGTCCCATTTTTTAAACCTCCGAGTTTATTTTCTCTTCTAATCTTTATGCGTTTCCTTATAATTCTTAATATTTTTATTAAACGATGGAAATGAATTACAATTCCCATACAAGATTTCATATCATAATAAAATTTGTGTTTTTTCAAGCATCTGACATATGTTATTCAAAAATATTTTAATACATTAAAAATTGATAAGCATCTGTTCGTAAGAAACCTTCAATTTTATTCAAAGGTGATTCCAATTACGTCCACATTAGATCTCCTGTAGAAATCTTTTTCACAATTAAGCCCCTTCTTCCCTTATTTATAATTTTCAAATTAAACTGCCCTCTATGGTACAATAAAGATGTGTTGTTTTCTACTGGGGTATGTCGTAAAATCAAAAGGGATTTTATCTCTTTTACCTTTTTTTCAGAGTAACTTTCACCACTAGGAAACTCTATTATTCCTAATGTAATCTTTAATTCGCTTTCATTAAAAATCCAATCCTTATTAAGTTCCCTTATCTTTTGTATAAAGCTTCTTTTGGTTTTTCCTATATAGATCAATGTTTCATTCTTAGCATATACTCTAGAGATTGCAAATATTCCCTTCTTAAAAGCTTCTTCTCTATTATAAAAATCATTTAAACTATACAATCCATACCACTTAATATGTACTGTTTCTATTAACCTCACCTCATTTTTAGATAATATTATAATTTCTGAATGTTCAAATTATTATGGATACATAGCCTTGATTACTTGAATTATAAATAGTGCTTTTCAATAATACATTTTATTATTACTAATTTCAATAATGAATATGTGTATATCATCATGAATTTCCTATCATTTGTTTCGTCAAGTAGGGGTAGCGTCAGGAAAATGCGCATTTACAACGTTAAGGAAATCCCCATATTAAAAAGCCCCATTTATCAACATTTATATTGAGGAATTAGGTTCTTTTCGTTATTCCGTTAAAGCGCTCCTTTAATTGAATAACCAAAATCTCTCCTCACTCATAATATCACTTAATTCTTATTAAACTAACGCACCTCGTTAGTTTAAGTGTAATTCTTCACAAATTTTTAGCAGGTTTAGTTAAAAATCTTTTTTATATAAACAAAAGAACTGAGCGAAAAATAACGCTCAGTTCTTTTACAAACATCCCATTTCATAAATGTGCGATCATATTATTTTCGTACAGCTTCAAATGTAATGAGTTGGCTATCTGTTGATGGTTGCTTTTTGAAAGTATAATCGGCAGAACAAGTAATATCAGTTTTATATGCATCATTGAATTAGTAGCTTTACATAGAGATTTTTTAGATTCCACTGATGATCCTTGCAGTTATCACACTAAAACAGCTTCTTTAGTATATTCTATAAAATTTTAAATACAACAATTCCTTATGAAGCATCATCTACTAAGATAACCATCATTTTTTGAGAATTATATTGAACTTACCTTTTTAAATTGTGCAGATAATTTGCAGATATATATTAGCATAAGTACTCTCCATTCGAACATATGATGAAGTGAATGATAGGACAGGGAGGTATCATGATGTTTGCTTATACGTTAACTGCCTTAACACTTTGTTGTATCTCAATTATTATTACATCATATATTTCTAAACGTAAGGGTACCCTAATGGAGTATATGGTATTTATTATGTCTTTTAGTATGAGTATCGGTTTAAGTATAGGTTTTTATTTAGGTATTCTCTTTAAAGGGGAATTACTATATTCTACTTTGCTTGCTATTTTGATTAGTGGTTGTATCGGTCTTTTAGTCGGTCTACGTTTTCACCTATATACTGCCTTAGAAGGAATGTTCTCTGGATTAATGGCAAGTATGATGGGAGCAATGATTACAGAAATGCTAAATGCGCAACAAGCTCATAGTATACTATTCATTAGCCTTTTACTTTCTATAACGATAACTATGTCATGTATAATTCAGCTTTTATCAGAAACCTTTACTACTTATATCCATCGTCGGTTTCTATTATTACTCTCTATTGGCGTAGTAATTATCCTGACTGTATTCATAACGTTCCCAGAGCATGTCCCGCCAACCTCTTCCACAGAAGAACAACATAAACATTAGCAGCTATAATCGATTCCCTCTAACATTTCATTATATTAGGGGGAATCGATTTCATTAATTTTATTTCTTAACAGATGAAGATTAAAAACACTTTGAATCGCTAGCCCAAAATTTCTATATCTATATAATTGATAACACATTAATTTCATAGATATTCAATTCTCTTTGCTTGAGAAGGTATACCATTCCATCTTGAAATAATAAATTTTCACTTAACCAATATATGTTTTTGGATCCATAGCATTGCTCTTCTGTGCATTCCATTCACCTTTATGGATTTCAAAATGTAAGTGCTGTCCTTCAGATTGTCCTGTATTCCCCATTATGCCAAGTTGTTGTCCTCGCTTCACTTTTTGACCAGCAGAAACAGAACGACTCTTTAAATGAGCATATACAGTCGTATATGTTTGTCCGTTAATATTGTGAGAAATAAACACAACATTACCATAGCTTGTAGAATAATAAGAGCGAGTGACTACACCTTCTGCGGCGGCAACAACCGGCACTATTCCTGAAGCAGCAATATCTAATCCGTGATGCATTTGCCTACCACGTTTCTCAAATCCAGAAGTATATCTTCCTACAGCTGGTTGAATAAATTCATTTGTTGTATTTATTCGCTGCTCCTCTGCATCAGTCTCACTTGTTTTTGATAGGAATTTACTTGATACATAACCGTTTTTACCGTTGTAATTAATTTTTTTCCATCCATTTTGTTCAAATAGAACTTGTACTTTTATTCCTTTTGATAAAGCACCGATTACACCATGATTTGTACCAGCACCGCTTCTTACATTTAACACGCTTACGTTAACATAGTAGTCATCAACTGTTGCTCCAGTAGATGGATTACTTGTTTCAGGTTTTGGTGGTGTACCTCTTTTAACAAATTTTACATATTCACTGCTTACATAACCAGTTCTTCCATTATGATTAATTTTCAACCAGCCATTTTCAACGCCAGTTACTTGCAATGTTCGTCCGTTTAATACACCACCAATTACACTATGGTAAGTAGCAGGACCTGTACGCACACGTAAAGATGTAGCGTCTACAATGTATATACCGTCAGCTTGAACCGTAACATTATTTTGTTGTTCATTTGCATTAGAGCCACTCTTTGAAATGTAATCTTTACTAATATAGGCGTCTTGTCCTTTATAGTTAATTTTGAACCAATTTTGTACTTCACCAGTCACTGGAACTACTTGTCCTTTATACATAGAGCCTAAAATCGTATGGGAAGTACTTGGACCTGTACGAACGCGGAGGGAGGATACGTTAACTTTGTAATCCCCACTCGCTACTTGAAATTTCCCATTGTTATTGTCGCTTCCATTTGAGCCACTGTCTTTCACAAATTGACTGCTTACATAACCCACTTTTCCATTATGGTTAATTTTCAACCAGCCGTTATCTTCTCCAATAACTTGTAAAACTTTCCCTTCATACACGCGCCCCATTATTGCACTAGATGTATTTGGCTGTGTGCGAACACGTAATACATTAGCAGTTACAATTTTACTACGACTCTTACCTATATTCGTCTTTGCTAGTACGCCATTTTTCGAAATAAATTCACTACTCACGTAGCCAATTTTTCCGTTATGATTGACTTTCAACCAACTGTTTTCTTCTCCAATAACTTGTAAAACTTCCCCTTCATACACGCGTCCCATAATTGCACTAGACGTATTTGGCTGTGTGCGGACACGTAGAACATTCGTATTTACTGTTACTTGATTTTCATATTTTACTACATCAGTAGTTTGCTCATGCTTCGTGTCTTTTTGTATAACAGTATTTTTCGCTTGAGCAGTACTAATAAATACACTTCCTGTAACAGAAGCTACTGCTACACTAGCTAAAATTTTTTTCATAAGTATAAAACACCTTCCTACAAACATATTCAAGTATCATTATGTTTTTATGTTAACTTCCATTTCTTTTCATTCTAACTATTCAGGAAAAGTATCCTTTTATTATCCACCATCTATACCTAGTAATAAAAGAAACTTAAATCCATTACACTTTGAAAATTCTCTCATTGCTTCAATCTAACACTACATAATGTAGTTTTAATTTCCAAAAAAAATGGCTACAAATGATCACCTATAATTAATACTACAAAAATAAAAAAATCATAATTTAGGCCTTCTTCATTTAACTTATACTTTTGCTTAAATATACCTGCTCTCCTTTCACACTACGAATTGTAGTATAAAATAAAAGAAAGGTCAAATATAAGTATTTAGCCTTTTGTAACTACAATACATTACATTTATCCATTTCTAATCTAATCATAAATAATTATGTTTTTTAATCTCTAAATAACCAAAAAACATTTTCACCTTGTAAACTCTTCCTACAGGATAGCTCTCTCTTATTGTCTAAACTTTTATAAAAATAATATTCCAAATTCACAACATGACATATAAAAGCAGCAATCTACTAAGATAACTGCTTTACATTATGATAAACTACATGAATTTCACATTATTCCGGCTTATTAGGAATATTAGGGTTTGGAACATAATCAGATGTGTAATCTATATATTTTACTTCCGTTACCATCCCTGCTGAAGCATGGTGTAGATCGTGACAGTGGAACATCCACTCACCCGGATTGTCTGCTACAAGGGCTACTTCATATTCTTCTCCTGGTTTCAGATTTAATGTGTCTTTAACAATTGGAGAACCTTCAATCGGTTTTCCATCTTTACTTAATACTTGGAAGAAATGACCGTGCAAATGCATCGGGTGATCGTCTCTTTTAGAGCGATTTACTAATTTCACTTTTACTAAGTCACCCTTTTTCACTAGAATTGGATCAATATCTGGAAATACTTTTCCGTTAATTGTATAAACCATTTCATTTTCATTCATTTTCGTATTCAAGTCCATATTATATGTGGCAGTATACTGCTGCTCTAGTGTGAAACTACCTAATTTTTTCTCACCATATTTCGTCATATCTAATTTCGGTAGTTTTTCTTTTTCATTTGCTCTGTCTTTCATCTCTTTACTACCTTCATATTCCATAATTGTTTTCATTCCTTTTGCACCTTTATTTGCTGAATGGTCTTCAACATACCATTTCCCAGGATTGTTAGCAGTAAATTCAACATCATAGCGTTCACCCGGTGCGATTGAAATTACTTTATCCTTTATAACTTTTGGATCGTTTATTGGTTGACCATCTGTCGCAACTACTTTTATATCATGACCGTGAACGTGTATATCATGTGATAGATAACCAGCATTAACAAGTCGAAGACGAACTTTATCACCCTTTTTCACTTTTAACGGCTCTACTAAATCACCGCTTTTACCATTGATTGTGAATAAGTTATACATACCCATATCATGACCTTCCATCTTCATATTTCCATGGTCCATTCCTGCCATATTACCAGAGTCTTTTTTATCACTACCCATGTTCATACCTGAATAATCCATGCCTTTCATATCATCATTCTTTTTCGTATTTTCATTATCCTTAGATTTATTACCTTTTTGCGCTTTTGTCATTTCTTTTAACTGCTTATTAATTTCTTCTTTATCTGTTATCCATTCATCTAACATTAACGTGTAATCTTTATCATACTTTTCATTTGTATCCTCTACAATAAGGGCACCATATAAGCCTCTATCTAGTTGATTTACAGAATCTTGATGTGAATGATACCAATACGTTCCTGGTACGTTCGCTTCAAATTCATAGGTGAAACTTTTTCCTGATTCAACCGCATCTTGTGTCACGCCTGGAATTCCATCCATGTTATTTGGGACAGGATACCCATGCCAATGAATAGATACTGGTGCAGGTAATTCATTTTTTAATGTCACTTTAACCTTTTCACCTTTTTTCACCCTAATTTCCGGACCCGGGGATGAACCATTAAATGTCCAGACTGGAACAATAACACCGCTACTTAGCTTTTGTTTTTCTTCTTTCGCTACTAAAGTAACTTCTGGCCCTTTTACAACTTTCAATGGCTTTGTAGCCGTTTCAGTCTGTGTTGTTTTTTTATCATTCATATTTTTATGATCATTTGTTGTATTTGTGGTCGCAGAACATGCAGCAATTAAAGATATTACGGAGACTGTAACTGCTGTTAATACAAATCTCTTCATAGAAAATCCCTCCTTTTTCTTTTTCAAGATTATTATAGAAGATAATTTTAAAGAAAATATGGAGATATAAAATGAGCAAAATAAAAAGGCACCCAAAATTGAGCGCCTCTTCTAACTATTATTTTGTAACAACTTCATCTTCTTTTACATTTACATTATTGTTACTCATAAACCCTTCAATCTCTTCAACTGTTCTAATGATATCTTTTGACAAATTTTCATAGCCATCTTTTGTTACAAGGATATCATCTTCAATACGAATACCAATTGATTCTTCTTCAATATATAGACCTGGTTCAATCGTAATAACCATACCTTCTTCTAATACTCTTTCTTTGTATGTTCCAACATCGTGAGTATCTAAACCAAGAAAGTGACTGACACCATGATAATAATATTTAGATAGTTCCTCATCTTCTTGAATTAAACCAATAGCTTTACACTCTTCTGCTAGTACCTTTTTTGTATGCTCATTTAATGCAGCAAAATTTAAGCCTGGCTTAATAATCTCTGTTGTTTCTTTCAATGCTTTTAATACAATATTATAGATTTGTTTTTGGCGACTAGAGAATGTTCCATTTGCCGGGAAAGTATAACTAATATCAGCGTTATAATAGTCTTTTTGAGCGCCTAAATCTAGCAGTACTAAATCACCATTTTGAATTTGTGCATCATTATCTTCATAATGAAGAACTGTTGCATTTTTCCCACTTGCCAAAATTGTATTGAACGCATGATGCTTAATCCCAGATGACTTCAGTGTGAAATCAAACTGAGCTTCTAATTCATATTCCATCATGTCTGCTTTTGCATGCTTTAACACATTGTAAATACCGTCTTTCGTTACAGCAATTGCTTCTTTAATGATTTCAATTTCTTCCTCTGTTTTAAACACTCGTAATTCACAAATTTCCGGGTATACATTACCAATTGTTATGTGTGGGTACTGTTCTCTTACATGTTTAGCAAACGCTAACGTTTTCGTCTCAGTACCCTTCCACTCACGACGCTCTAAATCTAAATACACATGTTGCGCATTTTCTGCGAAAAGTGTATGTGCCATTGTCTTCTCAAAGCTTTCTATATATACAACTTTTTGTATGCCTGAAATTCGTTCTGCATCTTCTTTAGAAACTGTTTTACCGACCCATTTTTCCATTACTGGATCTGATTTTTCAATGAAAAGAGTTTCTTCCACACTATTTCCAAACTTTTTCAACATGAAAATAACATTGGGCTCATCGATTCCCGTTAAATAGTAAAAATTTCGATTCGGCACAAATTTATAATGGGCATCTGCTGACATATGAGGTGCGTGTCCAGCAAATAAAATCGTAATCGATTCATCATGTAATGTTTTCGCTAATCGTTCTCTATTTTGAGCAAAAAATGTTGATTTCATAATAATCCCCCTAGCGTTCTATGTATAATTTTGAAACTGATTATCCAATATAATTCATTCTATTATTGTTATAATTTTTCGTCAATTAATAATGTTTATATAGAAGATAAACTTTCATTACTAGGCATCTAATCACTCCACAATTTCTTGACATTTATTCCATATACTTAACATCTCATATATATAAGAAAGGAGCCTACAAACGTGAAACATTACGTAGGACTAGCCATTACTTCATTATTTATCATTACAGGATGCTCTAATAACGTAGAAACACCACCAGTAAAAAAAGAAACCGTTCAATCTCAGCCCCAAAATAAAGATAACGCAAATACGATTCCGCAAAACTTCTATAAAGAAATTACATCTGGAAAAATAGCGCACATTCACGGAATTGGCTATGCAGGAAATATGCCTGGTATTTCTATCGCAACTCATAGTGGTATAAAAGTTTATCAAAATGGAAAATGGTTTGAAACTGCTACACAGTTACACGATTATATGGGCTTTCAGGCAACTAAAAATGGATTTTTTGCTAGTGGGCATCCGGAACCAGGTGCAAATTTAAAAAATCCTTTAGGATTAATGAAAAGTTCTGATGGCGGCAATAACCTGGAAAAGCTAGCATTCTATGGAGAATCCGATTTTCATAACCTTGCTGTCGGATATAATTCGGAAGCAATTTATTTATACAATGAACGTCCTAATTCTAAATTACAACAAGGTTTTTATGTCAGTACGGACAACGGACAAGAATGGAAAAATAGTAAGTTAAAGGGGCTTTCAAGTACAATCCATGCATTTTCAGTACATCCGGATCAAGCGAGTGTAGTCGCAGTAAGTGCTAAAGATGGTGTTTATTTATCTACAGATTACGGGAATACATTTGAACTATTCTCTAAATCACTTGAATCAACCGCAGTTACATTAAATAATGAAGATGCTATTTATGCCTCTATCAATAAGAAAGGTGAACAAATGATTACGAAAAAATCAATTGCTACAAATGAAGAGGTAAACATACAAGTTCCATCATTAGATGCTAAAGATAGCATGATGTATATTGCACAAAACCCTCAAAATTCATCTGAGATAGTTCTTGCTACAATGCAAGCAAATGTATTCCTTTCCACAGATGACGGTAAAACGTGGAAGCAGATTACTAAAAATGGCATATTACAATTTAATTAGAAAGGTGAATATAACGTGTTTTCAACAATTAGCGAGTGGAGTTATCAACTCATGTCTCCTTTAATGGATGTCGCGAATGCTACGAAATCAATCCCTCTTTTATTTGCGTTTTTATTAGGCATAGTGGGTACTCTTGCTCCATGCCAATTAACAGGAAACATTAGCACCATTACAATCTATGGCAATCAATCTTTACAAAAGGGAAATATCTGGAAACATATATTGTTATTCATTTTAGGAAAAATAATAGCTTTTACGACACTTGGACTATTAGTATGGTTCTTAGGAAAAGAGATTCAGCAAATATTAACTTTGTATTTCCCATGGTTACGTAAACTGATCGGACCTTTATTAATAATAATGGGGGTAATATTATCAGGTATTATAAAAGGTAGAAACTTCTTCTCTACCATCTTCCCTATCACATCTATACGAAAACAAAATGAAGTCAGCTCATTTTTTCTTGGGTTCTTCTTTTCGTTAGCTTTCTGCCCCACTATGTTTGTTCTATTTTTCGGAACATTAATACCACTCTCTTTAACATCTAATTACGGGTATTTATTTCCTACCTTTTTCTCTATAGGAACTGTTCTACCTGTCGTTGTATTACTGTCCATTATCTCCTACCTAGGCTTAAATGGAACACTACTTAAAAAGAGCCGAAAAATAGGGAAAAATATTCAGCGTATAGCTGGTGTACTTCTCGTTTTAATCGGACTTTATGATACCGCCCTATATTGGTAATACATACAAAAGGTAAGCTTCAGTGAAATGAGCTTACCTTTTGTATCATTTTATTCATTTTTCTTTTGTTGTAATTGTGTTAACAAATTCGTAACAAACGCGAGAAACAATGGATCTTTCTCTTTTTTAGGCGACCACTGCATAATGAGTTGCCTCGGGATTTCAATGTCTATCGGTTGCATGATAAAGTCATGAATAATTTGTTTATGAAGTCCTGATAACGGAACGATCGTTATACCGTTAACTTGTAAAGTAAGTGCTAATGCCGAGCTAATTGACTCTGACTCCATCACTTTATTCACTGTTATTTCGTTTTTCATTAAGTATGGTTCAAGTACTTCTTTACAACCAGAAAGTGGCATAATAAAAGGATAATTTTTCAACTCTTTACTAGTAAGATTAGGTGGAATATTCTTTGAAGAAACGATAACATAAGGATCTTCACCAATAACTTCATAGTGAAATCCTGGTATTAGATTTTCTTTTATAGAAATAGAAAAATCAGCACTTCCAGCAGACAGCCAATTTAAAACTTCTTGATAGCTTCCCTCTCTAACTGCAAGCACGTACTGACTTTGATCAATATTACCTAATTGGATACACTCTGCCAAACAATATACAGTAACGGAAGGATACGTAGCTAATACAATCTTATACAAACTTTTATTCTTCAAGTGTAAAGCTGTTTCTTCAAGATTTTCATACTCCATTAGAAGTCGTTCTACACAAACTAAAAATTCTTTTCCATTTTCAGTTAACATCGTTCCTTGTCTAGAGCGCTCAAATAAAGTTAAAGCATATCGTTTCTCTAGTTTGTTTATAATATGCGTTATTGCTGGCTGTGTCATATGTAATTCCTTAGCTGCTAAACTAATGCTGTTCAACCGAGCCACATATTTAAAAACTTTAAAATCAAAGACGTTCATTCTGTTCTCCTTATATAAAAGATATTTATATCATCTATAAATAACCTTCATTATATTTATCAAACTACTTCCTATACACTAAGTATACACTATCAATTTTACAAAAAAATAAAGCATATAAACATTAGAGGAGTGTTGATTAAATGAGTACTTACGTTTTAGTACATGGAGCATGGCAAGGTGAATGGACATGGGAATTAGTAAAACCTCAACTAGAGGCTTTAGGTCACACTGTTATTACACTAGACTTACCTGGAAGCGGGAAAGATACAACTCCTTCACAAAATATAACGTTAGATTCCTATGTTGATGCAGTAACAGCTACTATAAATCAACAAACTGAAAAAGTTATTGTTGTTGGACATAGTATGGGTGGAATTGTGATCACTCAAACCGCTGAACTTATACCGAATAAAATCGATAAATTAGTATATCTTTGTGCATTCTTACCACAAAACGGAGAAAGCCTTGGCAGTAAATTAGATGGTGAAGCTGGTCCACAATTTTCAATAAATGAGAACGACATGACAGCTGAACTTATACCTAATCTAATTGAAAAAACATTTTTAAATGCTACCGAAAATGAAGAGATTAAAGAAGCATCTTCCAAAAAAATGCGTCCTCAGCCACTAGGACCATTTCAACAACAGCTAAAAATTTCTGAAGAAAACTTCGGAACTGTAGATCGCATTTATATTGAAACAACTCTAGATAGAGCGATTCCAATTGATTTTCAGCGCCGAATGAATACAGAAACTCCATGCTCGAAGATTATTACTTTAGAAGCTGATCATTCTCCCTTCTTTTCAAAAGCAACAGAACTTGTGAATTGTTTACGTGCGTTAAGCTAAATTTCATTTAATGAAAATAGACACCCGCGGGTGTCTATTTATTATGCTAACTAAGGATTGTATGTTCTTCTCTACATTTGCATTCCCTTTTGCTTCATTTCCCACTTTTTATACAGTAATACTGCACCAAATAAGAATACCCCCGCAACAAATGAACCTACTGGTAACATCTTTATCATTTCATCTGGAAATACGAGCGGCAGTAATGGAAATGCATATGCTGCTGGAATACGTACACCAACTATTTTTAATAAAATAAGCATTAAAATCATATTTAATAAAGTGACTATAATCCATGAGTCGATTGCAAAGTACAATAAAGTTCCAACAGTTGCAGATGTAGTTAATACTACTATTTGTTTACATACCATTTTTTCATTGTACATCGGTTTTTGAAGTGATTCATACACAACAACTAATATTGGCGGAATAACCGCTAATTGTTCATGACCAGTGATCCAGCATATACTTATCCAAATGAAATTTAGTATTAGAAATACAGCCATATATTTATATTGGATGTTAACTTTTCTCTCAATACCGCTATTCAATTTAAAAACAAGGACACCAAGCATTAAAATAAATGTTAAAACGAAGACTGAGATAACAAATGACCATTCAGTCGCATTTGTCACTAAAGGTAATAAACCTGTCGCAATAGATGGTGCTAAATTTGATTGTATAATACGTAAAAACAGCATCATGAATATAAGTGTTACGCTTACTTTTGCTATATAAGCTAAATCCATTTGATTCACGATAAAACCAATACCAGCTGTTATTGACGGTGCAATAAAGATTTTTTCTGGCTGCCTTAACCAACCTGGCTCACGATACGCCCATAAAGCAATTGCCATCGCTGCTATTTCTGGCAAAATGACTTCCGGATCATTTAATAACACACCCGCTGTAACCATAGCTAAAATAAAGAAAATAGCAATCGTATATGAGATGATTGTTTCTTTTTTTGAAATTACTGCATTCATTATTACATACTCCCTTTACTTACTACTCTCACAATGTAAAACAAAATTTAATATACCCTACTAAGGTATTGTATATTAATATCTTTTCCATTTCAAGTATTCGTAATTTTTTCATTTTTCATCACCCATTACACTTACAAAAAAAGGATTTTTATAGGCGTTGACACTCATTGAAAGATAGGTTACAATAACTATATATTAGTAAGTAACTAATGTAATTAAATCTAACTTGAGGTGAAAACAAATGAAAAACATTTTATTCCGTATTAACGAATTATCAAAAAAAGAAAAAACATCTGGATTAACAGTTGATGAAAAACAAGAACAACAAATGTTACGTCAAAACTATACAAAAACATTTCGTGGAAGTTTAGATTCCATTTTATTAAACACAAAAATTGTCGATTCAAATGGTTTTAATGTTACACCAGTTGCATTACAAGATGCTCAAATTCGTTTGAAATTAAGCAAATGAAATTAAAGCTAAAGAAACAATTGTATAAAACATAAAAGAGCTGGACTTTTCATAATGAAATTCCAGCTCTTTTTCTACTTAATATTGTTGTTTTTGCAATGTAACATACGAGCGATACATCGCAATTCTCCACGACACAATCATCGCAAATGCGAGTAAGAAAAACATCCCGCTTAATTGCGCCAAATCAAGTGTTTGGCTTAAATATGATTTTAATGCGACTCGTACAGCTAATAAACCAATTAAAATAAATATAAATGCTTTTGACGGTTTCATATATATATGTTCGCCTCTTACTTCGAACTTAGTTGTTTTAATAAGAAATATAGAGAAAATAAGTCCTGCGATAATTGCCTCTACTATTTCTAACGATGTTAATCGGAATTCCGGTAAGAAGAACATCATGGCGCCAGTACTCATAAAAATTGGAGGCAAAATAATTTTCTTTTTCGTAACCGGCTTTTTCGCTGACTTAAAGCGAAGAAACATAACACCAACGGCCATACAAACTGCTACGATACTTGATAAAAGTGCTACACTCATACTCTCCACTCCTATCTATTTAATAGACTTTTTGAGTAAAATCATAAACCAAACGAAACCGATACTTATAATAACATGACCTAATCCAGCCATATGGCTTAAACCGTTAAAGTCAGTTCCATTTACTTGTAGAAGACCTCTACATACCATTGTTACGATAGTAATAATTAATCCTGTATTATATACAACAAACCAGGCATGAAAACTTTTTGTTTCTTGTATTTGAAATACTTTAACTAAAGCAACAGCGACTAAAAAGAATATGAATCCAAGCACTAGTACGTGTGTATGTACTAATTGCAACATAGTGGAACCTTTAATTCCTTGTGCTTTCGTATACTCTCGCGCAAATACTCCTGATAATAAACCAATAATTAAGTAAATGAATGCTGCATTATATAATTTCTTCATTCTATTCCTCCTGCTGTAAACTTTCCATATTCGCTGCAATCATTTTACGCAAAGTTTATGAACGGAATATGAACAAAATATTACATTCTATTTTTAAAGAACAAAAAAGCCATTCCACAATTCTTAATTGCGGAATGGCTTTTCAACTTATTTTAAATCATCAATTGTGAAAGCACCAGGAAGTAACTGCTCAACAGTCACTTCTTTTTCGTCACCTTTTACATTCGTTAGTAAAACTCGCATTTTCGGATCACAAAATTCAGCAATCACTTGTCTACAAGCACCACATGGTGAAATAGGTCCGTCAGTTTCTCCTGTAATGACTAAGTAACTAAAGTCGCGCTCCCCTTCTGATACTGCTTTGAATATTGCTGTTCTTTCTGCACAGTTACATAAACCGTAAGAAGCATTTTCTATATTACAACCAGTATAGATTTTACCTTCTTTCGTAACTAATGCTGCACCAACCGGAAATTTTGAATACGGAATATACGCTTTCGATAACATCTTATTTGCTTCTTCAATATATTTTTTCTTATCCATATTATTTCCTCCTCAAAGTAAATGTAATGTTAATTAGTCAGTAATAACAGTATGAACTAATTTAGGAGCCACTGCTGTTTCAGCGATAGAAATATTTTCATAAATTTTTGCTTTTACATCTTCTACATTTTCACGATTTGCGTAGATCGTTACGAATGGCTCGCCTTCTTTTACTGCATCGCCAACTTTTTTACGTAACATTAAACCTACAGCTAAATCGATTTCATCTTCTTTCGTTGCACGGCCTGCACCAAGTAACATTGCAGCGATACCGATTTCATCTGCAACAATATTTGAAATCACGCCTGAAGTTTTAGCAGGTACATCAATTACATACTTCGCTTGTGGCATTTTTTCTGGATTGTCTACAATCGAGCTATCTCCACCTTGATTGCTTAAGAACTCTTTAAATTTCTCAGTTGCTTTTCCGTTTTTCATAACTTCAATTAACATTTCACGAGCTTCTTCTAACGTATTTGCTTTTTTCGCAAGTACGACCATTTGACTTCCTAATACAAGTACTAATTCTGTTAAATCTTCTGGCCCTTCACCTTTTAACGTATCAATTGCTTCTTTCACTTCTAGGGCATTACCAATCGCAAAGCCAAGAGGTTGTGACATATCTGAAATAACAGCCATCGTTTGACGTCCTACATTATTTCCGATGCGTACCATTGCATGTGCTAATTCTTTTGCATCTTCTTCTGTTTTCATAAATGCACCTGCACCTGTTTTTACATCAAGTACGATTGCGTCAGCACCAGCTGCAATTTTTTTACTCATAATTGAACTTGCGATTAGAGGAATTGAATTTACTGTTCCTGTTACATCACGTAATGCATAAATCTTTTTATCAGCAGGTGTTAAGTTTCCTGTTTGTCCGATAACAGCTACTTTGTCACGGTTTACAATATCAATGAACTGCTCTTTCGTAATTTCAACGTGGAATCCTTCCACTGCTTCTAATTTGTCAATTGTTCCGCCCGTATGTCCTAAACCACGACCTGACATTTTTGCTACTGGTACATCTAAAGCAGCAACTAATGGTCCTAATACTAATGTAGTTGTATCACCAACACCGCCAGTTGAATGCTTATCTACTTTAATGCCTTCAATTGCTGATAAGTCGATCGTTTCTCCAGACTCCACCATTGCCATCGTTAAATCTGCACGTTCACGATCTGTCATATCTTTAAAGAAGATTGCCATTGCAAGTGCACTCACTTGATAATCAGGAATACTTCCGTCTGTATATCCATTAATAAAGAATTTGATTTCTTCAGTCGTTAATTCTTTGCCGTCACGTTTTTTTGCAATAATATCTACCATTCTCATTACAATCACCATTCCTTTTTATATGATATGAATCTATTAAAATAATAAACCAACGATTGTTGCTGATAAGAAACTTACTAGCGTTGCACCGAAAAGTAATTTCAAACCAAATCTTGCGACTACATTCCCCTGCTTTTCATTTAAGCTCTTAACTGCCCCTGCAATAATTCCAATTGAAGAGAAGTTTGCAAATGAAACTAAGAATACAGATATAATCGCTGTCGTTCTGTCTGAGAAATTAAAGTTCCCTTGCGCTAAATCTGTCATAGCGACAAATTCATTCGATACAAGTTTTGTTGCCATAATATTACCGGCATTAACTGCTTCATGCCATGGAACACCCATAATAAATGCAAATGGTGCAAATACATAACCAAGAATTTCTTGGAATGAAATACCGATTACACCTTTAAATACTGCATTAATGAATGCGATAAGAGCAACGAAACCAACTAACATAGCTGCTACTGTAATCGCAACTTTAAATCCATCGATAATGTATTCCCCTAGTACTTCAAAGAAAGTCTTCTTCTCTTCTTCTTGCACTTCTAACATATCTTCTTCTTCAGTAACTTCATACGGGTTAATGATAGAAGCAATGATAAAGCCACCGAATAAGTTAAGTACTAAAGCGGTTACAACATATTGCGGTTTTAATAATACCATGTATGATCCAACGATAGACATAGAAACTGTAGACATTGCAGATGCACATAATGTGTACATTCTTTTCTCTGGCAATAATCCTAGTTGTTTCTTAACTGAAATAAACACTTCAGACTGCCCTAAAATCGCAGAAGCTACCGCGTTATATGATTCTAGTTTACCCATTCCATTTACTTTACTTAATGCTAGACCGATAGATTTCACAATAATAGGTAATACTTTAATATGTTGCAAAATACCTATTAAAGCTGATATAAATACGATTGGCATTAATACACTTAAAAAGAATGAAAACTCTTTTTGATTTACTAATCCACCAAATACGAAATTCACACCATCAGCGGCATATTTTAATAATTCCCCAAAACCATCTGCTATTCCGCTAATTAATATATTCCCTACACTTGTATTTAATAGTAAAAAACCCAAAATGAATTGTAATATAACCATCGTTATGATTGGACGATATTTGACTTTCTTTCTATCATTACTAGCAAGCCAAGCGATACCTAAAATCAATACGAGGCCAAAAACACCGATTAAGTATTTCATAAGCCGTCTCCTCCCATTCGTATCCGCTTACATTCTTTTCAATTGTTAAAGCAATAGATACACTATACTTTGTGTATCTATTGCTTTTCACACTTTATTAATTAGTAGTTATCTGTAGCACCTTTTGCATCGTTTAATACGATTGCAACACTAGCGCTTGCTCCAACACGAGAAGCTCCAGCAGCTACCATTTTATCTGCATCTTCACGTGTACGAACTCCGCCAGATGCTTTTACACCAACGTTTGGTCCTACCGTTTTACGCATTAATGCGATATCTTCAGCAGTTGCTCCGCCAGTTGAGAATCCAGTTGAAGTTTTTACGAAATCAGCGCCAGCTTTTACTGATAATTCACAAGCACGAACTTTTTCTTCGTCTGTTAGAAGGCAAGTTTCAATGATTACTTTTACAAGAGCTTTTCCTTTTGCTGCTTGTACTACTTCATAAATATCTTTTTCAACGAACTCATTGTCGCCATCTTTTAAAGCACCTACGTTGATTACCATATCAACTTCAGTTGCACCTTTTGCGATAGCATCTTTTGTTTCGAATGCTTTTGTTTCAGTAGTGCTTGCACCTAATGGGAAACCGATTACAGTACAAACGTCTACATCATGTCCAGCTAATTCTTCAGCAGCTAGCTTTACCCATGTAGGATTAATACAAACAGAAGCGAATTTATATTCCTTTGCTTCCTCGATTACTTTCATAACATCTTCTTTTGTAGAATTAGCTTTTAAAATTGTATGGTCAATTAACTTTGCAATATTCATTATTATCACTCCTCATATCTTTTAACAACTTCATTCTAACTCTTAGTTGAACAAATGTAAATATACTTTTGAAATTTTGTTCATTTTTTTAAAAAGGAATTTTCTTGTAGTAAATAAAGCGCATTCTAACTAAGAAACAATTCACGTTTAAAATCAAAACTTTTATATTAACAATGGTAGTATGTATCTCAATATCCATAATTATTTTTAAAAAGGCAATTTGTATTCAAAAAACACTCCCATAATTCATACATAACAAAATAAAAGGCTTTCTCAAGATGTTAATTTTGAGAAAGCCTTTTATTACTAACCTTTTTGATAATGTAACAGTTCTTTTGCTGTATGCTGATCAATAATTAATACATTTGCATACCCGCCACGTAACGCACCATCAATTGCTTGTATTTTTCTATTACCACCTGCAACTAAAATAGAACGTTTCTTTAATTTAAGTTCCCCTAACTCAATTCCAATGGTACGCTTATTAATTTCTTCACTACTAATATTTCCGTCTCCGTCAAAGAAACGTGAACAAATGTCACCGACAGCTTGTTTTTTCAGAATGTTCGTTTCATCCTTATCTAAATATCCTAATCGGAATAATAACGCTTCATCACGCACTGTTCCGACAGTGAAAACTGCAATATTTGCTTGTTTCCCCATTTCAATAATGTGATGAATATGTCGATCCTGCTCTACTAATTCTTTTGTCACCGCATTATCAAATATAACTGGGAGCGGTAAATTTCTTGGTGTCGTTTGAAAAGCCTCTGCAAATAAAGCAATGGTCTCATTCGCATATGTATTTACACTCGAATGACTAATACCACCTTTTAGCTGGACAACTTCTACACCTTTCACATGTTGTGGTACGATTTTCCTAGCGATTTCATACATCGTCATTCCCCAGCTTACACCGACGATATCACCGTTTTTCACTGTCTTTTCCATGTACTCAGCCGCATATTTACTAATATACTCAGTAATCGTTGCATATTCTGGCACTGGAGAAAATACTACATGCGCCTCTAACAAGTTGTACTTTTCTTTCAATAAATTCCCAACGTTATCTAAATCAGCAAATGGATCGGCTATACTAATTTGAACAAATCCTTTTTCTTTCGCGTACTTTAATAATCTAGAAATCGTCGGTCTTGAAATATTTAATTTGTTAGCAATTTCTTGCTGACTATAATCGGATTGATAATATAATCTTGCAACTTCAACGCTTAATTGTTGTTTATCTTTTTCCATAATAACTTATTACAAACCCTTTCCTGTATTTCCCTTTCGTTACAAGCATTATACAGCTTTATGCAAAAAAATTCGACTACCGAATTTTTACTAACTGAACTTCTACTTCACTTAGTATATACAATGAAACCTTTTTGTGTAGATTTACAAACTCAATATAGATACACTTGAAACATATAAATCGATTTATATGTAATTCATTCTTTTTTCTTTTTCTGTAGTAACGATAACAAAGCCGTTCAATAAGAAACATGAAACATCGTCTAAAAACTATTCAAATACCCCTCATAAACTGAAGATACTGTTTATGAGGGGTATTTATTCAATTTAAGTCTATAAAAATTGGATGGAAACAATGCACGTTCTCACTTATTTAGAATAAGAGAAAAGATGATGCTTTATTTGTTCAATAAAATAATGATGGTGTATATTATCGTTAGATACTCGACTTGCCATAATAGCTCCCTCCATTGAAGATGCAAGAAAAGAAGCGAGCGATATAATATCTATATCTTCTTTAAGTTCTTGTTTCTCTATTCCTTCCTTTATGAGAGAGGCCATTAACATTACTGTATCATCATAACCTTTTGCTGCTGCTTTTTGTAATTCTGGAAATACTCCAGTACTTTCAATTGCGCTATTAAGTAATGGACAGCCTCCAGCAATAGGAGGGTTATTAGCTGCATCTTGATATACAAGGAATATTGCAAGGATTTTATCGATTGCTGTCTTTTTATTTTCCATCGCTTTATGAAAATGGTTCCACATAATCTCACCACTTTTGTCGTAGGCAGCAAGGACAATTTCTTCTTTATTTTTGAATCTACGATAAATAGCTCCTTTAGATAGTTCAGTAGCTGTCATTATATCCTGAATGGATGTATAAGTTATCCCATTAGTATTAAATAAATATAAAGATGTTTCAATAATCTTTTCTTTTACCTTATCAACTTTAGTCATGCTTTGTGGTCCTCCTAATAAAACGAACTTAATATTCAAGGTGATTTTTACTATGATTTTTTTTGAATTTTTATTGTAAGTATAAATAAGTTTGAAGCAAAAATATCTTATCAATCCCTATTTTATAGGAACCTAAAACAATACAGTTTGAGGTTCATTAAATTATGTTATCTATAACATTCGAATGAATTTTCTGTTAATAATAATATGAACAATCGGTTAATTCAGTCATATTATACAACTAATTCTATTTAAAACCATAGAAGAAGTAAAAATATATAGTTAATTTTAATGTATAGACATATAACTATTATATATAATTTTTATTAATATGTTTAGCTAAAGGGATGAGCTACTCCCTCTTTCATTTCATTCTATAAAAGGGTAATCATTAATGATTGCTGTAATTTGATTGTAAATAAACAATCGATATATAAACATACTCGGTTTTTACTATTTTGATTTTGTTAATAATTTGTAAAAAGGGTTTAAAAAACTAGAAACTTATAGTATCATTAGATTCCGGACCGAACCGTTCGGTCCGGAATCTTGTATAAATTAGAAAGAGAACCTTATGCAGAAAGAAAAATCAAAGATTCTAAGTAATTTAATTATGGAGGTAATAAGGTGAACTTTATTAAAATGAATCAAAAAGAACTTATTATGCTACTAGTTTATCCAATGTTTACACTATTTCAAATTGGCTTGTTCATATTATTTGGCATATCACTTTTAACTAATGTCAATTTAGTTGAATCAGAATTTGCTCTTGGTGCCATGAGCTTGACTATACCTACTATTCTAGGAGTAATGTTCTTTAGGAAAGAAATTATTCAAAGTTTTACTTATTTTAAAGAGAAGACAATTTTGAAAATAGTAAGTATTCCTATAGTGGTTTTATTTATGGTAATTGTGGAAAATTCTATTATGCATTTTCTAAATACAGGTCAACCAGAGAACCAAGAACAGGTCCTTACACAAGGGGCAGAGATTCCTATTATATTCACATTGCTCCTATTTGGAATTATGGGTCCAGTAATTGAAGAAATTATGTTTCGCCATATATTATTAAATCGTTTTTCGCATTATGTTGGTACTGCTATTGCATCTATCATTTCAATTATAATTTTTACAGTACTTCATACGAACCAGCTTTCGGATATTGCTATTTATTTACCTGGATCGGTAATTCTTACTGCGGCTTATCTTATTTCTAACAGATCCATTGCATATGTTATGGCGATACATGTGTTAAATAATTCTATTGCTTTCATTCAAATGTACATGTCATAGTGAGACATATGTTAAACAATGGCATTACTTTCATTCTAAACTAGACTTGTTTCTGTTGCAGAGTTAAAAAATAGAGATAGATATTAATAAATGGGGAGTGCAATTTAGATAGTGACTAATAATTTGTGTAATTCCTTGCACGTCAAAAAACCACAGTTTAGATGTAAACTGTGGTTTTTTTTATATAGGGGACCCACATCACAATTAAACTAAGAAAAGCAAATATCCTGAGATAAGAAAATTGGTATGAAGGTGTAAAATCAATTATAAAATGGTAGCTTTAGAATAAATGAAACGAGAAATTACCGTCATTGTTTATTTCTCATTTCATTTACATATTTATTTTTGGAAAAATAACCTAACTCCAAATACTAATAATACTGTGCCAGTAATACCCTCTATTGTACGGTTCACTTTTTCTTTTCTTAAAAAAGTTCTTAATTGACGTATTAGCGTGATATAAAGCAAATACCATATTGCTGTCAAAGTCGTAAATGTGAGTCCTAACAAAAGAAATTGGAAGAAATGACTTTGATTGCTCACAATAAATTGGGGTAAAAAACTTAGGAAAAATACAGCAGTTTTTGGGTTTAAAATTGCCGTAGTAAATCCTTGTCTAAAACTTTTAATTGCTCCAATATCTTTATAGTCCATTTCTACTGAACCTGACATATCTTCTTTTCTAGAAAAAGCACTTTTAATTGACTTCACAGCTAAGTACATTAAATAAAAAGCCCCAGCATATTTTATAAATGTAAATAACATAGCAAATTTCATTAGAATGGCAGAGAGTCCTAGCGTAGCCATTATTGTATGAATCATCATTCCAGATATCGTCCCTAAGACGGTCTTTATCCCACCATTTTTACCATGCGAGATAGTATTTTTTGTAACTAAGGCAAAACCAGGACCAGGCATAATTATGATTAGCATTGCTGTAAGGATAAATAATAAATAATTTTCCATGTTCTAATATTTCCTTTCCAATTTTTAGTTTTGCTTACAGTATAACTTTTTTCATTAAAACATTACATATAAAAGGCTTGATCAGAAGTTTATCTGGGTTATTAGTATCAATTTGGCTAAACATTATCCTAAAGCCATATTGATAAAACACATGGCAAACTTATATATCAAACGACAAGTTCAACTCTCACAAAAAACAGGATGAAAAAATAAACAGCGGAACAAGTCCACTGTTTACTTCGTCACGCCTTCATGTAATTTTTCTGTATAATCTTTTACATCTTTCCAGCTATCTTTCGCTGTATTTAAATCTTCTTTTATAAACGTAAATTCTTCAGGACTCATTCCTTTTACGTTTTGTAGTAAATTATTATATTTCGCACCTACTGTATACCATTGATTTGATATATTTTGCAGTGCTGTAATTGCTGCATCAATTGTTTCTGTCATATTTGTTGTTTTATTTTTCACATCTGTCAAAATTGCGACTTCTGCTTGTGCGCCAGAGATTTTATCTTTTAAATTGGCTATTTCTCTTTCTGCATTTGCGATATCTTTTTTCGCAATCGCAATCATCGGTCCGCCAGCAAGACATGTTATTAACGCTACGCAAAGTACACCACCAGCGATAACCATATCATTACTTTTTTTAATTGAATCATTATATGTATTTATTTGTTGCTCTAATGCTGGAATACCAGCATTCGTACTCGCCAAAATCGAAGTTAATTGATTTGTATCTTCTTTAAAACTGTTTGTATCTTTCGCCATTCTATCGCGAAATGCTTTTAAATTCCCTAATAAAATATCAACTTCATTTTGATTTTTTAAAATGTCCGCATACAACTTTTCTAAATCTGCTTTTAATTTACCGCTATCCTTTTGATCAATCGCTACTAGCATGCTATTATAGTACGCTTGAAAAGTATTATTGTAATTAATAATATTTTGATCCGTTTTCATAATTTGAGGCTTCATATTATTTAACCAATACGCTGCATTAATTTTTGCATCTCTTTGGTGCTGAACCATATTTCCTTTAAACTCACTATTAATTGAACTTATTTTACTCAAATCAGTCTCTTGCTGATTTTGAATTAATTTTGCATATGAATCCATTGCAAATATGCTCGATGTCGTTTGCGCCATTACATCTTGGAAACCTGCTGGTCCAAGAGAATAATTTTTCGCATTTTCTTGCAATGTTTTTACGTTTTGTTCCGCTGCAAAAGGATGTAAAGGAAACGCGTTACTTGCTGCGAATCCAGCAATCATTATCGTTAAAAGACATTTTTTATAGAATTTATTACGCATAATTATCACCTATTCTTTTTATGAGGATATGAAACGTTAGAGGTAAAAAAAGCTCCTGCTCACTACTGAACAGGAGCTCTCTATTATTTAAAAATCATTTATCTGTACGTAATGCTGTAACAGTTCAATTACTATTATGCTTTTTTCGTATCTACTACTTTAATATCCTCAGCATAAATCTTTTCTGCATAGTCCTTAATGTTCTTCCAGCTATCTTTCGCAATGTTTAAATCTTCTTTAATGAAAACAAGATCGTTTGGACTAATTGAATCTACATTTTGAAGTAAAGAATTGTATTTTGATCCCATTGTGTACCATTGGTTTGAAATGTTTTGCAACGCTGTAATTGCAGTATCAATTGTATTTGTTAAATACTCCGTTTGTGTTTTAATGTTTGTTAATCCTGCTACTTCTAATTGAGCAGTTGTAACTTGTCCTGTTATTTTTTGAATTTCAGCTTGTGCATTATCAAGCTCTTTCTTCGCTAAAACAATACCAGCTGTACCACCACCTACAGCTGCCGCACCACCTGCAATTAACGCGACTCCTAGCGGCGTTCCTGCACCAGTTGCAATAACTACTGCACCACCGATAATTGCAATTGGTCCTAACGCTGTAGCAACTGATGAACCGATAATAATTGCATTATATTTACTAATTGCTTCATTGTACGTTGTAATTTGATTTTGCAATAGCGGAATTCCAGCGTCTTGACTAGCTAAGATAGATGTAATTTGATTTGCATCTCCCTTGAAGTTTTGCGTATCTGACGTCATTTTATTGCGGAATTTCTTCAAGTCTTCTACTAATTGATCTACTTGTGCTTTATTTTCATTAATACTACTTGATAATCTAGTTAAGCCTTTCGTAAGAGTCGCTTTATCTTTTGCATCTACCGCAGCAACTAAAGTATCATAATAGTTTTGGAATTTGGTATTGTAATTAATGATATTTTGATTCGTTGAAATAAGCTGTGGCTTTAATACATCTAACCATTGCTTCGCATTTCCTCTAGCTGTATCTTGGTGCTGAATCACTTTCCCTTTTAAAGCCGCATCAACAGACGATACATTACCAAAGTTAACATTACCTTGTTTAATAATTGTTAAAGCGTACAGATCCATTACTAAAGCGTTTGAACCTGTTCTTTCCATTGCATCTTTTAGGCCTTCTGGTCCTAATGAGTATTCCTCATAGTCATTATAAGCTTTTGCTACCGCATGAACTGGAGCTTGTTTCACTGTACTTTCAGCTGCATACGTATGGGCTGGCATGATGTTTCCTGCTGCAAATACTGCCATAAGTGCTGATAGAGCCATTACTTTATAAGGTTTTTTTGTCATTTTTCTTCTCTCCCTATATCGTTACTTATTTTTAATGTACTTCAACGTTTGTAACGTAATCTTCAAATTGATTTGTTTGCTTATTCATTTCATCACTTACTTTTTTAATTTGATTGAAATGTTTTTGAAGTAAACTACTATCTGTATATGTGCCTTCTTCAACATTCTTTTGAATTTGGATCATATTATTGTTTAGAACTTTCCAATCTGTTATTAACGTTTCTAAAGTTGTAATTTGACGATCGATTAATTCTGTAAAGCTACTTACTTGATCTTCAACGAATGTAATTTGTGTCGCCTCTGCTTCAGTTTGTGATAACTTTTGTATAAGTGGTAGTAGCTCTTTTTGCTTTTGCTGAATGCGAAGAGCTGCTTCCCTCGTTTGACTATCTGCAGCATTTACAATTTCATTACTTAAAGTACCGATAGAAACAAAATCAATTGTTTTCGTTTGTGCAGTTTGATTTGTAATGGTAAATACTTGTTTACCGATATTAATAGAACCTTTAATAATTTCTTGAGGTCTATTCAAAATAGTAGTTAGTTCAGCTTGAATTTCCCCTTGAATTCTTTTAATATCTTCTCTTAGCTTCACAATATCTCCACTTGATCCTTGCAGTGTTTTTATTGCTTCATCAGCTTTAATCGATAAGTTATTGCTATCTTTGTCTAATACTGTTTTAAATCGATTTAACTCTAATAAATCTTGCTCCATACTCTCTTGGATGCTTTGTACTTGCAGTTGTAATTTTCCATATGCATTTGTAAAATCTGCTTTTGCTTGTTCATCTTCATTTACGTTTCCTGCTAGTTCATAGAGCTTACTATAATAACTATTAAATCTAATACTATATCTCATCATCTCTTGATTTAAATCGATTAACTTCGGATTATATTCATCGATCCACTCTCTTACATTTGCCTTTGCAAACTTTTGATGATTCGTCAAACTACTCATCGCATTCACCTTAATGTCTGGCTGTTGTAAAATAACTAATCCGTATGCTTGTATAAGCGGTGACTGTGATCCTAACATTCTAATTGAATTGGATAATGTATTTGGAGCAATTACATTTTGTGCATATACTGCTTTCACTTCTGTTTGCCCCTCCTTAGCGTAAGCGCTTACAGGAATGAAGCAACTCGTAGATACTGCTGTAACCAATAACCCTGTAATTAAAGTCTTTTTCACTTTAACTCCTCCTATGTATTAGCAACTATTACTATCGCATTTTATTATTCTATTTTCTTGCAATTAATTTGAGATGGTTACAATAGAGGACATTCTCACCGTGATTCATGTACGAACCATCTCTCCTAACTTTTTTCTACAGTACTTACTTATTGTTATAAAACATTTCATACCTTTTCATATGTGCTTAGTATGAATAAAGTTGTATAAATTTTCTATTCTATTGCAATTTCCACATTCATACAGTGAATATATTACATAAAAATATTATTCACTCTAAACTAATTCACTTATAAAAGTATGAAATTTCGTTTTGTTTTCAAGTAAGTTTTGTACTGTAAGGTCATTTAAACACAGCTATTTATATAACGTAAAGAAGTATTTTCATTCCCTTTATTTTCAAGCTCTTATGTCCTTATCCCAAAATAAAATTCGTTTCACTTTCCCGATTAAAATATCCATATATCACAACAGAAAACACTACTTACTCACAACGGATAAAATTATATTAATATATTTTTAGTTAAATATGCAATAATGCATAGCGTATACACAAAAAGGATAGCTCCACTTTCGTGAAACTATCCTTAAAAAATCTTTTTACTTTTTCAAATGATATGGAACTGTCGTAATAACAACATTTCTCTTATAGAGTAAATACGCACGTATGAGTAAACTTGATTGATTATGAAGAATGTTATGCCAACCTTTTTTCGGAATAAACTGTGGTATAACGACCGTAACTCGATAATTTGATTCACTCGCTTTATATTGCACTGTATCAATGAACTTAGTTAGCGGCTGAATAATACTTCTATAATGAGAATGCAATGTAACAAGCCTTACTTCAGGTTGCCACTTCTTCCATTTCTCTTCAAATTTCTTTTCCTCTTCTCTGTCAAAAGCAACATATACAGCGATAACTTGATCTGCAGAAAGAGCCTTCGCATAGTTCAATGAATTTTCTACTACATGAGTCATACCAGCTACAGGAACGACAATTACATTCCCCTCAATCGGAATAAGAGGCTCACAAGTTTTTAAACTTAATTGATCACCCACTGCATCATAATGCTTCTTAATTCGGTGGAACAAGAAAATAATAGCAGGTAAGAAAATAAGGATTGACCAAACTTGTGCAAATTTCGTTAAAAAGAACATGCTCATAACGATAAAACTAATGACTGCTCCAATTAAATTAACCGTTAATCTTAAAGCCCATCCTTCAGGTTTTTCACGAAGCCATTTTAATACCATACCCGTTTGAGAAAGTGTAAATGGAATAAACACACCTACTGCATATAGCGGAATTAAATGTTCTGTTTGACCTTGGAAAGCTACAATTAAAATAATCGAAGCGATTCCAAGTATAATAATACCGTTTGAGTAACCAAGACGGTCTCCTCTAATCGTAAACATTCTCGGTATGAATTTATCTTTTGCAAGGTTAACTGCTAATAATGGAAATGCAGAATACCCTGTGTTAGCAGCAAGAATTAATATTAAAGCTGTTGTGCCTTGTATGAAATAGTACATGAAATTACGTCCAAATGTTTGTTCAGCAATTTGGGAAACAACAGTTACTTCTTTACTCGGTGTAATTCCGTAATAATAAGCTAAAAATACAATTCCTGAAAATAACACAGCAAGTAATGCACCCATCGCAAGCAAAGTTTTCGCTGCATTGTTTGGTGCAGGATCTTTAAAGTTTGGAATTGCGTTTGAAATCGCTTCAACACCTGTTAAAGCCGAACTACCTGATGCAAATGCTCTTAACAGTAAAAACAAACTAATTCCCGCAACCGGCGTTCCAATCGGCGTGTGTAAGGCCTGCGAAACGTGACCAGTTAAAATATTGTATATCCCTACACCAATTAATATAAATAGTGCTAAAACGAATAAATAAACAGGATATGCTAAAACGGAAGCTGACTCTGTTACGCCTCTTAAATTTAATATGGTTATAAATATAACAAATATAATCGCAATGATTACATTATGTGCATGTAAGCTAGGAAAAGCCGATGTTAACGCATCTGTACCTGCTGATACACTTACTGCAACAGTTAAAATATAATCAACTAATAAAGACCCTCCAGCTATTAAACCTGGATTCATCCCTAAGTTTTCTTTTGATACAACATATGCGCCCCCGCCATGTGGGTAGGCAAAAATAATTTGACGATAAGATAAAATAAGAGCTGTCAATAATACTAATACCCCAACAGCTATCGGAATGGAATACCAATACGCAATCGCTCCAACACCTGCTAAAGCAATTAAAATTTGCTCTGGTCCGTAAGCAACTGATGACAATGCGTCAGAAGATAGAATGGCTAGCGCCTTCGTTTTATTAAGCTTTTGCTCTCCTAACTCAGTTGATTTTAACGGCCTTCCAATTAAAAATCTTTTAATAGATGAAACCACAGCTGTCCACTCTCCAATAATTTTGTACGAACGATTCTGCTTGTTACAGCCAGCAAACTATTTCTTCAGAAAACAAAAAATGTCTACAAGCCATAGCGAAATAGACTTGTAGACATTATTTTTTTTGTCGCACAAGCTCCACCTTCCTTCTCAATATAACGCTTACGAGGTTAGCTGTCGGATTCGGGCCTATGAGTAGCCCTACCTTTTTTCAAGGATTCACCCCATCGGATTATGTACTAATCCGTAAGAACGGGTCCCCCGTACCATGCGGTTTCAGCGATTTAGAAAATTGAAACTGTGGATTATAATACTCCTTTATTTTCAAAATGTAAACAAAAATTTTTAAAAAGAAAAAATTTAAAATGATTACGCATAATCCGCTGATAAATATACATAATGAATACTAAAAAACCCTTAAAGGAGACCCGTATGTCTAAAAAGAAGAAACCGCTTTTTTCCGATTCATATTTAGATGCAGTAGCAAATGAAATTAATCAGTTATATGATAAACGTGAACAGGAAATAAACTTGACAGAAAGAATTAAAAGAAACAAATAATTTGTCATACGCAAATAAAAAAGATAGCAATACACTTATATATTGCTATCTTTTTTATTATTTCATACATCTAATTCTATTACGGGTTTGTTAAATGTCATTTCTTCATACACCTTCAAATTTTGATATACCACTCCTAGTAATGGTGCTTCTAAAGAAAATTGTTCTGCTACATCTAGTAAGTATCCTTGCAAATGCTTCCCTTCAATAAACGAACCTTTTTCCATATCACGCTGCATGGAGGACTTCATATCATAAGAAATTTTATCAATTGTTTTCATATGTTCCTGGGCAATATTATCTTTAACTGGAGCTCCTAATACCCTCATAATTTGCACAGATTCCTCAAATAAATTTCGGATAAATTCACGTCCACCTTCACTTTCACGAATTGGTCCTATCGGTGCACGCATTAATGTTGTAACGCCTGACATGACAGTAATAAATAAATATTTATGCCACATATCTTGCGTGATATTTTCACTTAAAACAAAGCTAGCTTTCGTACCTATAAATGCTTTCGTAATACGCTTTATTCTCTCTGAATCTTGAGGCTTAATTTCTCCAAATACAAGTCTGTTGGCAGCACTAGTTTGTACAATTTCTCCTTGATCGTTTAACGTCGTCTCAATAAAGCATAAACCGCCCATTACTTTTTCCCCGCCGAATTCTTTTTGTAATAGCGATAAATGAGCGATACCATTTAACAATGGAATGATTACAGTATTTTCGCCAACAAATGGCTTCAAATCTTGAATTGCCTCGTTTAAGTGATACGCCTTTGTTGAAAATAAAATCACATCAAATGGAGAAGTTCTATCTTCTTTCGTTATCAATTTCGGTTGAAAGGAAAAATCTCCATTCACACTACGAATAACAAGTCCTTTTTCCTCTAATTGTTGTTTTCTTTTGCTGCGAACGAGAAATGTAACATCTTCTCCCTTTTCTACTAATCGGCCACCAAAAAATCCACCGACGCCACCAGCTCCTAATACTAAAATGCGCATACAACATCCCCTTTTCCTCACACAATTATACTAGTTTTAGTATACATAACATTATACATGTCCCTTGTTAAATTAGCTGAATTTTCATTCTTAATCTATTGAAAAAACAAGGTTATTTTCAAGAAAAATTGGGCATGTTGTTTCTATAGCTTATACGGAAAGGAAACAATGTAAATGGAGGCAATACAAACAATCGAAGAAAAAGATGTAACAACAGCTATATTTCAATTTATATTCCCGTTTTCGTTTAAAACTGGATATGAACAAAATATGTTCCCTTTCTTACAAAAAAATAATTTCCGTCCTTTTCGACTTGATCATCTTGAAGATGAAAATACATATTACGGACAGTTTCAAGTTTCACATCAAAATATGGAAGCATACTATCTTTCATTTACGAATAAAATTCTTTTTCCCCATTCAGAACATCAAAAGGGACTACAGCGCTATTCTAAAGACCTTAATTTAAATGGACATTTAACAACAAATCTTATTTCCGTTCCATTCAAGATACATTCTATTGATGTAACACTTTGTCCTTATGAGCTTGGCTTTTTAACAATTCGAACAGAAGTCAAAACCGCTCCAAACATGACATTATCAGAAGCCATCGAATTTGCTTCTCGCTTCCGTGTGCTTGAAACTAGAAATGATACAACCGAGACCATTTGTATTGAATGTGATGGAAAAAAATATTCACAAGTAGAAAAACTTATATTCGGCGATTTATATCATGGCTTAACAGACTTCTTTGAGAATAAGAGGTTGCGGAGTTCATACTTTCAAACATTCCCCTTCTTTGAAGACCAACGAATGTATGTACAAACCTTATTATCTATTAACAAAAAGTCAGACCTTCATGTAGTTGATGTATATCGAGCTTCCAGTCTTTCCGGATTAACAAACGATGGTAAGCCGTATATTAGCGCAAATAATGTTCCTTATATTCACGATTATTTAACAAAGCATTCTTATCAAAGATGGGCTCCTAACCGTTATTTTATTATGGAAGAACATATTTTCACATGTATAACAAATGAAGGTGAACGAGAAGTCACTAAACTTGCTAGTCAAATGTACGGAGAATTTTATTACGCTTTATTATTAAACCTATTTCATAAAGTTGTTTTATTAAAGATGGCGAATGCTTATGCTGAGCTAAATATTGAACAAGATACAAATGAAATAGAGAAATTAATTTATTCAATCAATTCGTTTACAGCCAATTATTTTTCTTTAGAATTAGTATCTCAATCACAAAGTGAAGATATTTTCTTCCGCTTAAGAAAACTTTTTAACATTGAAATTTTATACTCGAACGCGAAACAAAATCTTGATAGTTTGTTTAAATATCAAGAAAATGTCGCCGCTAAAAAAGATAGCCTTTTATTATTAATTTTAACGCTCTACTCTGTAGTGGGCCAAATGTTAGGTTTTACTATGATTGACCTTTTAAGAAATACAGATTCAAACAAAATATCATCTCCTCTTGAATTTTTTGCACTGTTAATAGCAATTAGCGGTATAGTCATTTCCTTTATTTTAGGTGCACAAAGTTTATACCAATGGGGTATACAGCATCGAAGAAGACAAGCGTGGGTAAAACAAACTGTACTTTCTGCTGTGAAAGAAAAAGAGGATAAAAATTAAAGACAATTCTTTTTAAATTACAAATACATGATGCGCTTCAGTAAATGAAATTTTTATCAGCGATTTTTCGAATATATCAGCGCAACTCAAAATATATCGGCGATTTTTCAGATATATCGACTTACCGACAAAAATCGACAAAAGACAGAACCTGACAATATAAAAAGGGTGCTCCAAAATAAAGTTTGGAGTACCCTTTTTTATTACACGAATTCAGCTTACTTACCTGCTTCGATTTTCTCTAATACAGCAGCTACTTGTTCTTCCGTTAATTCATGTTGTATTACGTAGCGGTTACGTGGGCTTACACGACATTCATGAGAACATGCACGTAAATGTTTTGCTTCGTTTTCTTCAGAACATAAAATTTTCTTGTTACATTCTGGATTTGAACAGTTTACATAGCGCTCACAAGGTTCACCTGTAAAGTGGTCTTTACCAACAATAACATGTTCTTTTTGGTTTACTGGTACAGCAATACGCTCATCAAATACGTAACATTGTCCATCCCATAGCTCGCCTTGTACTTCTGGATCTTTTCCGTACGTTACAATTCCGCCGTGAAGCTGACTTACATCTTCATAGCCTTCACGAACTAACCAACCAGAAAACTTCTCACAACGAATTCCGCCTGTACAATAAGTTAAAATCTTTTTACCCTCAAGTGTTTCTTTGTTTTCTCTAATCCAATCTGGTAATTCACGGAATGATTCAATATCTGGTTTAATTGCACCTTTAAAATGCCCTAAATCGAACTCATAATCATTTCGTGCATCAATAATAACTGTATCTTCTTGTTTCATCGCCTCATAAAAATCTTTTGGCTCTAAATATTTTCCAGTTATTTCTTTTGGATTAATGTCGTCTTCTAGACGAAGTGTAACTAACTCTGGACGCGGACGCACGTGCATTTTCTTGAATGCATGGCCTTCTTCTTCATCTATTTTAAACACGATACCATCAAAACGTGGATCATTGTTCATTGCTTCCATGTATTTCTCTGTTTGTTCTACAGTTCCAGAACAAGTTCCATTAATACCTTCTTTTGCTACAAGGATTCTACCTTTTAATTCAAGTGAATTACAAAATTCTAAATGCTCTGCAGCGAATTCTTCAGGGTTTTCAATTGTTGTGTACATGTAATAAAGTAATACTCTGTATGGTTTTGTAGTTGCCAATGTATTTCTACCACCTATCTAATTTTTAAAATCATGTATAAGTTAACGCTCATATCAAAACATATATAATAAGAAAATGTATCCAAAGTTTTATGCATCCCATTTTCTTCTCTTTATACTATTTTCTATAAGTTAACAAAAATAAAAAACAAGATTACACACCAAAACACTATGGTTATGTTGCAATCCCAATATATTATATATCATACAAATCCATTTCCATCAATTAATATGCTGTATAATAGGCTTTTTGTTCACATAAATTTCAAAAACAGTCCTTTAATTTATTATCTTCTCCTTTATTCAGCGCCCATAAACTTCCAAAATATTTTTGTATTTCCACACCATTAATTGCAGAAAGCCATATAATTTGCATTAAGGAAACTTTTATGTTCAAATAAAATCAACACATAACATATATAAATGTATTGAAATAATGAGTAAGAATAAATACAATAATTTCATCAAGTTAAGATTTCAAAGGGGAACACTACTATGAATAAAGATATATCAAAAGACGAACAAATCCCTTCTCAAAGTACAACTGTTCAATCAGCTCATTTAGCGCTAAGCGGACAAACGAAAGGCTTAAAAAGACTATTACCATTCTTAGGACCTGCTTTCATCGCTTCAGTCGCTTATATTGATCCTGGAAATTTTGCAACGAATATTGCTGCTGGTTCACAATATGGTTATTTATTACTTTGGGTAATTCTCGCTTCTAATTTAATGGCTGTATTAATTCAAACTTTATCAGCTAAATTAGGAATTGCTACTGGGAGAAACCTTCCAGAGATAGCTCGTGAAAATTTCCCGAGACCTGTTTCCATCGGTTTATGGATTCAAGGTGAACTTGTTATTATGGCAACTGATTTAGCTGAATTTATTGGGGCAGCACTCGGATTGTACTTGTTATTCGGAATTCCAATGTTACCAGCAGCTTTAATTACAGCAGCTGGATCGTTTATTATTCTTGAATTTCAACGCAGAGGCTTTCGTCCATTAGAAGCAATCATAACAGGGATGATTTTTATCGTTGTTATCGCTTTTGGTGTCCAGGTCTTTTATGCAAAACCGGAATTAAGCCCTCTTCTTTCAGGACTATTTATCCCAAAATTCCAAGGCGTGGATAGTATTCTTTTAGCAGCTGGTATTTTAGGTGCGACAGTTATGCCACACGCAATATATTTACATTCCGCCTTAACACAGCGCCGTGTAGTCGGAACAAATGATGAACAAAAGAAAAAGATTTTCCGTTTCGAATTCATTGATATCATTATTGCAATGGTTATCGCTGGAGCCATTAATGCGAGTATGTTAATTGTAGCAGCTGCTTTATTCTTTAAAAACGGCTTGCACGTTGAAGACCTTGACGTCGCTTTCAACCAATTCAGTAATTTAGTCGGTCCTGCATCCGCTGCTTTATTTGGAATCGGACTTTTATCAGCAGGATTATCTAGCTCGTCTGTCGGTACAATGTCTGGTGACATTATTATGCAAGGATTCATTCGCATGCATATTCCGTTATATTTACGCCGATTTATAACAATGATTCCACCTCTAGTTATAATTGCTTTAGGTGTAAACCCAACTTATGCTCTCGTTATGAGCCAAGTTGTCTTATCGTTTGGTATTGCCTTTGCATTAGTACCGCTTATTATGTTTACAAGTAGTAAAAAGATTATGGGGGCACTCGTTAACCACCGTATAACAACTTTCATCGCTTGGATAATTGCTGCACTCGTTATCGTTTTAAATATTTTCTTACTGTATCAAACATTTATAGGGTAATGAAAAAGGGTATTCCAATCAAAAATGGAATACCCTTTTTAGTAAAATAATTCTCTTCTAATTACCTTTTACGTATGTACCTCTTTCCGGCATCAGCGCACTTTTTTTAGTTCGAAAATAAAGTGGCAAGCCTTCCGTACAAAACATACTCACCTCGGATGGATTCTCTCTTTGATGATGGATGTGTAAATGCGGCTCACTTGAACTTCCAGAGTTACCAACTTGGGCAAGAACGAAGCCTTCGTTTACATGTTGTCCTTCTTTAGCTTTAATTGACCCTTTCTTTAAGTGAGCAAGAATCAAAAATGTCCCTGTTTCATCTAACCGTAAATAAATATGATTCCCGGCCATTGACTGAAAATCATCTGATCCCGGAACTAAATCTTTTTCATCATTATTAACTGATACAACTGTTCCAGAAGCTGGCGCCATTACTGTCGCTCCGTATATTCCATAATCCTCTAACTTACTACTTTTCACTTCAGCAGGTGGAATGAGAATATCATATGCCCATCTTTCATTTGGTTTTATCACATGATAATTCTTCTCTAGGCGATCACCACCCCACCCTACTAACGCCCGCTCATTCAAAGGAAAACGAACGACTATTTTAGGACTCGTAGACTGTACATCTGCTGGGTATGCAATTCTCCCAATGTTAGCGAACCACCCGACAGGCCAAGCTCCAATGATAGAGAACAGAACTATTAAAAGTAGCGTTCTATCTATTCGCTTTCTAAAGATGCCTTTCCAAGCAAACATTACTACTGAGCCTATCAAAACAAAAATCGAAACTACGCTAAATGCTTGTATCCACCACCAAACAACGACTGATATAATACCATGAGCTAAATAAACTACACTCCAACTTATAATTAAAAAAGAAACTATAATTGCTAACAAACTTTTCTTCCACATGCTGTATCCCTACTCTCATATCTTTGTTCTCAATGATATGAAGTAAAAATTACGGCATATGAAAGAAATACTTACGACTTTCTTACTTTTTTATACTGTGGTAATTTCACAGTGAAAATTGTTTCTTTATCGTTACTACATACAGTTATATCTCCTTTATGGAGCTGAGCTATACTTCTCGAAATTGCAAGTCCCATTCCTTTCCCACCCGTATGAGAGCTACGTGATTTTTCACCACGATAAAACTTCTCAAAAACGTAAGGAAGACTCTTTGTCGGAATACATTGTCCAAAATTTTTAATTTCTACTTCAACATTCCTTTCTCTTTGGGAAATTTGAATTGAAATTTCTTTTCCATCTTTCCCGTACATAATGCTATTACTAATTATATTTTCAAATAGTCTCACTATAAGTGCTACATCAACTTTTACATATAGCTCTTCATTACTTTTAATATAAAAACTTATATTGGCATCATCTAACTGTGGTAAAAAATCAATCATGACCTGTTCAATTAATGCTTTCATATCTACTACATTTTTATGTAATTCAATCTCTCTATAGTTTATTTGACAGTATTCTAATAAATCTTCAACTTGATTTTTTAATTCATAACTTTTTCGCTTTAATATGCTTACATATTGTCCACATTCTTCTCCATGTGAATGAAGCTTATTTTCTAGTAAGTCCGCATAACCAATTAGAGATGTTACAGGCGTTCGTAAGTCATGTGAAATATTACTAATCATTTCATTTTTCATTTCCTGTGATTTTTTTTCATTTTCAATAGACTCTTTTAAACTTTTGGCCATTCTATTGACATTCGTCGCTAACTCACCAATCTCATCGCTTTTCGAAATAGGTATATGTATTTCCAAATTACCATTGCTTATTTCCTTCACGTTCTTATTGATCTCATTCAATCTTTTTATAGTTGTCTTTGTCAGTAATGCAAAATATATAGTGGTTAACAGCAGAAAAAACATAAAATAAACAAACGAATATTTTTCTTCTAGCGCGACAACGTCACTATATATACTTCCAAATAAAATTTGAACTAATATGATACTTACCGTAGCTAACAGAATACTACATATAAATGAAAAAAAGAATTTAGCTCTAATTCCTTGTAATGATTTAATCTCCAATTTTATACCCGACTCCCCAAACATTTTGTATAAACCTCGGTTCTTTTGGATTCTCTTCAATTTTATTTCTTAATCTCGCAATATGAACCATTACCGTATTATTACTTTCATAGGCCCTTTCATTCCAAACACTTTCATATATTTCTTCAATCGTAAACACACGGTTCTTTGCAGCTGCCATTAAGTGCAAAATATCATATTCAGTTTTTGTAACATTAATTGTTTGTCCATATATCTTTACTACTCTAGAAATTTCATCTATTTCTAAACCTTTAATGTTTATTTTCTTTTCCATTACTTGGACAGCAATTTGATTAAAATATGTATACCTTCTTAATTGAGCTTTCACTCTTGCTATAAATTCAATTGTACTAAACGGCTTCACAATATAATCATCTGCCCCAGTACTAAATCCAATTACTTTATCTACATCCGATGATTTTGCGCTTAAAAACATAATTGGTAAACTATTTTTCTCTCTAATCCTTCTACACAGTTCTATACCATCCATTTGAGGCATCATAATATCAAGAATAGCAAGTTGAATACTGTTATTATTTATTATCTCTAATGCCTCTTCTCCGTTATGAGCACTAAAAACAGTAAAACCTTCTTGCGTTAAATTCACATTAATAAATTGAACAATATCTAGATCATCATCTACAATTAATATTGAGTTTTTCTCCATTTCTAAACCTCTTTTTTGAAATATATTCCACATCCCATTTTAACATAAATCAAACCTGCCCTTTCATCTTGAATAATCTTTATTTTCAGTTTAAATTATATAATAACAAATGCATTCTAGTTTCATAAGAAATGGAGTGAAAATATGTTTCCTATATTAAAAACTGACCGACTCATTTTGCGAGAACTTACGGAAGAAGATGCACCGGGTATACTACAATGCTTTTCTAATACTGATGTACTGCGCTATTATGGCCAAAAACCATTACAGAATGTAGATCAAGTAAAGCAAATTATTAATAATTTCAAGTTGAGTTACAATGCAAGAAACGGTATAAAATGGGGCATCGAATTAAAAGATAAAAAAGAACTCATTGGAACAATTGGTTTTCACGATTGGTCTTCTGAGCATAAACGAGCAAATATAAGTTATGCCTTTCTCCCTGAACACTGGGGAAATGGCTATGCTACGGAAGCAGTTTCTGAGGTTATATCATACGGTTTCCACACGCTTCATTTAAAACGGATTGGTGCAATTGTCTTTCTTGAAAATGAAGCTTCAAATAAGGTGCTATTAAAATTAGGTTTTGAAAAAGAAGGCGTTCTAAAAAATTATATGTATCAAGATGATATTCCATATGATACGAATTTTTATGCTTTATTAAAATCGGTTTAATAGAATTTATGTGTGAAGAATTCGTATCCGTACAACGGATCCAAATAGTAGATTTTTAATGAGGGATGGAAAAAAACGATCGGTTTTCATTTCTTATCGTACGATTGATGCGAAGTACAATACATTATAAAATCTAAAAAAACGGGAAATGAGCAAACTTTTACTCATTTCCCGTTTTTACGTTCTTTTTCTGTTTTCTCAATGCTTTTGGAATGTATACACAGAAAGGTTCGCTTTCCATGTAATCCCCCGTCATCGCATATGCTCTAGAACGAGATCCCCCACAAACATATCGAAACTCACAAACACCGCACTTTCCTTTATACTTGTCTGGATTACGAAGGTTTTGAAAAACAGGGGAGTTTCGATAGATTTCAGCTAGTGCTGTCGTTCTAATATTCCCGGTTTTAATAGGCAATAATCCACTTGGATATACATCTCCAATATGAGAAATAAATACAAAACCGTTTCCGTCATTCACCCCTTTTGGAGCACGACCAAGCCCATCAATTCGCCCTGTCGTCCCATCCATCAATACATCCTGATATTGAATGATCTGATTTGTATTGTTATTTTCTTTCATTTTTTCTTGAAGCACAACCCTTCTATAGTGCTGACCAGCTGTTGTTTTAATATCAAAAGAAACCTTTTTACTAAGTTTATATAGCCAATGGAATACCCTTTCATGTTGGGCTGGTGAAATCATATCTTTTTCCTTACCTCGTCCTGTTGGAACTAAGAAAAATATACTCCAAAGTACACATTTTAATTTTTCTATTAACATTGCCATTTCTTTAAGTACATCCACATTATACTTAGAAACAACAGTATTAATTTGAATAGGAATTTTTAATTCATGCAAATAACGAATCGCATTCATTGTTAATTGAAATGATCCTTCTGTCCCTCTAAAATGATCGTGTATTTCAGCTGTTGGTCCATCTAAACTAAATGCCCATCTAGCAAGTCCCACTTCTTTTGCTTTTTGAATCGTTTCTTTCGTCACGTTTGGAGTGGCACTTGGCGTCATAGAAACTCGAACACCTTTTTTCACTGCATATTCCGCAATATCATATACATCTGGACGCATTAATGGATCTCCACCAGTAAATACAAGCATTGGATTTTCCATTTCATATATATCATCAATTAGTTTTTTTCCTTCTTCGAATGTTAGCTCTAGAGGATGACGATGATACTGTGCTTCTGCACGACAATGCAGACATTTTAATTGACATGCCCTTGTTAACTCCCATATCACAATAAACGGATTTTCATTAAAATCACGATTAATCCTCCCATCAATTGATATTCTAATTGTAAAGTTATATATGTATTTATGGTGTGAGATGTATCACAAATAAAAATCTTCAGTCATAATAATGCCCCTAAACTGCTATTAATCTAATATTTCTACCTTCCTCTTCAACAATCACAAAAGCTCTTTGTTAAAAATATAAACACCCCTTTAGACTAAATGATCTAAAAGGGCAAAGCTTCACAACTTTTTATAAACATCGCGGCTTTCTTCAACAGATTTTTTTTAGTTAGAAGACTTAAATCGTAAAAGGTCATAAAAAATAAAGGACGATACATATTATGCATGAATAATATGTATCGCCCTTTTAATTGTTGTTCAACAATCGCTCCCGGTTGTTTAGACATTTCCTAGATAGGTTCGCGTCATGTTTTGGAGAACAATTTTTCCATTCTTACTATGTTTTTCGAATAACTCTGACAGGAGAAAAACAAATTTTTTATATTCTTCGTCATCCTTTTTCGGAGCATAGGACGCTGATAAATTCCTTCCCAAAAAACCTTCATAATCAAAAAGTAAATCATTTTGATACTCTTTAAACTCATACTTTCCATCCTTAAAAAAGGTGTTGAATACTTCGGGAGTTTCCTCTATTCCACCGCTAAATCCTGTGAAATTCGGGCAGGTTTTCTGGCAAATTTCTGCATTCTCTTTCATAATCGAACTAGTTAAATCTCTACTATTCCAAACGAGAGCAACATTTGCCTTTTGTTTCAAGATTCGTTGGCATTCCATTTTGAAAGCTGCTTTATCAAACCAATGAAATGCTTGAGCAACAGTTACTAAATCCACACTATGCTCTTTTAAAGTGGTATTTTCAGCAGTTGCTTTCATTGATTGAAAACGAGCATATAGTTTTAACGATTGCTCAGCCATCTTTCTCATGTCATCATTTGGCTCAACTCCAATAACCTTTAAACCTCTTTCAAGCAACTGGTGGCTAAATATCCCCGTACCTGAACCAATATCAGCCACAATTCGGTCCTCTTTCAGTTGGTTAGCCGAAAACAAATAATCAATATATGCATTAGGGTAATCGGGGCGATATTTCGCATATATATCGGCCTTGTCGTTAAAATTTTCTGTTGTTCTCAAAGTACTACCTTCTTCCCCACGATATGATGTACAGAAATAGGAATTAAATAATTAATTCCAGCTTCAATCTCTAAGTCTACAACTTAAGAATACAGCCAAATGGATCTACCTTAGTTCCAATATTAATCCCCGTTAATATACCCTAATTTTTTAATAACTGACCAGTTTCTCAGTATTAAAAGTAAGAAATTGAGCTTTTTTCTTAGCTATTTAATTTCGTTTACTACTAACTTCTTTTTACTTAAATAAACTGCTCAATCTGATTTTTTTTGCAACTTTTTGTGAATACGTAACAACAATTACGCATTCATCTTTTTCATGTGCTGGCAACAACCCTAAAGGGTTTCCCAACACTCTGTAAAAAAACCTTACTTTTAAAAGTAAGGCTTTTTTATTTACTTCTTATCAACATAAGCATTCTTATAAGTATAAACGCCACCAAATTGATGTTTTGCAATTCCTTTTACATAATCCTTTTGTACATAAGCTGAACCAAGATGATAAAGCGGTGCCACGGCAGCGTCTTCTAATAAGACCTGCTCAGCCTCTTGCAACGCTTCCCATCGTTTCTCCGGATCAAGTACAAAATCATTTTTCGCTTTCTTTATTAAATCATCGTAATGAGAATTCGAGTAACTCATTTTATTATTCGGATTCCCCGTCGTAAATAACTCTAAATAATTAATTGGGTCTTTATAGTCAGGTCCCCAATTTGCCATCGTTATATCGTAATCACCTGTTTGTTCTAACTGTAACTTTTGCTTAAATGGCTGCTGTTTAATTTGTAACGTTAATCCATTCAAATTCTTTTCTAAATCACCTTTTATATATTCTGCCATACGTTTTGCATTATCTTGTTCGAACGTTAAAAACTCGAGGTTTACTTGCTCTACTCCAAGCTCTTTTTTCGCTTCTTCCCAAATCTTTTGCGCATTTTGCAAATCATATGAAGAAATATTTCCGTTTTCTTTTCTAAAATCTTTGCCAGTCTCTTCATTCATATGACCAACTGGTACAAGTCCATTTGCAGGTTTTGCCCCGTTATTAATAAAGTGAGCAACGAGATCAACTTTATTTAATGCTAATGAGATAGATTGACGTACTTTCTTATTGGCTAACGCATTATTTTTCTCATTAAAACGTAGCATAGCGATTCCAGGATCACTTGACATATGTAATTCCTTATTCCCTTTATACTTGTCTACAACTTGAGAATTAATAGGTACTCGATCCAAATCGCCAGCCTCATATAAATTTACAGCCGTCATTGTATCCTTTACGATATGAAAGTTTATTTCGTCTAATTTCACTTTCTTTTGATCCCAATATGTAGCATTCTTCTTTAATTGGAACTCTTGTTCATGTTTCCATTTTTCTAATACAAATGGGCCGTTATATATGAGATTACTAGGTTCCAATCCGTATTTATTTCCTTGTTCTTTCAAAAATGATTCATGCTGTGGTAAGTATATAGGCAGTGCTAACAACTGTAAAAAATACGGAATTGGCTGTTCAAGTTCAACCTCTAACTTATAATCATTTATAACTTTAACCCCAAGTTCATCAAGTGACATTGTTCCCTTATTTATTTCTTTCGCATTTTTCACATGAAAGAACATGTCCGCAAATTGAGATGCCGTTTGCGGGTTAACTGCACGTTTCCATGCAAACATAAAGTCATTTGCTGTTACATTGTCTCCATTTGACCATTTTGCATCTTTACGCAAATCAAATGTATATTTTTTACCATCTTCACTTCTTTTAAACGATTTTGCTACTGCCGGAATAGGGTGATCTTGATCATCTAGCACATACAACCCTTCAAATATGTTTTGCATAACGTGTGATGATGTACCATCCATCGTTTTTGCAGTATCAAGTGAAGGAATTTCTTCTGATACTGTTACATTTAACACTTGTTTTTTAGCCTCTGTATCACTTTTATTCGCTTTATTATTACAAGCTGTTAAAAATAAAGATGTAATAATTGCCATTACCATTAAATGGCTCTTTTTTCGCTTCATGAATTGTTCTCCTTAAAAATAAAATATTATAAACGTTATATATTATAACAGAAATATTAACAGAAAGATGCGACATTATATTGAATATTTATTCGCTCAAGAAAAAAGCTGTCCTTTTTAAAAAAGGACAGCTTTTTCAAACAACTTGCACATACCTATCTTTGTAAACCTCGTTTATAACGACTTGCTTCAAATATAATACGCTCTTCATCTAACGTTTTACATTCACCATTCCAAACGACACGTTTTCCGTTAATAATTACATCACTTATATCTTTTCCACTAGCTGCATATACAAGGTGTGATAACACTTCATCAGCTGGTTGTAAATGCGGTTTATTAGACGGATCAATCGCAATAAAATCAGCACACTTTCCAACCTCAAGTGATCCAGTTTGTTTCATACCAATTACTTCTGCAGCTCCTTTTGTCGCTAGAGAAAGAGCAGTTTCTACTGGCAATGCTGTTGCGTCTTGATGAATACCTTTTTGTAATAAAGTTGCAATGCGCATTTCTTCAAACATATCTAAATTATTATTAGACGCAACACTATCTGTTGCAATCCCTACTTTAATTCCTGCTTCTAGCATCGCTTTCACATTCGCTATACCAGAACCTAGTTTTAAATTACTATTCGGATTATGAGCTACTCGAACATCATGTTCTGCTAAAAATGCACGCTCATTTTCATTTAATACTACACCATGCGCAATAACTGTTGGGCGTTTAAACAATCCGCAACTTGCTGCATATTCTACCGGACGTTTTCCGTACTGCGCTTCAATATCACGTACTTCACGCTCTGTTTCCGAAAGGTGAATATGAACCATAGTTTGATTTTCTACTGCAATCCGTGCGCACTCTTCTAACAATTCTGTACCACATGTATATGGACTATGTGGTGCAACCATCGTAGTTAACATGCCACTTTCGTTATAGTAACGCTTCACATATTTCTCAGCTTCTTCAATCGCTTTCTTTTCATCGTCTTTCGTTCCGAAGCTAAATAAAGTCCTTGAAACAGCAGCTCGCATCCCGCTCCTTGATACCGTTTCCATAATTGCGTCTTGATCTACTCCAATTGGATTAAACATGTCAGAGAATGATGTTGTACCACTTTTCACCATCTCAAGTAATCCTAATTCCGTACTAGCGACAGCAAGCTCTGGAGTAAATTGACTTTCCAGTGGCCAAATTCTCGTCTCAAGCCATGGCTGTAATAACATATCATCTCCAATACCTCTTAAAAGGCTCATTACAACGTGTGTATGTGTATTTACAAGCCCTGGTAAAACCCACTTTCCTTTCATGTCAATTACTTCATCTACTTCAAAATCATTAGCGAATTCTCCGCTCTTTACATCTATAATTTGATCATTCTCTACAATGATATATCCATTTTCTATCACTTCATTTTGTTCATTCATCGTTACAATTGTAGCGTTTACATAAGTTGTTTTCAAAAGTATTTCCCCTTTCAACTCTATGAAGTTCCCTTTAATAAGTTACCACCATTATAGTAACTTATTAAAGATTAAGAGTCAAAAGATAATTTGAATTCTTTCGTTATTTTTTCCTTCAAAATGTTATATTGCTTTTCATTTGTATCTGCAATTGCTTCTTCCCGATTTGATTCCACATCCAAATAATTCAGGTTTTCATTGAATTGAGCCTCTGTAAAATCAAACCTCTGTCCATCTATAAAGTTATAAAAATGCCACACGCACCCTATTTTTGTCTTTTTAATTTTCCCTCCACATATATCTTGAACGACTAGAGCCGTTACACCACACTGTCCCTTTGCTGGATTTTCAATTGTCCACTTTGAACTTGTTTCTATTGACCAAGATCTTATTAACGCTTCATATATTTGCTTTTTCTTTACATTATCCATTCTCAGCTTCCCCTACTATTAATAGTTTTACACATCATATTTCAAAAGAGGCAGTAAACGACCCTTAAAGACAGTTGATGGTGTCTCTCCTATTAACTGTGCTCCCATTTTCAAGTAATATCCTTTTGCATTCGGATCACTATCAATTGTAAAACTTTTTAATCCTAGTTCATTGGCTTTTTCTATTACATACTCCCAAAGTATTTTCCCGTAACCTTTTCCTTTGTAATCAGGATGAATGTACAAGAAATCGAGAGCTTTATCATTACGTAAAAATGAGAAAAAACCAATCTTCGCATTATCGTTTTCTAAAACATATACAAAATTATTTTTTATGTATTCTTCTGTAATTGTTAAATCTTCCTTACAAGCAAATATGAATTCCTCACTATAATCCCACGTTGCTTTTGATTGTAGTGCGAGTTCACTTAATTCATTTGCTTCTGCTAATGCAGCTTCTCGTATTTGCATAGTTTATTTATCCTCTCTTTTATTACTTGTAGTTCTATTTTCACATTCCATAGTAAAATACGATACTTTACAATTATTCTATAAATATCTTTACTATCCCTCGCTGCAATACTTACATCTCCACGCATTTAGTTCATAAAATAAAAGCGAACACTCAACTACAGAGCAGTATTACACGTGCTCCTTATAGTTCAGTGCTCGCTTTTTCTCAAAGTAGAGCTATGTCTTTTACAACGATTCTAGTAACTTTTTAATAAAATGAATGGAATGATGTGAAGCTGAAACACAATTATCTTCAAATACTTCAATACCAGACGCTTCTTCTGTATCTGTTATAGATCTAACTGCTATAAATGGAATCGTATTGGCATAACAAACGTGAGCTATACTTGCTGTTTCCATATCTACACAAAGTGGGTTGTATGTAGAAATTATTTCTGTACGGCCACTCTCACTTATAAAAGCCTCTCCAGTAACTATTTTTCCGAAATAAACATTTTGGGTAAATTGATTGTTCTCGATTACTGCTCGGCTTAATTCAAGAAGTTTACTATCCGTTTTAAAATATACACTTTCCATCCATGGATGATATTCAGTTAATATTCCTTCATCCACGTCGTGATACGCGATTTCTGTTGAAATGACTGTATCTCCAATTTTTAATACTTTATCGATTGCTCCTGCAACACCTGTTACAATAATATGCGTCACATTAAACTTATCTATTAATATTTGAGCTGCAATAGCTGCATTAACTTTACATACACCACAATATAATGCAACAACTTCTACATTTTCATATGTCCCACTATGAAACGTTAACATCGCAAGATTCGTTATTTTTTTATTAGACATATCTTCAATAAAAGGCATAATTTCATCTTCTGATGGCCCAATAATTCCAAATTTCATACACTCGTCTCCTCACTAAATTTATATATAAAACTTATATAGGCATTCAATCGATCTTCAAATATATATAGCCGCTACGCAAACTCCATTAGCGACTATCCGTACTATCTATAAATATAAGCCCGAACTACAAACAGTTTGGGCTTAGCTTTCATTCTCATTTATTATGCGCATCTAACCAAGAAATTAAATCTTTAAACACTTCATCTCTATTCACTTCATGGAACATTTCATGTCTTCCATTTTCATATAAACGTAGTGTAACATCTTTCACACCACATTTTTTATAGTTTTCATAAACTTCTTTTACACCTTTTCCCATATCTCCAACAGGATCACGATCACCAGAGAATATATGTATTGGAAGATGTTTTGGCGTCTTCTTGTATTCTTCTAGTTTATTTACTTCTAATACACCAGAAAATAGTTCTCTATAAAAACTCGTCGTACAAATGAATCCACATAACGGATCCGCGATATATTTATCAACTTGATTTATATCTGAAGATAACCAATCAAATTTCGTACGATTTGGCTTAAAGTTCGAATTGAAGTTTCCGAAAGATAAAAAGTTTAGCACTGGACTTTTCGTTTTTGCCCCACGCAATTTCATTTCGATTGTTGCTACTTTATGACCAATAGCCCCTAAAAGCCCTGGATTTCCACCTGTTCCTGAAATCAGAAATCCATCATATAGTTCACCCCTAAGTTGTACAGCACGTCTTGATAAAAAAGAACCCATACTATGTCCTAGTAAAAACAAAGGACTTGACTGCTCTTCTTTTATCCTTTCTGAAACAAAGATAACATCCGATACAACTTGATTCCACCCTATATTTGGTTCAAAATGACCATAATCTTCTTCTTTTTTTACTGTTTTCCCATGACCTTTATGATCATGCGCATAAACACCATACCCTGCTTCCAATAAAGCATCTACAAATTCTGTATACACCCCTGCATGCTCTGTCATGCCATGTGCAATTTGAATAATTCCTCTCGGATCTCCTTCTGGTAACCACTTACGCAAATAAATTTCCGATCCATCCAATGCCGTAACGAAACTTTCCTGTACGTTCATTTCGTCAGCCCCCAACTCTATTATGTATCTCAAAATAATGAATATCCGTTCATTATTCTTATTATGTATTATATGCAATTGCTTTCATTATGACAAATACTGTACTTTTCCGATTAGCTATCAAACTATTATGTTGACGAATAACCAATAAAATCATATAGTTACTTACATAAAGTAATTATTATATTTTTAGGAGGTTTCTATTATGATGCCATCACTATTTTTAGCACATGGTTCACCAATGCTTGCTATTCAAGATACAGATTATACACGTTTTTTAAAAACACTTGGAGAAACATATAAACCGAAAGCAATTGTTATTTTTACCGCTCACTGGGAAAGTGAAGTATTAACAATCTCCTCATCAGATGACGAGTATGAAACAATTTATGATTTTGGAGGTTTTCCTCCAGAGTTATACGAAATTAAATATCGGGCAAAAGGCTCTTCTAGTATTGCATCTATGTTAGAAACAAAATTTAAAAACAAAGGCATTCCAGTTCATTATAATATGACGAGAGGTTTAGATCATGGTTCATGGACACTCTTGCATCGCATGTATCCAGAAGCAAATATTCCTGTCGTACAAATATCAGTCAATCCATTCCTTCCTGCAAAAGAACAATTTGAGATTGGAGAAGCACTTAAAGGACTTGGACAAGAAGATATTTTAGTAATCGGTAGTGGCGTTACCGTTCATAATTTACGAGCACTGAAATGGAATCAAACTACACCTGAAAAATGGGCAATTGAATTTGATGATTGGATTATGAAACATATGCAGAATAACGATAAAGATGCATTGTTTAATTGGGAGAAAAATGCTCCTCATGCACAATTAGCAGTACCAAGAGCAGAACATTTTGTTCCTTTATTTATCGCTATGGGCAGTGGTGAAAGTGACGGAAAAGTCATTCACCGTAGTTACGAGCTTGGTACATTAAGTTATCTTTGCCTTCAATTTTAAAGAAAAAGGATGAAGCATTCATTGCTTCATCCTTTTTTCTATTTCATTCACTTAGTTAACTAACTTCCAAATGTTGTTTCTCTGATACCTCTTCGTTCTTATTATGAAAATAAACCCAAATGCATGCAATAAATAATAGTGATGATGTAGAGAAGAAAACATATTGGAAGCCTGCATGAGCTGCAATTTGCCCCCCAAGCACTGGACCAATCATATTTCCTAAAAACTGAAACGACTGATTATATCCAAATATTCGTCCCGTTACATGGGTTGGCGTATGTTGTTTTAGTAGAGTTTGTACGGAAGGTAATAATCCTGCTTGTGCGATACCTAATAAAAATCGAAGAATTAATAGTTGCCAAGATGAGGTTACAAATGCTTGCGGGATAAAGATAATCCCTGCAGCAAACAATGCTACTACTAATGTTTTTTGAGGACCGATATGATCTGATAATCTTCCTAATTTAGGCGCTGCCAAAATAACTGCTAATCCTGTCGCAGACATAACTGCCCCTGCAATCATTTCGATATGAGCTGTTCCTGGTCCTTCCAAATTCTTTACGTACAATGTAATAATAGGTTGAATTGACATATTGGCAAGTTGAATAATAAATGTTGTTACAAATAAACTAATAATTACATGCTTTGCTGGGACCATCGTCCATACTTTTTTTTGCTGTACCTTTTTTGCTTGAGCAGAGTGATTTTCTTCATGTAGGAAGAAAAAGACGATGAGGAAGGAAAGGAATAAGAAAGCTCCTGTAACAAGAAAGACATGACGCATTCCAATTAACTCAGACAAATAACCGCCTAGTAATGGTCCGAGTAATGAGCCGCTCACGCCCCCGGTTGAAATTGTGGAAATTGCCCAACCTGAATGCTCTTTCGGAGTTTCTGCTGCAATAAATGTCATTGCGGTTGAAAGGAAACCAGATACTGCTCCCATCAAAAATCTAAGTGCGACTAGTTGATACACATCCGTTACAAACCCCATAAGCGTCATAATAACCGCCATACCAAGGCTAGCACGTATAAGCATCAATTTCCGTCCATGTATATCACCAAGCTTTCCCCATATTGGTGATACAATCGCACCCATTAAAAATGTTACACCAAATGCAAGTCCCGACCACTGTGCAATACTCGAAGTGCCAGTCACTCCTAATTCCTCAATATAAAAAGATAAGAAAGGAATTACTAAACTCATACCGGCTGCAGTGGTAAAACAACCTAGCCAACAAATCATTAAATTTCGTTTCCAGCTGGCCATTTTCACACCTTCTTTCATTCGATACCCATTCTACACCTTTTCTTGTAAAAAGTTTAGTAATTTGATTTAGACGTAATATTCATTACAAAAGCCGCTATTTCCTAGCAAAAACCATGTAAATTCCACATTTTTTTCATAATAAAACCAACTCCCCTATATGGAGTTGGTCAATTATCTTCTAGCGGTATTAAACGAGCATTGCAACTTCTCTCATAAAACTCAATCGGACCTGCTTGTCCAATAATTGCATATTCATATCCGTCTTGCTTCATATTATATAAACAATGATGCAACAATTCTTTCCCTACACCTTTCACATGATTTCGTTTCGCTGTCCCCATCGGACCAAATAGTCCTTTCTTTCCCCTGACTACATCATAACAAGCGAAACCTACTATCACTTCACCCTGCTGTGCAATATAAATAGGTACCTTTTTCTTTATATGTTTGAAACCCATAATCTATTGACTGTAACCAGCGTTCACCAAATTTCCACGTAACAAAACGTACTAATGTTTCAAAATCAGCAGAGCTAGCTCTTCTAACATTACAAGATAATTTATTATAAATGGGATCAAAGCATTTTAAATCCACCGCCAAATCTCTTGGTTCAGCTATAATACGTAACACATCTTTTTGTATTTCTTTGTTTATAACTTTTTCACTCACTATACCTAAACGAAATAATGCATATATTACATGTCCTTCATTTATTAATACTTGCTGAAAACGTTCCATACGTTTCTTCGCTATTTGCAAAATTTCTAGCGTTTTATTAGCTAATTTATATTGTTCTATTTTTATGTACTCTATTTCATATTGTTCTTGTAAAGAAAGTTCTTCTAAAAAATCCGTGCCAACTTTACGAAACAAATACATATATAACTCTGCGCACACTCCTGTACCTTCTTTACACATGCCGATAAAAAGATGAACTGGTTGAATTATATTATATTTAGTTTCTTTTGCTGCAATCTCCAGTATTTTATGAACACGTTTTGTAAATTGGAATTCCCCCATATGTATCTCCATCCTCAACTACTTTACTAACAAACCGTAACCATAAATAATTGAAACAATTATTCCAACTACCAATATACCTGGAAGTAAATTCGCTACTTTAATTTTAATAAATCCAAGTAAGTTTAATCCAATGGCGAATATCATAATGCCGCCCGTAGCTGTCATTTCCACTATAAATTGATTCATTAATTCTTTCGGGACAAAACTATTAATCTGTGTTGCAAAAATGGCAATAGCACCTTCATATAAAATAACTGGAATCGCTGAAAATACTACGCCGATTCCTAGAGTTGTCGTTAATATAATCGAAATGAATCCATCGATAATCGCCTTTGTGAATAAAATATTATGATTTCCGCGAATTCCACTGTCCAATGCACCAAGTATCCCCATCGCGCCAATTGCAAAAATAAGCGTCGCTGTTACAAACCCTTCTGATATACTCCCTTTCCCCTTCGATCCAACTTTATTTTCTAACCAATCTCCTAACAGTTTTAACTTTTCTTCTAATTGTAACCATTCCCCAATTACAGTACCAATAACTAAACTTAGAATCACAACAAGAAAGTTTTCACTTTTTAATGCCATTTGAAGGCCAAGTACAGTAACCGCTAAACCGATTGCATGCATAATTGTTCCCTTCATACTTTCTGGAATCTTACTAAATAATTTACCAAGTAAAGTACCGAATATAATACAAATGCCATTTACAACTGCCCCTAATATAACCATTTCTCATTCTTCACCTTTCGAATTCTTTATTTCTATATTTTGGTTTACACATTGATTTACAAGTTATCTATATGTTAACTTAATATTGAGAATATTAACAAATGAATTTCACTACTATAACCCGTTTTTTTTGTAACTATACATATTTCGATAACTACCTTTAGTGGATTCATTTTAATCTAAATGCGGAAGTTTTCAATAACGGGATAAACTCAAAAGGAAGGTATATATGAAAACTTTACTAAAACGATTTCTGTTAATAGCCTTTTGTATTACACCAATTGTTGTATTAATCAACTACTCTTTTATTTCAAAAGCGAAAGACAAACCCGATTTGCAAAGCAAATCTAGTAAAACAGTTACAAAAAGCAAAAAGAAAATAGAAGACCCGGAAATTACACTCACTTTCTCTGGTGATACAATGTTCGATTGGCAATTACGTCCTATTATCGAAAAAAACGGGGCTGATTATCCATTCCAACATGTAAAAGAAGAAATAACAAAAGCAGATATTTCCTTTGTTAATTTAGAGTCGGCCTTTACAACGAGAGAAAAGAAAGCACCTGGGCAACTGTTTTGGATTAAAAGTGATCCATCTACACTACAAGCCATTAAAAACACTGGATATGACATCGTAAATATTGGGAATAACCATACACTTGATTATGGGCAAGATGGATTATTAGACACTATCTCTCACGTAGAAAAATTAAAGTTCCCTTACATCGGGGCCGGAAAAAATGCAAAAGATGCATATACTGCACGAGAAATGACTGTAAAAGGGAAAAAGTTCAAATTTCTTTCCTTCGTTCGATTTATGCCTGATTCTAATTGGGTAGCTGGTGACAATAAACCTGGCGTTGCGAACGGATATGATTTAAATCTTGTAACTAAAACAATTAAGGAGCAAAAACAAGATGCAGACTATTTAATCGTCTATATGCATTGGGGCGTTGAAAAATCAAATCGTCCAGTAGAATACCAAAAACAATATGTACCTAAAATGGTTGAAGCAGGTGCTGACGCTATTGTCGGAAGTCACCCGCATTGGTTACAAGGGTTTGAGTATTATAATAAAGTTCCTATTGCTTACTCATTAGGTAACTTTTTGTTCCCGAGTTATGTGAATGGAAAAAGTGCAGAAACTGGCGTCTTAACTTTAACTTTTAAAGGAAAGGATGTCCAAATGTCATTTAACCCTTACATCATTCGTAATAACCAAGTTTCCCCAGTAAATGAAGAAGAAAAGAAAAAAGCTCTACAATATTTACAAACGGTTTCAACTGATGTAGAAATTGATAGTACTGGAAAAATAATAAACACACGTAACTAAACAGCACGAAATCTATTTCTCTGTAACAAATACTACAGAATAGTTGATAGACATATTGAAAGACTTGTTAGAAAACGTTTTTAGAATATTTATAGCAATCCTGCTTTTATGCTCCTTTTTTCTGTTAGACTACTAAAAAAATAAAGGGAGAAAGAAAACTTTCTCCCTTTGAATTTTCATTGTACATAATCATTCGTATCGCGATATATTTTTGGTTAACTAGCTTTCTCCTTCATGAATTTGGAGAGTATTTCGTTTCACTATAAAAAGATAGAACAAGTAGCATTTTCCTTGCTTGTATCTATCTTTTTTTATTTTTTCTACTAAATAAGCAAATCAAACAAAACAGGATTTTTATTAAGCTCCACAAATTGAATATTATTTTCTTTAAAACGAGTAATTAATTGCTCATAATCTTCTTTATGTTTTAATTCTACCCCGACCAGCGCTGGACCATTTTCTTTATTATGTTTCTTAATATACTCAAAGCGCGTAATGTCATCTTCTGGTCCTAATCCTTTATCAAGAAATTCTCTTAGCGCACCTGAACGCTGCGGAAATTCAATGATGAAATAATGCTTTAACCCTTCGTAAATGAGAGAACGTTCTTTCATTTCTTGCATTCTATCAATATCATTATTTCCACCACTTAGCGTACATACAACTGTTTTACCTTTTATTTCATCCCTGTATAAATCAAGTGCTGCAATAGAGAGTGCACCAGCCGGTTCAGCTACAATTGCATTTTTCTTATACAGTTCTAAAATCGTCGTACAAACCTTTCCCTCTGGTACTAAAACAATGTCATCAATGACATCTTTACAAGTTTCAAATGTTAACTTCCCTACTTTTTTGACAGCTGCTCCATCAACAAAACTATCTATTTTCTCTAATGCTACATTTTCGTTTTGAAGGAAAGCCTCTTTCATAGATGCAGCCCCCATCGGTTCTACACCAATTACCTTTGTAGCTGGACTAACACCTTTCACATATGTACCTACACCTGATGCTAACCCACCGCCGCCAATTGCTGTAAAGAGATAATCAACTGCCTTATCCATATCGTGCATAATTTCAACAGCTACTGTTCCTTGCCCTGCAATTACATACGGATCATCAAACGGATGCACAAATGTCATCCTATTTTCCTCACAATAGCGCTGCGCTTCTTGAAAAGCACCATCAAATGTATCGCCAACTAACATGATTTCTGCAAAGCTACCACCAAAAAATTGAACTTGTGATACTTTCTGTTTTGGTGTCGTTGTTGGCATAAAGATTTTCGATGAAATATTTAATAAATTACACGTATACGCAACTCCTTGTGCGTGATTGCCAGCACTTGCACAAACAACACCATTTTGTAATTGTTCTTTCGACAAACTTTGAATTAAATTGTATGCACCGCGAATTTTGAAAGACCGAATTACTTGCAAATCTTCTCGTTTAATATACACCTCACATTCGTATTTTTCAGATAAAACCTTATCACGTTGCAAGGGCGTTTTCATGACGATATCCTTCATACAGTTATGAGCCATAAGGATATCTTCAATCTTCACTCTCTCCTTCACATTTTGCACCATTTTCTATCATCCTTATCTCTTTTATTTTGACTCAATCAAAATTAGGCACCTTTAAAACTGCACCTGTATTCGCCGATGTTACCATCTGAGAATATCGTCCAAGCCAGCCCGTTTTCACTTTCGGTTCTGGTCGTTTCCATTCTTTTTTACGTTTTTCTAATTCCTCATCACTCACTCTTACTTCTAGCAAGCGTTCCTCAACATCAATACATACAATATCCCCTTGTTCAAGTAGTGCGATTGTTCCACCCGCAGCTGCTTCTGGTGAAATATGCCCTACCGAAATGCCACGTGAAGCTCCAGAGAAACGTCCGTCCGTTAATAATGCAACCTCAGCACCTAATCCCATTCCAGCGATTGCTGATGTTGGTGCTAACATTTCAGGCATACCCGGTCCGCCTCTTGGCCCTTCATAACGAATGACAACTACATCTCCTTTTTCCACTTTCCCAAGCATAATGCCAGCCAGTGCCTCATCTTGTGAATTAAAAATAACGCAAGGTCCTTCAAATCGTTTTACTTCGGTTGCCCCGCTTTTAATAACCGCTCCATCTTTCGCTAGATTTCCTTTTAAAATACGTAAGCCCCCCTCTTCACTATGAGGGTTTTCAAGAGAATGAATCACTTCCTTATCTTTAATCTCTGCATGAGCAATGTTTTCTCTTAATGTTTGCCCAGTAGCCGTAATACGATCTAAATGAAGTACCCCTTCTTTTCTGCTCATCTCTTTCAAGATTGCACTAATTCCGCCCGCTCGATCAATATCTTCCATATGCCAGTTAGAGGCTGGACTTACTTTACATAAATGCGGTACACGTCTTGAAACAGCATCAATACGGCTCATATCATAATCTAGCCCTGCCTCTTGTGCGAGTGCTAGCGTGTGTAATACTGTATTCGTTGATCCACCCATCGCCATATCAAGTGCAAAAGCATCGTCAATTGCTTCTTCTGTTACAATATCACGCGGTTTAATATCTCTTTCAATTAAAATTTTCAGTTTCTCTGCTGCTTGTTTAATTAACTCTTCACGTCTTGGATCAATTGCTAAAATACTACCGTTTCCAGGAAGGGCTAAACCTAATACTTCACATAAACAGTTCATAGAGTTCGCTGTAAACATGCCGGAACAAGAGCCACAAGATGGACAGCCATGATCTTCAATATCTTTTAATTCTTCTTCTGAAATTTTCCCAGATTGATAAGCTCCTACCCCTTCAAAAACAGAACTAAGGTCAACAACTTCCCCCTTAGATGTTTTCCCAGCTGCCATCGGTCCACCTGAAACAAACACAGTCGGAATGTTAATACGAAGAGCTGCCATCATCATACCTGGCGTAATTTTGTCACAGTTTGGGATACAAATCATGCCGTCAAACCAATGTGCATTTACAACCGTTTCTACTGAATCTGCAATAATTTCACGACTCGGAAGCGAATAACGCATACCGATATGTCCCATCGCAATACCATCGTCTACTCCAATTGTATTGAATTCGAATGGTACCATACCTGCTGCACGAACGGCTTCTTTTACAAGTTTCCCAAACTCGTTCAAGTGCTTATGCCCTGGAATAATTTCAATAAAAGAATTACAAATCGCAATAAACGGCTTATCAAAATCCTCATCTTTCAAACCAGTTGCTTTTAATAAACTACGATGTGGCGCTTTATCAAAACCTTTTTTAATCATGTCGCTTCTCATCTTGTCAAATCCCCTCTTACGTATTTTTCACTTATATTCTCTTAATCTATTTCTTTACTAACGTTTTCTTTTCTGGTTCCTTAATCCAGCTCATCATTTCACGAAGCTCTGTTCCTACTTTTTCTAACTGATGATTTTGTTCTGCTTTTTTCATCGCGTTGTATGTTGGACGACCTGCTTGGTTTTCTAAAATCCATTTTTTCGCGAATTCACCTTGCTGAATTTCTGTAAGTACTCGTTTCATCTCTTTCTTCGTTTCATCTGTAACAATTCTTGATCCTGTTACATAATCTCCAAACTCTGCCGTATCTGAAATAGAATGGCGCATGTTCGTTAATCCACCTTCGTACATTAAATCAACAATTAACTTTAATTCATGCAAACATTCAAAATATGCAATTTCAGGACGATATCCGCCTTCCGTTAACGTTTCAAAACCAGCTTTTACAAGTGCAGTTACTCCGCCGCAAAGCACAGCTTGCTCACCAAATAAGTCTGTCTCTGTTTCTTCCTGGAATGTCGTTTCAATTACACCTGCACGTGTACAACCTACACCTTTTGCATATGCAAGAGCTACATGTAATGCCGTGCCGGTTGCATCTTGATGCACTGCAACTAATGCCGGAACACCATTTCCTTCTTGGAATACACGGCGAACGAGATGACCTGGGCTTTTTGGTGCGACCATCGCTACGTCTACGTAACTTGGCGGATTAATTTGTCCGAAGTGAATATTAAATCCATGTGAGAAAAGTAACATTTGCCCTTCACGAAGATTCTCTTCTACTTCTGTTTTATAAACATGTGCTTGTTGTTCATCCGGCAATAACATTTGTACAACTTGTGCGGTTCGAACCGCTTCTGAAACGGACATTACTTCAAACCCATCAGCTTTCGCTACTTCATATGACTTACCAGGACGAACGCCAACTACAACTTCCACACCAGAATCACGTAAATTTTGTGCTTGGGCATGACCTTGAGATCCATATCCGACTACCGCAACTGTCTTCCCTTGTAATAACTCTACTTTTGCATCTTGCTCATAATACGTTTTCATATTCCATACACTCCTTATAATTTGTTTACTTGTAGTACATTGATTAATTTTTTCAGCTGACTGATGAGTAATGTTGCTTCTTGTTCTGTACAAACTGTTGTTAACTCCATTTCATTTTCATTTAAATTTAATGAAGAAATATAATAACCACGCCGAGCAAAAATTCCACTTATGCGTAATAAGACGTTTGGGTCGTTATGGATAACTAGTGAAAAAGTATGACTCATTCTTCCCACCTCTTCATCATCATTTCATTATTCCCTTTGTTTGGCGGAACCATCGGAAATACGTTTTCACCTTCTTCTACACAAAAATCAACTACGACAGGACCTTCGTGCGCAAAAGCTTCTAACATCACTTTTTTCGCCTCTGTTGCATTTGTTGCTCTTAGCCCCCTCACTCCATATGCTTCTGCTACTTTTACAAAATCAGGTGATCCAATTTTTGATTCTGATAAACGATTCTCATAAAACATTTCTTGCCATTGCCTTACCATCCCTAAAAATTTGTTGTTTATTATAAATACTTTTACAGGTATGTTATTTTCTGCAATTGTTTGCAGTTCCTGAATATTCATTTGAAAAGAAGCATCGCCCGCAATACAGATGACAAGTTCTTCTTCTTTAGCAAGCTGGGCACCAATAGCTGCTGGGAAACCAAATCCCATTGTTCCTAATCCACCTGAGGTAAGAAAAGTACGAGGTTTTCTCGCTTTATAGAAGTGAGCAGCCCACATTTGATGCTGTCCTACTTCTGTCGTGACAATTGCTTCACCATTCGTTAATTCACTTATTAAATCAATCACATGCTGTGGTTTTAAATTGGATTCTTTTTGTTTATAGGAAAGAGGATATTCTTCTTTCCATTTCCTCACTTTTTGAAGCCATTCATCTGCTTGTGTATACATAGGCATATGTAACAGCATGTGTAACGCTTTTTTCACATCCCCTACAATCGGATGCTCTACAGCTATATTTTTATGGAACTCCGAAGGATCAATATCAATGTGTACCTTTGTCGAATGTGGAGAAAAAAGTTCTAATTTTCCTGTTACGCGATCATCAAAGCGAACACCTAAAGCAAGTAGTAAGTCACATTCTGTTACTGCCATATTTGCAGCGTACGTACCATGCATACCGAGCATTCCTAAAAACAATGGATCTCCCGGCGGATATGCACCTAGTCCCATTAAAGTTGAAACGACTGGAATACGATTCTCTCTTGCAAACTTGATGAGTTCTTCAGATCCACCTGAATGAATGACGCCTCCTCCAATATATAGAAGGGGACGCTTTGCTTTTGAAATTGCTTTAGCCACCTTTCTCAGTTTCATACTGTCTGGTACAAATTCCGGTTTATATCCTAGAATGTTAACTTCTTCATTAAAGAAACTTGTCACATTTGCATTTTGAATATCTTTTGGAATATCAATTAATACCGGTCCCGGTCGCCCACTATTAGCGATGTAAAAAGCTTCTTGCACGATACGTGATAAGTGATTTACTTCACGAACTTGGTAATTATGCTTCGTAACAGATACAGTAATTCCGACAACATCAGCTTCTTGAAATCCATCTTTACCAATTAAAGGCGTTGCAACTTGCCCTGTAATAACAACTAAAGGAATCGAATCCATATAAGCATCTGCTAAGCCCGTAACTAAATTCGTCGCTCCTGGGCCAGAGGTAGCAAAGACTACCCCGACCTTTCCAGAAGCTCTCGCATACCCTTCAGCCGCATGAATGGCAGCTTGCTCATGACGAGTTAAAACGTGCTTCAATCCACTTCCATATAACGCATCGTATACTGGCAAAATCGCTCCGCCCGGATAACCGAAAACAGTCGTTACACCTAATTTTTTCAAGCATTGAATAACGTGTCCGGCACCTGTCACTTCTTCGCACTGTAATTTCTCACATGTTGTATACTGTTCCTCCATTTCGATTAACTCCTCTCCCTTTCTACGCTAAACTTTCCGCCAGTCCTGGAACACGTACTCCTCTTTCTCTCGTCAATTTTTTAAACTCTTCAGTTAATCGTTTCGTTACACTTCCTGGTTTCCCATCTCCAATTTCTCTAGAATCAACTTTTACAACTGGAATTAACTCTGCTGCCGTTCCTGTTAAAAACACTTCATCTGCTACATATACGTCATGGCGAGTAAATGGCCTTTCCTCACACGAGATATTAAGACGCTCACATAACTCGATAACACTATTTCTCGTAATACCTTCTAGCGCCCCTAAATACGAAGGAGGTGTTAGCACTTTTCCATCTTTCACAATGAAAACATTATCTCCAGACCCTTCACAAACATATCCTTGTTGGTTAAGCATAAGCGCCTCGAGTACGCCTGCTTGCGCTGCTTCAATTTTTACAAGTACATTATTTAAATAGTTCATTGACTTAATACGTGGATCTAATGCATCTGGCGTATTACGTCTTGATGCTACAGATACAACGCTTAGTCCATTATCATAAAATTCCTGAGGGAATAACTTTAATTGTTCTGCAATAATAATTACGCTCGGTTTCACGCAACTCCTCGGGTCAAGCCCTAAATCCCCTTTTCCTCTTGAAACAATTAATCTAATGTATGCATCAGCGTATTCATTTTTTTGAAGTGTCTGTAAAACGGCTTCTTCCATTTCTTCTACCGGCATTGGAATCGTCAGTAAAATAGATTTCGCCGATTCATATAATCGTTTCACATGTTCTTTTAGACAAAATACATTTCCTCCGTAACTACGAATCCCTTCAAATACACCGTCTCCATATAAAAAACCGTGATCATATACTGAAACAACTGCCTTTTCTTTTTCTACAAATTCCCCATTCATATAAATGTACTGGTTACCCATCTCACATCGCTCCTCTTTTTTTCTCTCTATTTTTGCAATCTATTTCTACATCGATTGCTGAGATGAGTATTTTAACAGAATATTCAGTATATAAACCTTAAAAATATACTCATCTCAACAATCGATTACGTACATACTTGTAGCAACCCATTGCTGAGACGAGGGAATCGTGGTACCACTCAGCTTCCTTACACTTCTCACGAAATATAAGCTTTGCAAGTCCAATTAGACTTTTGTTTTTCTATCGGAAACAATTCCGCTACTTTTTACTAGTTTTCAAAAGTAGTGCTCCGAGGTGATCTTCAATGATTCGATTGTTACTACCCTCACAGCCTTGGGGCAGCTCTCTGAAACAATCTATATCATTTACTCTCCTCTTCCACGCATTCTTTTATTCTATTTTTATAAAAGAAAAACTCTCGCCTCAGCAATCAACTACTACAACTTAGTAGCTTTGATTGCTGAGGCGAGAGTTTCGCGTTACCACTCAGCTTCCTTATACTTCTCGCGAAATATAAGCTCTGTAGGTCCAATCAGACCCCCGTCCTTTTACCGGAGACGATGCCGCCGCCCTCTACTCAGTTTCCCTTTCGCAAGCGATGCTCCGAGGTGATCTTCAATGATTCGATTGCTACTACTCTCACAGCCTAGGAGTAGCTCTCTGAAACGATCATAATCATCTACTTTCCTCTTCTTTGCATATACAACATATAAAGTTAGAAAATTCTTAATTCACTTTTATTTGTTACACGTATTATAGGACGTTGTTCTTTTCATTGTCAACATGTTTTTAGAAAAAAATAAAATTCATTCTATTTACTAGAAATCTATTTATTTTTTCTCAAAACAAAATCGGAATGAACTTCTTACACATACTCATATATTACTTAAGTATGTTCGCATTACTACATAAAGAAAAACTACTGACAAACATATAAAATTTATGGGGAGATGAGAAAAATATGTTAAAAGGAAAAGTGGCATTAGTTACAGGAGCAAGCCGAGGAATTGGACGTGCTATTGCTAAACGTTTAGCAAATGACGGTGCATTGGTTGCTGTTCATTACGGTAATCGAAAAGATGACGCTGAAGAAACTGTTCATGAAATTCGATCAAATGGTGGCCAAGCTTTTTCTATCGGCGCAAATTTAGAATCCTTACACGGTGTAGAAAACCTTTATAACGCTTTAGATACTGAATTACAAAAGCGCACTGGTGAAACACAATTTGATATTTTAATAAACAATGCCGGCATTGGTCCTGGTGCTTTTATCGAAGAAACAACTGAACAATTTTTTGATAGAATTGTTTCAGTAAATGCAAAAGCACCATTCTTTATCATTCAACAAGCACTGCCACGTTTACGTGACAATAGCCGAATTATTAATATTTCATCCGCTGCGACCCGCATTTCTTTACCTGATTTCGTTGCATATAGTATGACGAAAGGCGCTATTAATACAATGACTTTTACGCTAGCAAAACAGCTTGGAGCACGAGGAATAACGGTGAATGCAATACTTCCAGGATTTATTAAAACAGATATGAATGCAGAACTCTTGAGCGACCCGATGATGAAGCAGTACGCTACTACTATTTCCGCTTTCAATCGCTTAGGTGAAGTAGAAGACATTGCCGATACTGCTGCATTTCTCGCTTCTCCAGACAGCCGCTGGGTTACTGGACAATTAATTGATGTGAGCGGAGGATCTTGTTTATAAAAAACATATATTTTCAAATCTTTTTTATTGCGCAATAAAACAATTTATATAATACTATATAAAACATATACATTTAGGAGGATTACAGCAATGTCCGAAAAAACATACGAACTCGCAACCTTCGCAGGCGGTTGCTTTTGGTGCATGGTAAAACCATTTGATGAACTTCCAGGTATTCATAAAGTGCTTTCTGGCTATGCAGGAGGTCATATAGAAAATCCAACATATGAACAAGTAAAAGCTGGAACATCTGGACATTTAGAAGTTGTTCAAATTACATTCGATCCTTCTATTTTTCCTTATCAGAAATTACTAGACTTATATTGGCCACAAATCGATCCAACTGATGATGGCGGACAATTTTTTGACCGTGGTCCATCTTATCGTACCGCTATTTTTTATCATAACGAAACACAAAAAGCGCTTGCTGAAAAATCAAAACAAGCTCTTGCAGAAAGCGGTATGTTTAAAGATCCAATCGTAACTGAAATTCGCCCGGCTGCACCTTTTTTTGAAGCCGAAGAATACCATCAACATTTCTATAAAAAGAACCCAGAGAAATATGCTACTGAGCAAAAAGAATCTGGCCGTGCAGACTTTATAAAAGAAAATTGGCAAAAAAAATAATAAAAATGCATCGTACTCTCTTTTCAAAGTGCGATGCGTTTTTATCTTTGAAAAAAGTACCATACAATGATGAGAACAACCGCTGTTAATGTCCAAAGTGCTATTTCATTTTTCACTCTACTCTTTTTCTTAGTCATTTCCTCTCCTCCTAATAGCAATACAACATATTCAAGATTTCCTCTGTTTAATTGTCCACCTTATATACGTGAATACATCCTTACAAATTCTTATAACAAGACCACCGACAATTCCGATTGCAATTGAAATTACTAACATCTGTACAAAACTAAGAGTAGTTGTGTATGTTATGTAGATAACAATGCATACAAGTAAAACATCCGGTAAAGAAAGCAAAAACTTTTTAAGCATTTCTTCAACTCTCCTATGCTTTATTTATTTGTTCTACTGTAGCTTTGAAATAAAGTTTGTTCAAAAATTCCATTTAGACCCTCATTTTACGGAAAAATAAAAAGAACCCCTTTTTAAAAGGATTCTTTTTCAGCAAATTTAATTTTGATTATTTTTTTACATATCCTATTCCATAATTACTCCTAAAATAGAATAATATTACTAGTGATTTGTTGTGAATTAACTATTTGCCAGGCAATCGGATGTTACACCAGCTACTTACGTCGCATTGACCATATGTATTATCACCTACTGCTACCACCGTGCCATCTAATTTCAGACCGACCGTATGCGCACAACCCGCCGCTATCGCTACAATATCACGCCAATCGCTTACATTACATTGACCATACTCATTCCAGCCGACTGCCACCACGGTACCGTCTGATTTAAGTCCGATTGTATGATTCGTACCAGCTGCTATTGCCATAATATCTTTCCAGCCGCCTACATCGCATTGACCAAGTTTATTATTACCCACTGCCATCACTTTTCCATCCGATTTCAAACCAACAGTATGAAGATAACCTGCCGCCAACTCCACCATACCACACCATCCACTTACATCGCATTGGCCATATCGATTATTCCCCACAGTGGTCACTGTGCCGTCCAATTTAAGACCGATTGTATGTGCATTACCCGTGTTCGTCGCCATATGAACATTACCCGCTGCGACTGCTTCAATATCACACCAGCTGCTTACATTGCATTCTCCTTCTTTATTTCGCCCCACTGCTACTACCGTGCCATCCAATTTAAGAGCAACGGTATGACCACGACCTGCCGCTATCGTATCTTTAGGCCACCGTTTCGCTTTTAACATTTCTTCTTTCGGTGAAATGTAATTCATGTTTTTCCTCCTTGCATATAAGCAACTGTATCCAAATAGATATTTTTATCTAATTTCATTATAAATGACCCGACTTTTTTTATAAATTTACAGCTACAAAAGAAGCCTATTATTACTTCTTCAAAAAATAAAAACCTCCAGTTTAAATACTAGAGGTTCCTTCATTATTTCTTCAATCGTTCAATAAAATCGTTCAATTTATCAAGTGATTTCATATTCTGATTACAAGCTACACCGTCTTTGCAAATATAGTTTCCCTTTTTCACGAAAGTTCCTGGTATATTACCTTTAATTTCAACTAAAAACATACCTACTTCTTCATGCCCATGACATAATGAACAAATGCTTTTTTTATTTAGACTTTGGAACGTACCTTGCAGACCAACAAACTTATTTTTATCATTTTTCGCTATAATAAATTTCCTGCTTGACCCTTGATCAATCCAGCTTAAATAAGATAATTCTTTCATATCCAGTTCTTCCATATCAGGAAGTTTTAACTTTTTCGCTTTAGGAAATAATTTTTTTAATGTTTGCGCTGTAACTTCCTGAAACGGAATGACATACGGATTTATTTTCATTAAAAACGATTCTGCATCTTCTCTATTTTGAACTGTTAATACCGTATCGATTAACTCTTTCTGTTCATCCGTTAAATTCTCAAATACATGTATTATTTTTTCAATCGCAAGTGATTTTAATGCTTGAATTACACCTCTATCATTTGCCGTTGCGTGCCCATTTGCTAAAATATAAGCTTGTGATTTTATAAAATTATATTGATCACTTCTAATAAAAGCTTCCATCTTTATCACTCCATACAAATTGTTGATCTAGTCTTATTGTATACAATGATTCAGTTTTTTGATATGTAAAAGATAACTTAGAAACAAACATTACATACATCGCCTATTCTCTACCGCTGCATTTCCTGACAAAAGAAACCATCGTCTGTTTTCCATTCTGCATATAATACGTCTTCAAATTTAGTAATTCCTTTTTGCTTTATTTGTTTATAAAGCCATCCTTCATCAAAACCTGCTTCCCTCAAATTATCCTTAACTACTTTCCCATCACTAATTAATGAAATCGGTAAGTATACAGGCTTATGTTTTAAACTTAAATCATTTATAGTAGGAGATTCATATTTACTTTTTTTCAATACACTTATGTTTCCGTTAGGTTCCAATATCATATACTCAACTTCTCGAATTGAAAATATATCTTTTTGTTGCCTAAGCATTTGCTGTAATTGGTTAATATCCAAATGATTTGAACTTAGTTGTTCCCGGTCAATATATCCATTACGGATAATGATTGACGGAGAGCCTTCAAAAAAACTTCTCGTTCCTCTAAATTTTTGTGTTATTACTTCTATTGTATAAATTAACACTACCCATACAAGTACAGCATATAAAATAGACCATACTTTTATTTCCGGATCATATATAGTATTTCCAACCAATTCTCCGAGAACAATGGCAGAAATAAAATCAAAAGGTGTTAGCTGCGATATTTGTGTTTTACCTAATATTTTAGTAGCAATTAATAAAACAAAAAAACCAACAAAAAGTTCTATCGTTATTTGTCCAAGATGATTCATATATGTTCACCTTTCTGCTTTTCACTCAAATGCTATGTATCCAATTTAGTAAAAAACGGCACATTATCGCTATTATCATGTCCATTCACATCCAATAAATACAAAACAAAAAGAGTCTGATTCAAAATAATATTTGAACCAGACCCTTTCCTTTTTTTCACTTAGAATACACAATCTTTTTAATCGTTTCTCCGGAAAGAAAATATTCTTCTGCAAGTTGATGAATAGCAATTCCGCTTTTAAATGCTGCTTTAATCGCGTTATTTCTTTCATCTAATTGTTTTCTTCCTCCAGATCGTGTACCCCATTTATAATGTTTCGTTTCTTGTTTTGGAATGTAAATTGTTTCACCTTGTATATACTTTTGAATTTCAGCAATTAAACTTTCTGGTAAAACTGCCGCAGCTTTTACGTATTTCATCTCTGCTCGCCCCTTATTTTTTATGATTCATTTCAATAAGGTGCAAAGCCAAATATAAAAAATGATACGAGCTCATTTAGGCGATTATATATTACTTGTCTACCTCACGCAAAGTATCGCCATTTCCATACTTGGCTTTGCATGAGACGTTGCAGTGTCTGGCAATTGAATTATAATCGCCATATAAACACCTCCTAATATACCTTTTGCATTTTATTATATGATAAATTTCCTCTCCTTGCATCCACACCCTTCTTAAAGCACGAAATTACTTAGTTTGATATAATACTTTTTAATCAAATCAAAAATCATTGTGAGGTTACATTATGAAGAAAAAAATTATCATTACAATCGTTACACTATTCTTTATTATCACAGTATTATTCGGAACATACAAATTGATGAACGCAAGAAGCTTTCAATTATTTGGAGATTTAACACAACGCGTAGAAACAAATGAAAAAGTAATCGCTTTAACTTTTGATGATGGCCCTACTAACAATGTAAAACAAATATTACCTTTACTGGATAAATACAACGCTAAAGCTACTTTCTTTTTAATTGGAAATGAACTAGAGAAAAATCTATCGTTAGGAGAAGCTATCACGCAATCTGGGCACCAACTTGGAAACCATACATATTCTCATAATAGAATGGTTTTCAAAACACCTTCTTTTATTAAAGATGAAATAGAAAAAACGAATTCATTAATCCGGCAAACAGGATTTACAGACGAAATTGATTTTAGACCCCCTAACGGAAAAAAATTAATTGGTCTACCCTATTATTTAAATAAAAATAATATCGAAACGATTACGTGGGATCTTGAGCCTGATACTTTTTATAAATCTACAGCTGATAAAATTGACTACGTTAATAAAAATGTAAAACCAGGTTCTATCATTTTATTACACCCTATGTATGATAAATCTAATGAAAATTTACAGACCATTGAAGGTATTTTAGACTCTTTATCTAAAGAGGGATATCAATTCGTCACAGTAAATGAACTGCAAAAAAGAGCAAAATAAGGTGAAACTTTAATCAGTGGGGGGTGCCCATCCCCCACTTAACTTCTTCGCTTTCGCTGAGTTTTGAGGTGGGGGTCTTACTGCCCGGCAAATAAAAGGATAAAAAAGGTAGCGTATCATATAACGATACGCTACCTTTCTTGTTAAATAATTCCAAGTACATTTAGGAATACGATAATAATCGCAATTGGTGCGATATAGCGAAGTAAGAATAACCATAATACGAATAGTTTATAGCCTTTATTTTTACTTACACCAAGCTCTTTCATTAATACATCTTTCTTCATTTTTAAAGGAACAAAGATAGAAACTAATAGAACACCAAGCGGCATTAATACGTTACTAACTGCATAATCCGATAAATCAAAAATAGTCTTTCCAAAAATCTTCAGATCGCTTAATATACCAAATGATAATGCTGATGGTACTCCAACAACGAAGATTAATAATCCAACGATTAAAGCCATTTTTTCACGTTTCCCTTTACCTTTTGCAGTTAAAGATGCAACGCTAATTTCTAACATCGAAATTGCTGATGTAATAGTAGCAAAGAAGAATAGTAATAAGAAAACGATGAAGAATAATTTTCCGAACGCCATTTTACTGAAAATAGCTGGCAATACGATAAACAATAATCCTGGTCCTTGAGATGGTTCCATTCCAAATGCGAATACAACCGGGAATATCGCAAGTCCTGCAAGTAATGTAATAACGAGCGTTAAAGCTACAATAGAAAATGCTGAACGCGGTAAACTTTCTTCTTTCGGTAAGTATGAGCTATACGTTACCATAACGGCTACACCGACAGATAATGAGAAGAACGATTGCCCCATCGCATATAAAATAATTTCTGACGTTACGTTTGAGAAATCAGGTTGTAAGAAGAAGCGAACTCCTTCACCAGCACCGTCTAATGTAAGTGCACGAACAATTAAGACAAAGAATAAAACGAATAGTGCCGGCATGAAATATTTATTTACTTTTTCAACACCATTTTGTACACCTTTACTTACGATGAAAATAGTAATAAGGATGAATAATAGTTGTGATCCGACTGCTAAATACGGATTGGAAATGATTTCACCGAACGTAGATTCGTACGCCCCATTTCCTTCCCACAGTCTACCTGTAATTGCATTCCATAAATATAATAAAATCCATCCTCCTACAACACTGTAGAAAGAAAGTAATATGAAACATGTTACAATTCCTAATTTACCTAACCACGGCCATAACGTTTTCGGTGCGATTTCTCTATACGCATCAACGGCCTCTTTTTGTGTACTTCTCCCAATAACGAATTCGGCTAATAATAGCGGTAAACCAATTAATAATGTGAAACCGATGAAAATAAGGAAGAATGCGCCGCCTCCTCCGATGCCGGCCATATATGGGAATTTCCAAATCGCCCCAAGACCAATTGCTGAACCTGCTGCAGCTAATACGAAACCTAATTTCGATGTCCATTGCTGTGAATTCATCTGTTAATCTCCTCTCTTTATCTTTTTCTGTTTTATAATTTGGTATTTATATTGTTCTATCAATACTTTTTTCTAATACGTTCACTTCCTCCCTAATAAAAAAACGTCCCTACGTAAATACGTAGGGACGACAAAAATATCGCGGTACCACCCTAGTTATGAAGATACAACAAAAGTAAGACCTAAATAAAAACGTCCCTACGTAAATACGTAGGGACGATAAAATATCGCGGTACCACCCTAGTTATGAAGCCACAGCAAAGTTAGGACCTAAATAAAAAACGTCCCTACGTAAATACGTAGGGACGATAAATATCGCGGTACCACCCTAGTTGTGAAAAAATCTTCACCACTTTATTTGATAACGGTATAAACTACCGTCTTCCATTTCCTCATAATGTGAGATTTATGAAAGATGCTCCAGGACGAACTTCATGAATAATCTATATACTGATTCACACCAACCATCAGCTCTCTGAAATAGGGAGATTTTCATTACTATACCCTTTCATTGCCCAAATATTATTTTCCGAATTGATTACTATCATTTTTATCACACATTAAAAATAGTGTCAACTTATATTTTAAGTTTTTATGTCTTATATTCTATTTAAAAATTTGAAATATGACTTTTGTATGAATAGTATTTGAACTTATATGGTTTATACTGTATTAACTTCTCTAACAGGTTTATAGTAGTATACGGTAAAGTGAAACTTTAATCAGCGGAGGATGCCCCACTGATTAAAGTTTCACCAATTTTGCGTTTACTCGTAGTAGCAGGGCTCCCACTTAACTTCTTTCTCCAGCCTCATTTTGAGGTAGGAGTCTTACTGCCCTCAAATAGCGAGATACATGCAAGGCAACATGAGTAGGAGGAACAAATTTTGTCTACTTCAAAAGTTTTAAAAGGTACTGCTTTACTAAGCGGTGCAACAATGATTTCACGTATTTTAGGTTTTATATACTTCTTCCCTTTTCAATTATTAGTTGGAACACAAGGGGTCGCTTTATACGGATATGCATATACTTGGTATGGTATTTTATTAAGCTTTTCAACTGCCGGTATTCCTATTGCCGTCTCCAAATTTGTTGCAAAACATAATGCACTCGGTGATTATAGTACAAGTAAAAAATTGTATAGCTCGAGCATAAAATTAATGCTATTTATGGGCTTTTTAGGATTTTTAATTTTATTTATTGGAGCGCCTTACATATCACAATTTATTATTCGCTCTAAAACGCCAAATCCACAATTTATCGCTGACGTAACACTTACAATGCGGGCATTAAGTTTCGCACTTATTATCGTACCGGCTATGAGTGTTACACGCGGCTATTTCCAAGGTTTTCAACATATGAAACCAAGTGCTGTTTCTCAAGTCGTAGAACAAATCGCACGCGTTGTTTTCATTTTAGTTGGTAGCTTCATCGTTTCCAAAATATTAGGAGGTTCCGTAGCCTCTTCTGTTGCTGTTGCTACATTCGGTGCTGTTATCGGGGCACTTGCCAGCGTCTCTATTTTAATGCTGTACTGGAAAAAGTATAACGGATTAAAGCCTCCTGAAGGTGAATTAAAGTCAAGGGCATCCGATATTCCATTACGAAATATTTATATGGAATTACTTCGATATGCAATCCCAATTGTATTTGTGGGTATTGCAATTCCACTCTATACGTTAGTAGATCAATATACCGTAGCTGATGTCCTTAGAGCGATGGGAGAGCCTTTAGAAACCGCGAATGCAGTTTTCGCTTATATAACGAACTATGCACAAAAGTTAATTATGATTCCGGCTTCACTTGCAACTGGATTCTCATTAACAATTATTCCGGCTATAACGAAATCATTTACAAGCGGAAAACTAGAAGAATTACAAGAACAAATTTCAAAGATATTCCAAGTATTGTTATTCTTCACTATCCCAGCTGCATTTGGTCTTGCTAGCATCGCTTACGATGCATTCCGAATGATTTATGTAGATCCTAAAATTGCACTTGATGGATCACAATATTTAATTTCATTTGCACCTTCTGCTATATTAGGTGCGATTTTCACAGTTTCTGCAGCTATATTACAAGGCATTGATTATCAAAGAAAAACAATGATTGCATTCTCAATCGGTATTCTTGTGAAGATTGTAGTAAACATACCACTTTTACACTTATTCGGTGGACACGGTGCTGTACTTGGAACAATTCTCGGATACCTCGTTTCGAATATTATTATGTTGTATTGCATCATTAAGTTTGCGAAATTTAAAATTGGTGAAACGGTGAAAACAGTATTTCTTATTACGATATACTCCGCAGCAATGTCTGCTGTTGTAATTGCATTAAAAGCAATTATAAGCTGGATTATTCCTGGCCAATCTTATATCGAATCACTGCTCATTGTATTTATATGTGGTGCGGCAGGAGGGCTTGTTTACCTTTTATTCGTATTAACGAGTGGACTCGCTTCACATATTCTTGGTAATCGTATTCAACGTTTACCTGTACTAAGAAAATTAGTAAAATAAAAAAACAAAAGATGTAACTCGTTGTTACATCTTTTGTTTTTACTTTGCATATTGAATGCGTTTTTGTTGCTCCGCAATATTTAATTCTGGAGTATATTGTTTTACTAAATGTAATACCTCTCCCATTAACAATTCTAACTCTTTCACACTATTCTCTGGATGTCCTATTAAAATATTCGCCATACGCTCATATAAATTTTCAGGCTTAATCCCCATTCGTTCCACATTATATGGCATCCATTTAAATGCAGGATGATGCACGTACATGCGGCTCAGACCAAATAAGACTCCAAATATATTTCTTTGAACTTCACAAATAACATCATATAGCATAAGCCAATCTTTTCGTTTTAAAAGAGCCTCTCGATTATGCCAACGATTGCTTAAACAAAGGTTTTCTGCAATCATTTTTTGCGCCAATTCTTCTGGATACGCTTCAACTCTATCTTTTAGAGTATGTACTTTCACTTCTCCATACAAACTCACACCTTCATGAATGGATGATACAATACATTGTTTCTCATAATTGATATCATACTGCTCTACAACTTCTGAAATAATTTTTTCTACGGTCACTGTTAAAAAATTACTAATCTCTAGTTTAATTCCTTCTTTCGTCAAATACGTCTCCGACCATTCTTCTTCCTCGTAAGGATAATATGATAAAATTTTTCCACCAATATGATTAATAGGCTCTTTACGATCCTCATCCTCTGGTGGTTCCGACCATAAAATATGTAATTCAATATCTGAATGTTCATCCTCTAATTTTCTAGCTACTGAACCTGCTAAAATAATAGCTTCGATTTTCGGGTTTTTTCTATAAATCTCCGACATTTCTATCGCTTTCTCTCTTAATCCCATTTCATTCCCCCCTAAAACTGCAGTACTCCCCTTACTCTTCATTTATCTATTTCGATATTGCATATTATATTACCTTTTCAAATTCACACTTAATCAAATTTCTACCCAATAACGCTGAACAATTTCACCAGTATGAGAAGAAACTACCTCATTTTCTAACACACCGCCAACCTTTTGAATCGTTTTAGCAGAACCGATATTGGATTTATCGCAAGTTATTAATACTTTCTGCAATCCTAATTTTCGCGCTTCAGTTAATGCAAGCTTTAGTTGTTTCGTAGCGTAACCATGGCGACGTTTATTCGGATGGACACTATATCCAATATGACCGCTTTCCCTTAATAATTCTGGATTTAATCTATGTCTAATATTCACAAAACCTATAAGTTCCCCTTTTTCAAAACTTAAAAACTGACTAGATGGCACTCGATTCGCTTGTAAGTTTTCTCCTACTTCTTGTATACTCACTTTTTCAAACCATTCAGCTAGGGAATCAAAATTTTGTAAAGAGCTACTACCGTGTGGTTGTTCTCCTGCATGTAAAAAAGCATCCCGATACTCTATAATTTGTTCACTATATTTATGCGTTGGTTTTAATAGTTTCATCGTGCTTTCCCCCTCTTAATCCCCTAAAACAAACCCCTTAATAGCTCTATTTCACCATTAAGGGATTTCTATCATTTTTATTCAAATAACCCCATACTCAAATAACGTTCACCAGTATCAGGTGCAATACATAAAACTTTTTTACCAGCGCCTAGGCGCTTCGCTATCATAATTGCTGCGTACACAGAAGCTCCTGAAGACGGCCCTACTAATAAGCCTTCTTGTCTAGCTAAGTTTCTCATTGTCGTTAAAGCCTCTTCGTCTGCAATTTGAATAATTTCGTTATACACTTCTGTATTTAAGTTTTTCGGAATAAATCCTGGGCTTGTTCCTACTAGTTTATGAGGACCTGGTACACCACCTGATAAAACGGGAGATCCTTTCGGTTCCACTACTGCAATATATAAGTTTGGTAATTTCTCTTTTAACGTTTCACCAGTCCCTGTAATCGTTCCGCCTGTTCCTGCCGTTGCAACAAAAGCATCAAGCTCTCCATCCATTTGTTCGTAAATTTCAAGTGCAGTCGTATAACGGTGAATATTCGGATTAGCTGGATTTTCAAATTGTTGCGGGATAAAACTATTCGGTATTTGTTTTTGCAGTTCTAACGCCTTCGCAATTGCTCCTGGCATTCTTTGTTCTGCTGGTGTTAAAACTACTTCTGCCCCGTATGCTTTCAATAAATTAATACGCTCTTTTGACATATTGTCTGGCATAATTAAAATCGCTTTATACCCTTTAGCAGCTGCGTTCATCGCTAAACCAATTCCTGTATTCCCACTTGTCGGTTCAATAATTGTATCCCCTGGTTTAATGAGACCATTTTCTTCTGCAACATGAAGTAAATTATAAGCAGCACGGTCTTTCACACTACGTGATGGGTTAAACATTTCTAGTTTCACATACACATCTGCTGCGTCTTCCGGAATAAATTTAGATAATCGGACGACAGGTGTATCTCCTATTAATTCTGTTACGTTTTCACATAATTTCATAGTACATCCCCTATTCTATCGTTTTCTTATCACTTGGTAATAACCATGAAGTAAGTCCAATTAACGGTAAATAACTACATAATATCATAATGAACTGAAGGCTATATATATCAGCTAACTTTCCTAGTACTACAGCACCTAGAGCACCAAGGCCGAACGCAAGACCTACAATTAGACCTGATACCATCCCTACTTTTCCCGGAACAAGCTCTTGCGCGTATACAACAATTACACTAAAACTACTTGAACTAATAAAACCGATACATAAAAATAAAGGTACGACCCACACAAGTGAGACATGTGGTAATAACAGTGCAAGTGGCGCTGAACCTAACATTGAAAATACGATGATGTTTTTCTTACCAAATCGATCTGCTAACGGTCCTCCGAAGAAAGTTCCTAACACACCAGCAATCATAAATGCGAATACGAAATACTGGGCATTTTTTATAGATAAACCATAATGCTCAATTAAGTAAAATTGATAGAAATTCCCGATACCGGCACCGTACCAAGAGCGCACAAAAGTAAGAAAAACAAGAAGTATAATAACGAATTTAATGTGTGTACTTACAATTGCATTTTCCGCCTCAAGTGCAGCTCTCTTCTTCCTTCTTACAGCGCCGGTTGCTAATTCATTTTTGTACCAATTCGATACGAAAATTAACAATATAATTCCTACTGCTGCAAATGCTGTAAAACCTAAAGAACCAATTTGACCAAGCGGAACGAAAATTAGCGCTGTAAAAATGGGAGCTAAGGAATTCCCCGTGTTTCCCCCAACTTGATAAATCGCTTGCGCTAACCCTCGTTTTGCACCTGCCGCCATATATGCAACACGAGCGCCTTCTGGATGAAAGACTGCAGAACCTAAGCCAATAAATAAAACAGAAATAATAACAATAATAAAGTTTGGTGCAAACGCGAGTCCAATCATTCCAAGCATACTCGAAAACATGCCGAGTGGTAATAAAAATGGTGACGGCTTCTTATCTGAATACATACCAAACACCGGTTGCATAATCGATGACGTCATATTTAACGCAAACGCAATCCACCCTACTTGCATATAGGATAAATTCATCGTTTTTTCCAAAATAGGAAACAACGCCGGCACAACTGCTTGCATCGAATCATTTAAAAAATGTCCGAAGCTAATCGCAAATAATATTCGGTATATTGTCGGTGTTTCTACAGTTTTTTTTTGTGAAACTGCCTGCATATGTGAATCTCCCCTTTCTGTACAAAATATTTATTAAAGTAGGTGTAATAAATTCTGACTTTTGAAACATTTCTATTCTATACTGCTTTCATTTCTTTTTCCAGAAATATAACTTAACTTCCGTCATTGGCTTGCATCCTTGTAACTTTCAGCGGTAAAACATTACAGAAAAAGGCAACCCAATCACATACTGGGTTGCCTCTCAAATTAAATCGCAAAACGCTTATACTTTTCGTAATCACTCGTCTTACATTCTAGTTCAATTTTTGTACCTTCGTTTTCATAACTCGTAGATAAAACGTGCGCATGATTGTTGAAATACGAAACTACCTGTCCTTGGTCATATGGAATTAACATTTCACACTTCGTATACTCTTTATAAATATACGAGCGAATCATTTCTACAAGCTCTTCAATTCCAACATGCTTCTTCGCAGATAAATACACGCGGTCTTCTTGTACTTTTGGAATTTCAACATCTATCATATCTGATTTGTTATATGCATATATCATTGGAATATTTTCTACTCCAATTTTCTTTAACGTTTCATTTGTAATATCAATTAATTGTTCATAATTTGGATTTGCGTAATCTACAACGTGAATAAGTAAGTCTGCTTCTGCTACTTCTTCTAACGTTGAACGGAACGCTTTCACAAGATGATGTGGTAATTTACTTACAAATCCAACCGTATCCGTTAATAAAAATGATTTATTATCTGGTAAATCAATATTTCGTACAGATGTTTCTAATGTCGCGAATAACATATCTTTTTCAAATACTTGTTTTTCTTCCGTACCATTATAAATTTCCAGCATTGCATTCATCGTCGTTGATTTTCCTGCGTTCGTATAGCCTACTAATGCTACAACTGGTACTTCATTTTTCTTACGTTGCTTTCGCTGCGTTTGACGCTGAGCAACAAGCGCTTCTAAATCTTTATTTAAAACTGAAATTTGCTCTTCAATTTTACGACGATCTAACTCTAATTTTTTCTCACCGACACCTTTATTTTTCGTACCAACGCCGCCGCTCTGTCTTCCTAATGATTCACGAAGACCGATTAAACGAGGCATCATATACTGAAGATGCGCTACTTCTACTTGCAGCTGCGCTTCTTTCGTTTTCGCACGTTGCGCAAAAATATCTAAAATTAAAATGGTACGATCAATAACTTTACAGTCTAAATCTTCCTCTAAATTTCGAATTTGTGAAGGAGATAATTCGTCATTAAAGATTACCATATTTGCATCTACTTCATTTACATAGGCTGCTACTTCTTCAATCTTTCCTTTTCCAATATAATGTGATGGATTTACTCGTTGTAAATTTTGCGTCACTTGCCCGATTACCTCTACATCACAAGCTTCTGCAAGATTCGTTAACTCTTCCATAGAATATACAAAATCATCTTCATTTCCTAAATTCACTCCAACTAAAACTGCTCTTTGTAATAATTCTTCCATATATTTATTCCTCCATTTCGATTACGTAAAATAAAAAACACAGGTCGCTGCCTGTGTTTTCGTAAACGGATAAGGGTTCACCAAAGAAATAGAAGAAAGTTATACTTTCATCCTATCTCATAGTCAATAAGTCTCAAGATCATATACGTATCCACAACAAGTGTTCACCTATACAATCCCATTCTATTTTTAAAGGCAAAACAAAAAGAGGGCGTATTCGTCCCTCCCTCTTTTTCACATATAAGCTTAATAAAGGGTTCCTTTAAAATAGGCAGACCAATCCCGTTCACTCTGTACACAGACAGAGCCTTTGAGCGCTATTCAATTATCGGCACAAAGTATTGAGACGTAATCTGATTAAGATCAAAGGAAGCCCCTCCGTTCATTTTAAGTTACATAAAGTGTAGCATAAGTAATTCGCTTTCACAAGGTTAAAGCACCTATATGAACAGAAAGAAAATCTTTGTATTTTTACTTTAATCGTCATTTTTTGCGAGTTCTTCTCACAAAAAAACTAACAACAGCAATGATCAATAGCAGACCTATGGATATGATAGCAACTTGCCACCAACTGAAAACACTCACCATTCCACCTTTTAAATTCACTTTCTTCGTCGGAACAGACTCTTTTGCAATATGACTTAAAGCCGCTTTGTCCACCCCTGCCTCATCCAATCTCTTCGTTCCACTACAACTATGTGTGTGTAATTGTTTTTCTGATCCCCTTTGAGAAGAAAACACTAAGTACTCTCCTCCCTCTACAAAGTGAAACACACAATCACCACCATTTGTATATACGATAATTTGCGAAGAAGTTGTCCCTTGCCATATTTTCTTCACTTCAAATAATACTTCAATCCCAATCCCTTCTTTCCTTCTAATCTCAATTACTTTCCCCTCAAACACTACATCATTTTTTTGAAATGCATCTTCTGCTGTTACATTAATACAATCACAAGCATGAGATTTCTCTGGAAAAATAATAAGAATAAAGCTACAAATAATGACAACAGGCAACATGCGCAAAATTCTTTTCAAGGAGCCCCACTCCCTTCATTATCAATTTCAAAAGCTTCTCGTATATTATTTTTACGCTACTCGTCAAATTCCTCCAGAGTAAATTAAACGGTATCGTTTCTATACAATAAAAGTCTTTATTGACATTTTTATAACCTGATATTAGTATCAGGTTATAAAAATAAGTTAGGAGATGTCCCTATGAATTCTAAATCTCGTATTACCGCAATTGGTACTTATGTTCCAAATCAAATATTGTCTAATAACGATTTAGAAAAAATGGTCCATACGAATGATGAATGGATTGTGCAAAGAACAGGCATGAAAGAAAGAAGAATTGCTAACGAAGACGAATACTCCTCACACTTAGCCATTAAAGCAATCGAAAATTTGTGTACAACATATAAGAAAAACTTAGAAGATATTGACTGTATCATCGTTGCTACAACTACTGCTGACTATGTTTTTCCTAGTGTCTCTTGCCAAATACAACAATACTTCAACATACCTTATACACTAGCTTTTGATTTAAATGCGACTTGCGCTGGTTTCACATACGGACTGCATGTCGGTAATAGCTTAATCACTTCTGGATCACATCAAAAAGTACTCGTCATAGCGACAGAGACATTATCTAAAGTTACTGATTACACCGATAGAACGACCTGTATTTTGTTCGGTGATGGCGCTGGAGCTATTTTATTAGAAAGAGATGAAAACAAACCAAGCTTTATTGCTGCTCACATGGGAACAAACGGTGACGGTGGTATTCATCTATACAGAACAAACTTATCTACTACTATGAATGGCACACCACTACAAACAAATGAAAAAATCGTTCAAAACGGAAGAGAAGTATATAAATGGGCTGTACGAACAGTACCATACGGCATAAAAGAACTATTACATACTGCAAATTTGCAAATAGATGATATAGACTGGTTCATACCACATAGTGCTAACTTAAGAATGATTGAATCTATTTGCGAAAAATCAAAAATATCTATTCAAAAAACATTAACGAGTGTGGAAGATATGGGGAATACATCTTCCGTCTCTATTCCACTCGCTTTAGATTTAGCTAGAAAAAAAGGAAGATTAAATAACGGAGATACACTTTTGCTATACGGATTTGGCGGTGGACTTACGCATTTAGGGCTTATTGTGGAGTGGGATTTAAGTTAAGTATTGAAAAAGAGGTTCTAATTAGTAACTAGAACCTCTTTCTCATTTAATTTCTCACCCCTTTTCGAGACCATATCACAATAGGAATAAGCAATAATGCTAGCACTCCTCCCGCTAATGATAATGCGGCATAACTGGAATTCGCTACTATCATACCTGACATCGCTCCACCAGAAGCCCCAGCTAACGCAACAAATACATCTATTTTGCCTTGTGTTTTTGCACGTGTAGAAGGTATAGTTGCATCAACAATTTGAGCTGTGCCACTTATTAAACCGAGGTTCCAACCTAACCCAAGTAAAGACAGAGCAACAATTAATAATAGTAAAGAATCACTCGGCGCCATCGCAGCTATGACACCCGCCGCTAATAAAATTATTCCACCAGCTATACTCATCGTAGTTCGTCCGATTTTATCAATTAACATTCCTGTAACGAGAGACGGAAGATACATTGCACCTACATGAAAACCAATTACAAGCCCTACTGCACTTAAACCATGACCATGATGCCCCATATGAACTGGCGTCATCGTCATAATCGCAACCATCACTATTTGAGTAAGTATCATAACGATTGCTCCAACTGTAATACCTCGTTTGTTTTCTTTCACTTCTTCTGTTACTGGTTGCCCTTTATATGTATGTTCTCGTTTATATGTTTCTATTATGTTAGCAATAATTAATGGATCTGGACGAAGCATAATAAAAAGGACAAGACCCGCCAGTATAAATGCCGCTGCTGATAATATAAACGGACCTGCAAGGTTAGGAATTCCGATTGAATGGGCAAAATCTCCCATTACGCCTACTAAGTTCGGTCCTGCAACTGCACCGAAAGTCGTCATAACCATCGTAATACTAATAGCAGTTGCTCGTTGTCTCTTATCTGCTAAATCGGTACCAGCATAACGAGCTTGTAGATTCGTCGCTGTACCTGCACCATATATAAGTAAAGAGACTAGTAATAAAATAATACTATTTGTTAAAGCAGCCAATACAACTCCAATAGCCCCTAGCCCCCCTACTATAAACCCTGTTGCAAGTCCTATTCGGCGACCATATTTTTGCGATAACTTCCCAACAAAGAAAGCCGCTACCGCAGACCCCATTGTAAACATAGCAGCCGGTAATCCTGCATATGCATCTGTCCCAAGCATTTGCTGCGCAAGAAGTGCACCTACTGTAATTCCAGCAGCTAATCCCGCTCCACCGAACATTTGTGAAATACTTACGATTATTAATGTTCGTTTATATAATTTTTGTTGCGCTTCTTCTGTGTACATACGATTACGTATTGAAGCATCTGCTGTCTCTATCATTTCCTCACCCTCTCTATAAAACTAATACCTCTTGTTAATGTACTATAGAACAACAAAATCCCAAAATTTAAAATGCTACAGTTTATTTATTAATGTAAAGAACCCCACGGTTTATGTTTCGCTCATTACCGAGGGGGCTCCCAAAATCACAGGGTAGATCTTCCTATATTTTACATTCAAACTTTCGACTATTTTACAACTACATCTTGATTATTTTCAAAGCCCTCTGCCTTACCTTCTTTCATTTCATAATAATAAGAAGGCAATTCTATACCATGTTCTAAGAAATAATCCTCTATGAATGAAATAATGATTTTTAACGTTTTCACACGAGCATACAATTTATCGTTACTTTCAATAATATGCCACTTCGCATTTGGCTTACTTGTTTTTTCAAACATGTCTTCCATTGCTTCAACATACTCATCCCATTTTTCACGATTACGCCAATCTTCGTCTGTAATTTTCCATCTTTTCAAAGGATTTTTCTCTCTATCTTTAAATCTCTTTAACTGTTCCTCTTTACTTATATGGTAGAAGAACTTCCCTATTATGTAATGGTCATCTGTTAGTAGTTTTTCAAAATCATTAATCTCATCATATGCTCTCATCCACTCTTCCTTTGTAGCAAATCCTTCCACACGCTCAACTAACACACGACCATACCATGAGCGATCAAAAATAGTAATTTGCCCGTACTGTGGAATTTTGCGCCAGAAACGTTGCAAATAATGGTAACGTTTTTCATGAGGTGCAGGCGCTCCAATTGGATTTACTTGGAACCCACGCGGGTCAAGATGTTCCGTCACCCGCTTAATTGCCCCACCTTTACCAGCCGCATCCCAACCTTCCATAACGAGCATAACCGCGATTTTTTCTTCTTTTAAAATTTGCTGTAATGCTAATAAGCGCCTTTGGTATTTTTCGAGTTTCTTATTGTACTTAGATTTTGATTCAATTTTTTTCGTTAAATCTACTTTAGCAAAATGCCCATTTTCCATAAAACAAATCCCCCTTGTTGTATGATAATATTATTTTAACATATTTTGGTAAATTTTTCATATTACAAAAAACTGTGCAGGAAAATCTCTACACAGTTTTTCACTCTATCTTTACATCTATCTCGATATTCCCTTTTCTATTGCTCACAGCTTTCATAAAGAATATAGCAATTAAAACAACTGTAATAACCGTGCCTGCAATCGGAGATATGTTTAGTGGAATGTTAGAAGCGATTTTCACATTTTACAATCGAATGATTGGGGGAATCCCCCTTCTAGTAAAAAATAAGCAAATACTGTAAAGCCAATGATTACTACTGAAAATTATATAGTTACAACTCCTATTGGTATTGTAAGCAGCGTAACATTTGAACTTTCTCTTACAGAACTGACAATTGAATATATACCTAAAATAAGACTAAGTATCGCAACACTTATATACACAATTACTGCATACCAAGGATTAAAGTCTAATAAGAGTCCAGAAATAACTATATACAAAAATAATAGTTGCAGAAAAACACTGCTCCCCATACTTATTAATATTCTCAACATACACTTCCCCTTATGTTCGCTATTTCATTTTTTCCGATTACATTTGATGTGTATTAGCATATGAATCAAATGTAATAATTCTTAACAATCACCCTTACATTAAATGGTATATCCTCTTATAAAGAGAAGATAATAACAAATAAATCCGTTACAGAATGGGAGTTCTCAAAAAATGAAACGAAAAATATTCTTTCTCTTTGTGCTTATTTGTGTAGTACTACCAATGCAAGCTAGCGCTTACACATTTCAATCGCTACCAATTGTGTTAAAGTCTAAACAATGGTATATCGAAATTGATAAATCTCATAACTCAAATGAACAAGTAATCCGGTCAAAACAAGGTGTATATGATACGTATAGTTTACTCGTAAAAAATATCGGTACTGATGTTTCAAATGTATCTGTAGAAATACTTGATAACACGCCTACATCTAAAGCTACCTTTACACCTACTACATCTGATGAAAACATCTCAAAAAGTCATACAAGCTTTGACCACATGGTATTTCCATTAGACTTTAATAGCCATAATTTTAAAGTCGTTATTACTTGGGAAGAAAAGAATTTCTCTTACAATGGTCATCCGGTAAATGAGGGTAAAAAAATGAAACAAACATTTGTATTTAATGAAGACTAAGCCTTATTTTAAGTATGGCTTAGTCTTTTTTTATGAAACCCGATTGGATCGCTTCTGTCACTTCTTTTGCAATTTCCATTTTCGTTGCTTTCTTGCAAATACATGTTTCCCATATATGTACAGAAGGCTCTTCATTAGAAAGATGCTTCAGTAATATGAGCCGTTCATACTCTAGTTTATTATCAACAGGAGTCACAATATATACAGTAAAATTCTTCGTATCAAATACCTGTTCTTTTACAACATATTCGCCTTGTAGTTCCGATTCTAAAAATTCGTTGAGGCAATCTACAACCATATAAAATAACTCCTTTCATTATTCATTCAAATTATTAATCAAACTTACGAATACTTGGGACAGATAGAGCAATTACAATTGTAAAGATTACGAATAATGCTAGCATTAATATAGTTACCTCTCCGCCTATTACATTCGCTAACCAACCAACAACTACATATCCTAATGGCAATAAAGCAAAAGAACCTAACATATCAAGGCTTGCTACTCTTCCGAAAGCTTCTTCCGGTACGAGCTCTTGTAAACTCGTTTCCCAAATGAGTCCAAATATCATCATACCGAATCCTTCAATTGCCATTAAGAATATTAAAGCAGGCGCCCAAGAAATAAAAGGCATAACTAATAGAGCGAAGCCGCTAATTAAAACACCTCCATAGGCCAGTAACCCTCTCTTGTGCCACCGCTCTTTCCCACCAAATATTAATGCGGCAATTACAGCACCGCCACCAGAAGATGCCATTCCCAGTCCGTAAACGTAAGCTTCAAAATGATGATGAATATTAAATAACCATGGAATTAATACGACGATAATGCCGGCATAACAAATATTTACGAAAGAAAAAACGAAGATTGTAATCCAAAGCCACGGATGACTTTTTAAAACTAAAACACCCTCCATAAACTCCTTTTTATAATCGACCTTACTCTTTTCAATCGATTTTATTTTTTTAAACTTAATTTCTTTTAAAAATAATAAACATAAAAATGATAATAAGTACGTTGCTGCATCTAATCCAAATCCTATCCCAGCAGATGCAACTGAAACGATTAATCCACCAAGTGCTGGTCCAATTAACCGTATGCCTTGATTACTCATTTGCGTTAATGCATTAGCTGCATTGCGAATTTCAGGTACGAATACTTTCGCCCTCACGGCAGAATATGCTGGCTGAAATATCCCTTCCATAAGTCCATATACGGCAACGAGGACATATAACAGCCTAATCGTTAACAAATCCGTAAATATAAGCGATGCAAGTAATAGCATTACTATACAGCGGATTATATCCGTAAATAACATTAATTTTACTCGATCAATTCGATCTACAACTAACCCTGCAAACGGTAAAGCAAGAATATTAGGTAGCATATACATTGCCATAGTCATCCCCATTACAACTGTTGAACCAGTTAGTGAGTAAACAACGACTGGCAAAATAACCATTGTTATAGAACTCCCTAAAGTTGAAAGCAATTGTCCAATCCACAAAAACTTAAAATGCCGTGATACTTTGACTGGCAACAGTAATTTTCCGACATATCCTAAACCTTTTTTGGTTTGTATTTCTCCCTGCATTTTCCTCACCTCTTTTCACTTAACTATAAACTCTATAATAAACATCTGAAAAATATTAATATTCTATTTTAAATTATAATATGAAACTACTATATTTATGGTAAAATTATCAAAAAAATACAAGGGAGAAAATATGGTCATGCCTTCCAATTCACCTAACATCGAGCACCAGATCTATACAATGTGTATGATCCAGCGTAACAATGAAATTTTACTTTTAAAACGTCCCAATCATCGAGGCTTTCCTGGCTATATAGCTCCTGGCGGAAAAGTAGATTTCCCAGAAAGTATCGTCCAAGCTGCTATACGAGAAGTGAAAGAAGAAACTGGACTACACGTTTCTAATTTAACTTTTAAAGGGGTAGACGAATATGTAAATCCTAAGGAGCATGTTCGATATATGGTATTCAACTATTGGACAGACTCATTTGAAGGCGAGCTTCTTATTAATCCTCCTGAGGGTGAATTAGTATGGGTGCCAATCGATACAGCACTCAATCTTCCTATGCAAGATTGGTTTAAAGAAAGATTCCCATTATTTTTTAAAAAAGGCACGTTTGAAATTCAACGTGTTTGGGACCGAGACTTAGATAAACAAGTCGCTATGACAATTACCCATACGTAAAAAAGCTTGGAATCCCTCCAAGCTTTTCTTACTTCACCTCTATTTTCTTAATCTCATAATCAATTTCTAAAAACTTAACTCCGAATATCCACATTTTATGGTGAGCAGTTAGCATGTGACCCTTTCCCTCTTTAATGATAAAAACCTCTGTTAACGGTAAACGGATTGTAAAGAAACCAGTATGTAGATAAATCCCCTCATCTCCCTTACTATTTTCTCTCAACTTACTAGTAATGATTAAATCATTGCTATCATTACATACTTTTAAAATACCTGTCATATTCGAATAAGGTAAAGGCAATGCGATATTCATATATGTCTCGTTCTTATGCGTATGTTTTGAATACAGAGCCAAAAAAATAGACTCTCCTGCTTCATTTTCCCTTAGCCAAGCCCTTACATTCTCTCTTCCATCTTTCTCATCATTTACACCTATGATAGAGCCATACATTGTTTCCCACTTATCGCCCATCCCTAAATGTATTTGTCCTACTCGTTTACTCATTTTCGTATAACAAAATGCAAATGGACGGAACCAACGAGCCCATTTAATATTCGATTGTAACTCATACGCTGCTGTATTTTCATAAAAACGAATCATACTTAAAGGAACCTTCGTCACGTCAAATGACTCACTATGAAAATCATTTATTTTATCAACTAAACCGTTGTATTCCTTACTATCTACTAAATTTCCATTCTGTAAAAATGTCCCACCAATTCTCACGCTTCCTCTTAATCTACTCATTGGTTTCCCATAGTACTTATAATTTGGAGCACTCTTTTCAATCATCCAACCTACAAATGCTGGTAATGCTACTCCAATACCATTTACCACACCGTGAATCCAAACCATTTGAGCAATTGTAATCGTCAGTACTTGTTTTAAATTTCCGTATGAATATATGAGTGAGAACATAATTGTAACCCTGAGCGTACTAGACGAAATGATTAAGAGAACCTTTGCACGAATAGCATTAAATTTCGCTTTCCAAACGTACATACCATATCCATAAATAGCACATAAATATATCACAACTGCAAAAAATTCAAATATCCTCAAATATGTAATTCCTATTGCAACTGTCATAGGTGAAATCATGATGATAAACATAATAGCATCATACACTTTACTTCTCTTTTCTCTTTTTCTCCCTATTAAACCAGCTGATAATGGCAATAAAAACGCCGAATAATGAAAATGTGCAGCTGTAAGTAAAACAATGTCAGAGCTAAAATGCATAATTGAAAGTTTTGCTACTGAAGCAAAAAACCAAAAACCACCTAAAAACAAATAAATAAACGCACTATCTATGACGGTCTCCTCTAACGGCTTCCATCCTCTTTCTAGCAATCTACTTACACCAAATAACGCAACAATTCCTGTATATACAAACCAAACTAGCGCAAATAAATAGTGATTTGTGACGAAAGCTAGCATTGCGCAAATTGCTGCGATTGGATATAAAAACGATACGAATTTATAAAATAATAAATACGATCCATTTCTTGTTCTTTTATCAATAATACAAAAAGACATCGGTATAAATAATAAAACAGATAATAATATAATTGCTTCAACAGGATTTATATTTGACCACTCACATATTAGAAAAATAATATAACAAGCAAGTCCAAATATTATATTTTTCATCGCGTTTATTTCCTTTCCACAAATGTTCCTTTATATGAAAATAGAGACCCAATTAACGGATTTCGTACTTGTACATGAATTCGAAAACATCGCAGTGCTTCATCATAACTTTCAAAAATTTTTGCTTCTCCGTATAAAAATTTCGGTAACGGAATTTTTCTCCCTACCATATAAAACCATTGTTTTTTTGAAGAAATATGCATTCCACCCGCCTCGTCAATATGAAAATTCAATGTAGAAACAAGTATATGCGGCTCACCAAAATAATCTACGATTTCATGTTTCTCTTCATCCAGCTGCATAACGGCGTTAAAATATCTTTTCTTATTATGAAAATAAAAAGTACGGTTCCACCTTACTAATTCTTGTCCATATTCATCTCGCTCAGCTATGTTTTGTATCGTAAATGGAATTTCCTCTCCTCGTTCCGAGAAAAACATTCGAAACTTCGATGCAATTTTCAATATAAATTTTACGAAAAAAGAGCCACCGTAAATTTCATCCATCTTTCCTTCCCCTGTAAAACTATTCTCTTCTGTAATCGCATAACGCTTCTGCAATTCCGGATGAAGATTTTTATAGGTATCCCCTAATAATCGTTCATACATATTAGCCATACACTTGCCCCTTTCTCGCCCTCTTGCAATTTTTCGCGCTTGGTAAATCGAAACTATTTATATAACCGACAATTGATAACCCCATTAGAAGAACATTTAATGTAATCGGATTAAACGGCCCTGTAAAGCTTGCGATATTCGTAAATCCTGCCGCTAACGTTAAAACTAGTAATACAATAATATGCAGTATAAATAATTTTCGTTTTATTATTGGCAACAGCCATACGACACCGAAAATTATTTCTAACACCCCAATTATTTTAAGTATACATACACTACTTTCATTTGAACCGATTAATAAAGAAAGCATCTTTACTTCCTCTGAATGAGTAAACAGTAGTTTTGGCACTATCCCTTGATATATCCATACAAAAGCAAATAAAAAACAAACGAGCCAATACGTCATCGTTCTTCTAATTAGCAAACTAGGATGCAAACCTTTTTCCAACCATAATTTGAGAGCATCAAAACTCCAAGCAGTCGCCCAACCTAATAATGGACGAAACATATATGAATCAATCACATTTCCTATACGACCATATCTCGTATCATAATCATATTGCGTTTCAAAATGAATACACTCTTTATGAGGTGTATACTTCCAATAACCACACCCTATTCGTATAAGTGATAATGTATTGTCTGTCCAAAATTTCAAAGAAGAAATCCGTTCACCAGTTTCTTTTCTTATTTCACCTATCGATTCCCCTTCTCCGCCTATTTCAAGCCCAAATCCTATCTTTGTTTTATATAAAAACTTCTGTGGTTCTCCCTCTTTTTTCTCTAAATACGAAATTTCAGTAAAACGAGCATCCCACTCTGTATGTAGGTCTGGTTCTTGCGTATATTCCCATAATTTCTCTATTGTCGTTTTCATTTCTGTCGCAACATAAATAGGCCTTTTTCTTTTCGTACTCCGACCTCCTATACTCTATATTTTTAATGTACATGTAATATATGTATTTTGCTACATTTTTCACAAACTTCATCTCTAAAAAGAAAGAATTTTGAAAATATATATAAAACACTTGATTCCCTGAATAATTTAAATTATTATAAAACAAATGTTACCAACAACTTCATAAATCAAACACTCTCGCCTAAAACGTGAGATAGAGGTTGCAATACTTATGAGTATTCTAATGGAGACACAGAGATGTCTATGAAATTGGATGAAAGGAAGTGTTGCCGAAATTGATAAATTTCTCTGCATTTATCAATTGGGGCTGTTTTCGAATAGAAACAGAACTGTCATATGTACAGACATGTACGTATGAAGAGCTATCTACAAAAAAGAGATATCATTTTCATGGTATTCCTTTTTTGGCGGTTTTTTTATTAGCTCCGTTTTCTGTTTCCCTTTTCCTGTAACAGCACCATCCTCACTTATTTGAGATGGTGTTTTTTGTTTTTCTCTCTGGTAACTACAGGAATATTGGGATTTATATATGTCCTAATCTATTCTTAAAAATGGACGAAAGAAGGAATTCGTAATGGAAACGATTGTACAAAAATTTGGTGGTACTTCTGTCGGAAGTGTTGAGCGCATTCAACATGTGGCAAATTTAATTATTGAAGAATATGAACGAGGACATAGTATCGTCTCTGTCGTTTCAGCAATGGGGAAAAGCACAGATGAACTTGTAGCACTTGCTAACGCTATTGCGGAAAATCCAAGCAAACGTGAAATGGATATGCTTCTATCTACAGGAGAACAAGTAACTATTTCATTATTAACAATGGTACTACAAGCAAAAGGTTATAACGCAATTTCATTAACAGGATGGCAAGCTGGTATTACGACAGAATCTGTACACAGTAGTGCACGGATTACTGACATTAACGTTGAGCGTATTCAGTCTTATCTTACTGAAGGCACGATTGTTATCGTAGCTGGTTTCCAAGGAATCAGTGAAAAAAATGAAATTACAACGCTTGGACGTGGTGGCTCTGATACGACAGCTGTTGCATTAGCAGCGGCACTAAAAGCGAAAAAATGTGATATTTATACGGATGTAACAGGCGTATACACGACGGATCCACGAGTTGTAAAGACAGCTTACAAATTAGATGAAATTTCTTATGATGAAATGTTAGAACTGGCAAACCTCGGCGCCGGCGTATTACATCCACGTGCTGTTGAATTTGCCAAAAATCATCATGTCGTTTTAGAAGTTCGCTCAAGTATGGAACAAGAAAACGGAACAATTGTAAAAGGAGAATGTAACATGGAACAACAATCAATCGTTAAAGGTATTGCTTTTGAAGATAATATTACTCGTGTAACAATTAAAGGATTAGAGCAAGGTTCACTTTCAACAATTTTCTCTACGTTAGCTAACGCACATATTAATGTAGATATTATTATTCAAAGTATTACAAATGAAGGAACTGTTCATCTTTCCTTCTCTATCCATTCTAATGACTTACAAGAAACACTAGAAGTATTGGAACAGAATCAAGAAGATCTTCACTATGAGTCTGTAGAACATGAAAATCATTTAGCAAAAGTATCAATTGTAGGATCTGGTATGGTATCTAATCCAGGTGTTGCTGCGAATATGTTCACTACTTTAAAAGAAGAAGATATTCATATTAAAATGGTAAGTACATCTGAAATTAAAGTGTCTGTCGTTATTGACCGCCTTCATTTAGTAACAGGTGTGGAAGCACTTCATCAATCATTTATGGCGAAAATTGAGCCTTTAGTGCAAATGAGCTAATTTAATATTTTTATTGCAACTTACAAAAACATATTAATCTATTTCTTTCCTATATAAATAAAAAGCTGTTTGCATAGATTTCAAGACTCTACGCAAACAGCTTTTTAATATATTATCGATATCCAAAAATCATTATAAAACAATGAAATTATTCTTTAAACTCTTTCCTAGGAAATATAGTTGACTCTTCTTACTTCTTATCACACATATCGTTTCTCTCTTTCCCTTGAAAAAATGATCTATATTCATTGAAAATAATTTTCTTCACATCCGAGTAAAAGACCATCATGAATAGTGCAATTCCTAATACAACCACCTGTATTTTTTCATACTCAATGAACGCACTCATAATGAGCAAACCACATCCAATATAAAAACCAAACTCATTCTCTTTCTCAAAATCCGCCTCTTCTTCATCAATATGTATTTTCTCTTTAAAGCTTTGATTCCCTTTTATTAACTCATCTAGCGTAACGTTGTACATTTCGCTCAGTAAAATTAAATTATCAATGTCAGGGTAACTTTTATCATTTTCCCACTTATAAACCGCTTGCCTCGTCACACCAATTTTTTTAGCAACATCCTCTTGCGAAAACTCCTTTGATTCTCGTAGTTTTTTAGCTGTTCTCCTATACTCATAACGTCCCCTCCTTTAACAAATTATTACATAAAAGGAGATAAAAAAGAAAGAAACTATTAGTAACACGCACTGTAAACCACTAGTTTACACAATAAAAAAAGGGAGAGTAACTCTATTTTCAAGCTACTCTCCCTCTCACTTATATTAATTAAAACAGATGAATGTTTTCTTTCTTACAAGCTTCACGTAAATCGTCAGGCCATACAGAAGATTGAACTTCACCGATATGTGCTTTGCGTAAAAAGTACATGCACATTCTTGATTGTCCAATACCACCACCAATTGTTAATGGTAGTACATCCTCTAAAATACCTTTATGGAAATCATACTCACGTTTGAAATCATCACCCGTTTTTGTTAACTGTTCATCAAGTGATTTACTATCAACACGAATTCCCATTGATGATAATTCGAATGAAGCTTGTAATACTGGGTGCCAGAATAAAATGTCACCGTTTAATTTCCAATCATCATAATCGGCTGCGCGTCCGTCATGCTTTTCACCTGAACGAAGTGCATCACCAATTCCGATAATGAAGACTGCACCGTGTTCTTTTGCAATTGCATGTTCACGGTCTTTCGGCGTTAATTCTGGATATTTATCTTCTAGCTCTTGGGAAGTAATGAAAACAACTTCTTCTGGTAAATACTTTCCAAGGAACGGATATTTTTCAAATAAGTGATCTTCCAAATCTTTGAATATTCCATAAATTGTTCGTACTGTTTCTTGTAAGTAATCTACAGTGCGCCATTCTTTTTGAACGATTTTTTCCCAATCCCATTGGTCGACGTAAATGGAATGTGTTGCATCAAGTTCTTCATCACGACGAATCGCGTTCATGTTTGTATATAAACCTTCACCAGCTTCATATCCATATTCATGTAGTGCAAATCGTTTCCACTTTGCTAGTGAATGAACAATTTCTAATTCTTCTCCTGAATGTAACATATCAAATTCAATTGGACGTTCTACACCGTTTAGATGATCGTTTAATCCTGATTTTTTTGTTACGAATAATGGTGCAGATACGCGGAATAGTTCAAGACGTTTTGCTAATTGGTCTTCGAAAAATGTTTTAACTTCCTTAATTGCGATTTGAGTCTCTCTTACTGTCATTAATGATTGATACATGGTGGTTTCCCCCTAAAATGTTTGGATGTTGTGAAAAGAAGCCAACAAAAAAAGCCCTTCTTCCCCAAAAAACTGGGACGAAAGGCTTTGGTTCCGCGGTACCACCCAAATTAGCAACAGAGGTTGCTCACTTATACAGTACGGAGATGAAGATCTCGATACTGTTCTTCTTGTAACGGCGAAGTGCCCGGCTAAGTCTACTTTCCTATAAAGGGTTTCGGTTAGCAACTCCAGGAGGTTCTTCATAATAGGCTTCGTATCAGGCTCACACCACCCCTGACTCGCTTAGACTACGTCCTACTACTACTCGTCCTTTCATAGTCGTTTTGTTGTCACATCTCTGAAACATTTTATTAATGATTATTCTATACAAAAAACAAAGAAAGTCAACAAAAAGTTTTAAAATATTTTTCAATTCTATATTTTACGGCTTTATTGATTGTTGTTAATTTAACATCTTTACTTCTTCTGCCTCGTCAATCCAAAAAATGTTTCACTAACCGAAACTAACGTATACACAACAATTAGTGTAATCGTTCGAAATATAGAATCCGCAGTATTTCTTATTATTTTCATTTTCTTTGTAATTCCTTTCAGTTTACTTGCAATTTCATGATATACTATAGCATTCAAGCAGTTTGTTTTTACTTAAAGCAAACATAGTCATTTATCAAGAGTATTTTCTAATTCATTGACTATTATCAAACAAGATTTTTATATAACGGAGTGATCATATGAGCAAAACGAAAGCGAAACCGAAAAAAGGTGTAGGACAAGGTACAGGAAGTAAAGGATGGAACCGTTGGCAATCAAGTGCAAAGAAAAAGAAAGCAGCAAAGCCATACAAAAGTAAAGGCACAAAGAAGTAATTTAAATACCATTTGATTTCTTTACTTTGTTCAAAACAAAATATAATTATTACAACAAAAAACTATGCTCTCATAAATTTGAAAGCATAGCTTTTTTTATTTTAAATCATAAGAATTTCTCGAATTTCTTCCTCAGTTATGGAGGATAATTTCCCTTCTCCTGGCTCAATTACTTCAGCAATTAAATTTTTCTTCGTTTCTTGTAGTTCATGCATTTTCTCTTCAATTGTTCCGTGGGCTACTAACTTAATAACTTGCACCGTATTTTTTTGTCCCATTCTATATGCTCTATCTGCTGCTTGTTGTTCGACAGCTGGATTCCACCATAAATCATATAATATCACTGTATCTGCACCAGTTAAGTTAAGACCCGTACCACCAGCTTTTAAAGAAATAAGAAACAAATCGCCTTCACCTTCGTTAAACCGATTGCATAGCTCTACACGTTCCTGCGCTGGTGTACTCCCGTCTAAATAAAAGTATGGAATCGCTTGACGATTTAACTCACGACCAATAATGGAAAGCATCTTCGTAAATTGAGAAAAGATCAAAATTCTCTTCCCAGTACTTCTACATTCTTCTAAAATCTCTAACAGTTGTTCAAATTTAGCTGAACTGCCTTTGTAATCATCAACGAATAAAGCAGGATGATTACAAATTTGTCGTAATCTCGTTAAACCAGCTAAAATTCTAATTTTATTTTTACGTAACGTATCTTTGTCTAAATGTTTTAACGTTTCTTCCCTTAATTTCGCTAAATAAGCTGCATACAATCTCTTTTGGTCTGGTAATAACTCCGATGACTGTAAATGCTCTATTTTATCTGGCAACTCATTTAATACGTCCTCTTTTAATCGTCTTAATACGAATGGTTTCACTCGCTTCGCTATATCCTCACGCCTTAAATCACCGAACTCTTTTCTTCCTGGTAATAATTCTGGGAAGACGACATGGAAGATAGACCATAGCTCTTCTAACGAATTTTCTACAGGTGTTCCTGTTAATCCGAAACGATACTCCGCTTGAATCGTTTTCACCGCTTTTGCAGTTTGCGTTGTAGGGTTTTTAAACGCTTGTGCTTCATCAAGAAATAGTGTATGAAACGGCCTTTCATACAACCTTATATCTCTTCTCAGCAATGGATATGACGTAATTATGACATCAAATTCTGCTATATCTTTTAAAATTTTTCGGCGCTCTATTTGATTTCCATCTGCAATAACTGCTCTAATATGCGGGGCGAATTTTTTCAATTCACTCAGCCAATTATAAACGAGGGACGACGGAGAGACTACTAATATAGGCATGTTTTTCTCTCGAATTTCAGGCAAAACAGAGTCTATAAAAGCAATGCTTTGCAGTGTTTTCCCGAGTCCCATATCGTCTGCTAAAATGCCTCCAAAACGGTAATAGGCGAGTGTTTTCATCCACTCGAATCCATACACTTGATACTCTCGCATTTCTGCATGTAAAGTATTTGGCACAGCAAATTTCAATTTTTTCGGGTTTTGAATATTTTCTACTAGCTCTTGAACAGAATCATCCAAACTTAAAACATTACCTTCGTGAAGTCCGTTCATCCATTTTACACTCCGAATAAGCGGAACATTCACTTCTTCCCCATGTAAAAATTCTTTCCGAATACCCGTTTCTTTTACAAATTGATTAATTTCATTAAACTCTTTACTCTCCAGTGATAATAAAGAACCGTTCGCTAATCGGTAATATTTCCGTTTCTCTTCAAGAGCTACTAATACTCCTTTAATTTCCGCCTCCGGTATTCCTTTTATATCAAAACGAAATGACAACCAGTCTATCCTCTCTTTTCGTCTAACTCTAATAAGAGGAGCTGTATCTCCTTTATGAATTCGTAATTTGATTGCTGTCGTCGCATAAATATCAAGTAAACCTTTTAATGTTGGAACGACGTGATATAAAAAATTGTACTCAGCTTCTTCATTATGCATAAAGTAACCGCCTTCCGTTTTCGCAAAGGCACTTTCACTCATAATATCTAAAATCTCTTTTTCCTTTTTCTCATCACGATTAAAAACAGACGGCTGTCCATCCTCTTCTAACGGATTAATTATGACGTTTCCATAGTGAAATTCAAGACCTGCTAACAAGCGATTTTTCACTCTATCTAAATATAATTTCGCTTTTAATACGGGTGTTTCAACACGATCTGATACTACCTCATCTATTCGTACAGTTCCTAGCTTCATTAAACCTGGTACAACTTTCGCTACAAAATATTCCATCTTATCTGTCGGAATGTATAATTGGTTACTACTAGAGCGATTCATCATTTTTTGTAATTCGATAAGCCGCTTGCAATCCTCAGCGTTCAACTGATACAGTTTCCCTCCAAATAGAGCATAACTATACGTATCCATTACCTCAACTCGTTGTAAGCCATCAATATAAAGCGTAAACCCACTGTTACTCCCTTTATTAAACTCAAAATGTAATGGAAGGAGTCCTTTTGAAATTTGTAAACCATGAAAAGATTGTCCATTTTGATTCAGTCTCACACACTCAACTTTAGAAAGTAAAGAAAGCATATCCCCCCAAGACGCTGGCGGTATTAAAATCATGCTATCATCTTGTTTTGCATGTACTTCTAGCGTATCCTCATACATTTTTTCATTATGATGAATTTTAATAAGTTGCTGAATAATCGCATCTGTATCTTGTTTAAAGCTATGTACATCTGGTGTATATGTAAACTCATTGGAACAATTAAAAAGTTCTCTTCTCTCCACCTTAAAAAGAAATTCTCTAATCTGATTTACGAAATACGTTTTGGCAAGTTTCAGCTGCATTCCTAGAAGCGCTCCACCTTGTTTCGTAACTACTGGTGTACAAATAAATTCAACATGAAGTATTTCACGTGTATCAAAACGATGTTGTTTACTTTTCGGTCTCAGTGGCTTGTCTGCAAACAACTGAAACATCCCACTTGTTAATTGATCATTCCCGCTCATGTGTTCACTACTAGCTGGGCGCATTCCACCCGTTTGCTGATTATAATTTATTTGTATCAATACTGCTGCAACATGTTGACAGTACGTTTGAAAAGACGCTAATGACGGACAACTACATTTCGCAACAACATCACCCTTTTTAATTTTTTCGACTGTAACATGAAAATCTTCGTTTCCTTTTACTGTCGCCTCGCAAATTTCTTTATTTTCATCATAATGATTTATTATTACTTTATTTGATTTATAATAAGCTTCACCTCTTTTATATGAGGTCTCTCCGCACACTTCTTTAATAATCGATTTATTTAATGTAAAACTCATTGCTTTGACACTTCCTTACTGTAAAACCATTTTCTCTTACTTAACATTTTACATGCTTCACGAGAAAATATAAAATGTTGGTTTAACAAAAAAGATACTTATTTATAAACGCCTCAGACTGTAAGCAAATAGAGTTTCAGTACTTGTCCCTAAACTCTTAAAACCGCCTATTATACAGGCGATTCTGAAAGGTTCCAGCATAGTATTTAAATATCTTCTACATTTTTCATGTAAAAGTTTTACTGGCCATCGCATCAATAATTTAAAAGATATGATTTTATGAAAAAGAGTAATAAAAGTTTTTCACACACACCGTTGAGATGGATGTGCATATTTTGATGCAGGGGGCTTACTCTCTATAATAGGAGGATAAAGTAGGTAATTTACATATTTTCATGCGTGCCCTTATATAAGACTGTTATTGCGGCTAGTAGAAGGATAATCCCCATACAAGCAGGTGCGGCATGCCCAAGTGAAACATAAATTTGACCTCCAATGATCGGCCCAACCATTCTTGCTAAAGCCTGAATAGATTGACTACCTCCTTGAATCCTTCCTTGTTCACTAGAATCGACAGACTTCGAGAGCATCCCATTGAATGAAGGTCCAAAGATGGAATCACCAAAACCAAATATAAACATTCCAGCGATAAGAAACGGATAAAATGAGAACAAAGCTGATGCTGCAATAAGACTATAACCTATAATCTCCGAAACCATTCCGAGAATTGCTATCTGTTTATCAGTAAGTTTTGTCAAAAGTTTTGGCATTATAAAACTTTGTGAAATGATATCTTGGAATCCCATAATTGAAAACATAAGTCCGATTAACGCAGGCTTCCAACTAAAAGTATCCATTGTAAATTGTGAAAAAATTGCCTGTAAAGATCCATTTGGTATCCAAAGTAAGAATGCTGAGACAAGTAGCCATTTTAAATTTTTCATGGAAAGTATATTTGCAAGTTGTGTAAATGGATTCAATCTTACAAAGGTAATCTCTTTCAATCTATTATTTTTGTCAAGGCTCTCAGGCATATATAAGATTCCATAAACAACATTTAATAAAGTTATGATTGCTCCAAAATACATAGGTACAGAATAACCAAACTTGGCAAGATATCCACCTATAGTTGGTCCAATAACAGTGCCTACTCCTACAACCGCACTTATCCATCCGAAGTATTTCGTTCTTTGTTCTGGAGGAATAATATCTGCAAAATATGCGAAGATAGTGCTTATGCTCCCTCCTGTTATACCTTCTATTATGCGTCCAGCAAATAGTATCCATAGAGCTCCTCCTATGCCAAAAACTAAGTACCCGATTGCGGAACCGAAAAGGCATACTAAAAGTAATGGACGACGACCATATTTATCACTCAAAGCTCCAAGTGCGGGAGCCGCAAAAAATACGCAGACTGCATAAACAGAAGTTAATAGCGTAACGACGACCGCTTGTTCTGCCGAATTACTTGTATACGGCTGCACTAAAAATGGAACGACAGGTATTATAATGCTGAATCCTATTCCACAAAGAAACACAGAGATAAGACCGAATAGTAAGGCGTGTTTATCTATGACTCTTTCCGTATTATGTTCATTATGTGATCTGAATTTGGACATTTACATTCTCACCCCAACAGTTATTTTTGTTTCCTTATCAACAAAACGATAACTCCATTTTGTTTCCCTGTCAACAAAATTGCAACAATAAAAAAGCAATCCATCCTTGGACTGCCTTTCGTTTCATTTTTATTTTTTAAATAGATTACGACTTAATATGTACACCTTGTTTCTTTATTTCTGTATCTAAATGTCTACTATACTTTTCCACAAAGCTAAGTATACTATCAAATTCTTCCTCGGTTACTTGATCAAACACAACTTTATCCCGTTCTTCAAACTCTTTGTGCAGATCCTCATGTATTTTATAAATTACTTTCCCTTGTTCAGTAAGCCTAAAATAGATTTCTTTCTTATTATCCGACTTCTGATAACTTTCGATAAGGCCTTTTTTTATAAGTTTTTTTGTTATTCTACTTATGGCACCGCGAGTCATATAAAAGGACTCCGCAAGTTTTGTCACGTTAGAATCTACATTTTTTTCAATGTATTCGATACAATGTACTTCAGAAGAATTATACCCCTTAAGACTGTCTTCCATCTTATCCTTATTAAGCCAAACAATCTTATTATATAAGTCCCTGAAACCCACTATGATCTTTTCTTCTTTATTCATGCCCTGTCCTCCTCCCCGTTGGTGCATTAACCATATTATATTTATTTTTTGCTTCTATTCCAACTCTAATGAAAAAAGAGAGTCAAAAGCGTGTTGAGCACCAAGAAACTCAATGTCATTTGAACAAGACTTTGTCTACAATCTGAAACACTTATCTCTTTTCATTCTATCTCCATCAACCGTTTTGCCTCAAAATACAACACTTGAATAAACTTCTTCGTGTTAATACGTATATGACCAGAAGCCGCTACTTCATCTTTCGTCATTTCTGTCATCCGTTTTCTAACTATAGTAAAATCAAAAAATTTCGGAGCATAGCTTTCAAATTTCGGATTCGAAAAGTCTGTTAACCCGAGGGAAGCTAAGTGATTTAACGATTGATAAATCGCCCTTCTTACCCTTTGCTCAGATGCTTTCTTCTCTTTATCAATATCCGTATCTAAAGCTACATCCCCTAATTTTCTTATTGTAATATGATGGAAAATATCTTTTAACGCAGGAAATCCAAATTCAAATGTTTGTGCCTTTTCCTGCCCATATAAATATTCCAACATACTAAGCAAGTCTTTGCTTCCGTTCTCTCCCGCAATACCGAGTTCTGATAATAAATAGCGCCCTGAATCCGCTATTTTCTTCCCTTCTTGTATTGGCTCATTTCGAACTTGCGGCTGTTCCCACTTAAAAACGTTATTCAATGATTTTTGAATATCATGTATAGAACGCTCCAAACGAATACGCTCCATTACTTTTCGTACAACAGATACAACTTCAATTTTATTCAGTGGCTTTGTAATATAATATTCTACTCCAAGTGTATACGCCTCACCTATAAGTTGCTTCGATTCAACTTGAGAAATCATAATGATCTTCCCAGTAAAAGCGGACGCAATATGACGAACTGTTTCAATTCCGTCTCGCATTGGCATTAATAAATCAATAAACAAAATATCTACTTTTTTAAAATTCAGTTGGTCCGCTTCAATAAAAGCTCCGTCTTCCGACTCTCCAATTACTTCCCCAAGATCTCCATCTTCAATAATTTGCGAAAGCATAGAACGGAAAACTTCATCATCATCTACGATATAATAAAACAACATTATTCCCCTTCCCGCTTTAAACTGCACTCCGGTAAACAAACGATAAACTTACACCCGCCGCCAGTTTCTCGGTCTTCTAATCTCACTTCTCCACCTAGCTCTGTTACCATTTCGTTTATGTAAGAAAGTCCAATACCTGTTGACGGTGTTCCCGTTTGATCATACTTTGAAGTAAACCCTGGCTTAAATACTAATTTCTTATACTTCTGTGCAATACCAGGACCATCGTCAATTACTTCAAAGAATATATGTTTATCTCGTTTATATAGCTTTATACTAATGAGACCTCTATCCTCAATTGCTTCCACTGCATTTGCAACTAAATTATTAAAAATTGATAGAACTGTATACACGTGATATGCAGCGTGCTCACCTTCTATATGTTTAGAAAAACGTATATCTTTTCCTAGCATTTCAGCATACTTCTCATTTATTCTTACAATTATTTCCGCTAATTCATGTCCTTCTACATACTCAGCCACATTTTTATCTAATAACAGTTTAGATAACCCTGCAAAAATCCTTTGATTATCCTTTTTTATTTCATGCACTTCTCCTGCTATTTTTAAAGCTGTTTTGCTATTTAAGTCATCGTTCGCTTGTAAGCTTCGATATAGTTGATATGCTTCTTGTGTAATTAACTCAGCATTTTGTAACGTTTTTTTCAAATGGACAGATTCCACATATAAATTAGAGAGATACATTAACATATTTTCATTTTCTTTTCGAACTTGGGATTCTTTTAATTTCGTTTCATATAAATTCATCATATTTAAAAAACCGAGCGCAAAGAAACTACGGAAAATAGCTATAATGATTAGTTTATTCACTTCAGAAACTGTTATCGTTGTGCCTAGTACGAGCATATGATAAAACGCAAGTTCTGACATACTTGCAATAATTTCAATTGAAATTCCAAGGCACCCAATAACAATTGGCTTCTGATGAAACTTATTTACCCTACAAAACGAAAAGAGGCTTCCATAAATAAAATAATAAAAGAACACAGGATAGCGCAAATAAAATGATTCTGTCATATGGAATGAACCTTGCAATACCCAGTCAAGACTTACACGGAATAAAACTACAGATATACCGACGAGAACACCTGCAGCAGCTGCTGGTATTCTTCTTAAAAATAGTAATAAAAAGAAGAAAAGCGGTGTCCCGAAGCTAACACGAAACATATCATTAAAAGGATGAAAATTAAGCTCTCCAGCAATTGGGACAACTACCATTAATATAATTAAAAGATACATATCTTTCTTCCATAATTGATTCCAATTCAAAGCTGCCACTTCCTATATATTTTTCAAAATGTATAAGTAAAGCCCGTTTATTATTATAAACGGGCTTTTTCTCTATATACTAACCTTTTCTACCGCTTTTATTTGACGATACTCAGGCTTCCACATTGCTTCTTTCACTGCAATCTTAATATCGTTATCACTTAAGTTCTCTCTAGCAACACCTTCTGCAACTGCAACTTTCGCTACTTCAATTGCAACTAGTTCAGAGATATTACGTAACTCTTCAACTTCTGGCAAAATAGGTGCTCCTGGCTGACTTGTATCTACCATACTTGCAACTGCTTCAGCTGCTGCTGCGAACATTCCATCCGTCATGACGCTTGCACAAACAACAATTGTACCAAGACCTAGTCCTGGGAAAATAAGTGCGTTATTTGACTGTCCAATCACATACGTTACACCGTTATATGTAACTGGTTCAAACGGACTTCCTGTTGCAACTAACGCTCTTCCTTCTGTCCACTCGATTAAATCTGCTGGTTTCGCTTCCGCAAGTGGTGTTGGATTCGACATTGGTAAAATAATTGGTCTTTCTACGTGAGAAGCCATTTCTTTAATAATCTCTTCTTTAAATGCGCCCGCAACTGTTGATGTTCCAATTAAAATTGTCGGTTTTACATGTTTCACAACTTCAGCAAGCCCAATCACATCATTTTGTTTCCAATCACTTACTTCTGCTTCTTTTCTTGCATATGGAATTTGAAAATCAAGAAGACCTTCCATATTATCTGTAACTAATCCGTTACGGTCAATACACCAGAAACGATTATGAGATTCTTCATCTGATAAGCCGACGCGAACCATTGCATCTCTTACTTGATCTGCGATACCGATTCCAGCCGTACCAGCACCAAACACAACAACACGGTGCTCACTTAGCGGTACACCAGAAGCTTTTACTGCCGATAATACAGCAGCAAGTGAAACTGCCCCTGTACCTTGAATATCATCATTAAATGTACAAACGTCATGACGATATTTATCTAAAATTTTTCGTGCATTTCGAGAACTGAAGTCTTCCCAATGTAGAAGCGCCTTCGGGAATTGTTTATTTACCGCTTGAACAAACGTATCAATAAATTCATCGTAAGCTTCCCCTGTTATACGAGGGTGACGATTTCCGATATAAAATGGATTGTTTAATAATTCCTCACGATTTGTACCTACATCTAAAATTACTGGTAATACACGGCTAGGATCGATTCCAACTGCGGCCGTATATACAGCTAATTTCCCGATTGCGATGTTAATTCCACCAACACCCCAATCACCAATTCCTAATATACCTTCTCCATCCGTTACAACGACTAAATCAATATTTTCAGCTGTTGCACCGATATTGGCAAATGCATCTTCAATACCTGATGGATCGTTAATTGATAAATAAATACCACGTGGTTTACGGTATTCATGACTATACCTTTGAATTGCTACACCTACAGTTGGTGTATATACAATCGGTAACATTTCACGTAAATGATCTGTTAATATACGATAAAATAATACTTCATTTCGATCATGTAACGCCGTTAAGTATACATTTTTTAATAAATCATCCGGCTGAGAACTAAATTGTTCGTATGCTCGGCGTGCCTGTTCTTCTAACGTTAAAACCGCTGGCGGTAATAAACCTTTTAAACCTAACTCTTCTCTTTCCTCTTGTGTGAAAGCTACCCCTTTATTTAAAAGTGGTGTTGATAATACTTCTGCTCCTCTTAATGTTGTTTCTAATGCACCATTAGAAGCCACTGTAAACTTACTCATAACATCCCTACCTCTATTCATATATAGCATTTCTATATTGTAAACAAAAAAGAGGGGATTGTCCCCCTCTTCTTTTAATTTTTCTTTAAAAGAGTTGCTCCTGCAATCCCTGGATGTGTCATTTCGAATGGATCTAGAATTAACTCTAAATCTTCTTGTGACAATACACCATTTTTTACACAAAGTTCACGAACGGATTGACCTGTTGCAATTGCTTCTTTCGCAACACGAGCTGCTGCTTCATAACCGATATGAGGGTTCACGGCTGTAATAATTCCTACACTTTTCTCAACGTACTCTTTTAAACGATCTTCATTCGCTTCAATTCCTTTTAAGCAATTATCTGTAAAGGCACGGAAACCGTTATTCATAATGCTAATAGATTGAAGTAAGTTGAAAACAAGTACTGGTTCCATAACATTTAATTCTAATTGTCCTGCTTCTGAAGCAAGGCAAATTGTATGATCGTTACCAATAACTTGGAACGCAATTTGGTTAATAACTTCTGGCATAACAGGGTTTACTTTCCCTGGCATAATAGAAGAACCTGGTTGACGAGCTGGTAACATAATTTCTGCTAAACCAACACGTGGACCTGATGCCATTAAGCGAAGGTCATTCGCAATTTTAGACATATTCATCATACATACTTTTAGTGCTGCAGATACTTCTGTGTACGCATCAGTATTTTGCGTCGCGTCCACTAAATCTTCTGCACCAACAAGCGGTAATTCACTAATTGTAGCAAGATGTTTTACAACTGCTTCAATATACTCTGGATCTGCATTTAGGCCTGTACCAACTGCAGTTGCTCCCATATTTACTTCATATAAATGTTGACGTGATTGCTTAATACGTTTCATATCACGTTCTAGTACGCGAGAATACGCTTTAAACTCTTGTCCAAGACGAATTGGTACAGCATCTTGTAAATGCGTACGACCCATTTTAATAACATGGTCGAATTGTTCTGCTTTTAATTCAAATACATCATGCATATAACCCATCGTTTGTAATAAGCCTTCTAATGCATTTAATGTCGCGATATGAATCGCCGTTGGGAATGCATCGTTTGTTGATTGTGCCATATTTACATGGCTATTTGGACTAATATAATGATAGTCTCCCTTTTCCATTCCTAATAATTCAAGAGCACGATTGGCAATGACTTCATTTGCATTCATGTTCATTGAAGTACCCGCACCGCCCTGAATTGGGTCGACGATGAAATGATCGTGCCATTTTCCATCTAGAATTTCTTGAGCAGCTTCTGCGATCGCGCCGCCTTTATTCAATTCCAATCTACCTACATCTGTATTTGCAAGTGCTGCTGCTTTTTTTACAACTGCGAATGCTTGAATTAAACCTTCATGAATTTTGTAACCTGTAATTGGGAAGTTTTCTACTGCACGCATTGTTTGTACGCCGTAGTATGCATAATTTGGTACTTCTTTTTCACCTAAAAAATCTTTTTCAATTCGCACACCATTTTTAACTTCAGTTAATGTTGCCATGATTATTCACTCCTTAACGATTTCTTATGCTGCTTTTGTTTCTTTGACTGTTTCTACATATTGTTTTGCTTTCTCATTATCGAATTCGCCTTCCCACTTCGACATAACAATGGCCGCTAATGCATTTCCTAATACATTGACAGATGAGCGAATCATATCTAAAATGCGGTCAATTCCCGCAATTAACGCGATACCTTCTAGTGGTAACCCCATTGAACCTAACGTTGCTAATACAACAACGAACGATGCACCTGGAACTCCCGCCATACCTTTGGATGTTAACATGAGAACGAATAATAACGTTATTTGCTCCGTCAGTGACATGTGTACACCATACATTTGTGCAACAAACAATGCCGCTAACGCTTGATAAATAGCCGATCCAGTCAAGTTAAATGTATAACCTGTCGGAATTACGAAAGAGGCAACTGCCTTTGGACAACCGAACTCTTCCATTTTTCTCATTATATTAGGTAAAACAGCTTCTGAACTTGCTGTCGTAAATGAAAGAATAAGTTCTTCTTTTAAAATTTTTATTAATGTAAAAATGTTTACGCCAACCATTCGTGCATTAATACCTAATACAATCACAACGAATAGTATAACAGTTACGTATACAGCTAGCACTAGTTTTCCTAACGGAAGTAGTGTTGCTACACCAAATTTTGCAACCGTAACAGCAATTAATGCGAATACACCGAATGGTGCAAACTTCATAACTTGATTTGTAACCCAAAACATTGCTTCGAGTACACCTTCAAAAAAGTTAAAGACAGACTTTCCTTTTTCTCCAATTGCCGCAACTCCTAAACCAAATAACACGGAGAAGAATATAATCGGTAATAAGTCACCTTGTGAGATAGATTCAAATACGTTTTTCGGTACAATATGAACAATCGTTTCAGCAAATCCTTTCTTCTCTGTTGCATCTGCAGTTTGTTTATAAGAAGAAATATCACTTTGCTGTAAATTACTCATATCAACGCCAGTACCTGGTTGGAATATATTCGCTGCAAGTAATCCCATTAAAATAGCAATCGTCGTAATAATTTCGAAATAAAGAATTGTCTTACCGCCCAGTTTCCCAAGCTTTTTCATATCTCCCACGCCAGCTACCGCAACAATTAATGCTGAAATAACAATTGGTACTACAATCATCTTAATTAAGTGAATAAATATATCTCCAATTGGTGTGATATAAGAAATCGCCGTTTTATTGCCATAAAAGACTGCCCCTACTACAATCCCTAAAACAAGCGCGACAAAAATTTGTGTTGCCAATCCGAATTTTTTCATTTATGTTCATCCCCTTCATGCGAACGCTTTCAATTTGAATTTATAAAAGCTACTCACACATCATATAAGCGAACCTACAAAATCATACAAAAACCTACAAGTTTGTCACAAAAAATTCAAATATTTTTCTTATATTTTTCATTGACACCATTTTGTTAAAAAACAATAAAATAAACTTGATAAGTAATCAGATTTTTTCGTATAATCAAAAAGATATATACTTAAAACAAATCGAAATGAAAAGGAGTGGATGGTATGAAAAACTATACAAAGCAATTCGTCCTATCTTCTTCTTTTCTTTTTCATTTTCTTAAAAAGGAACAAAGGCATTCGCCTTTGTTCCTTTTTTATTGCGATCTATATAGGGGGAATTGTTATGAGGCCATATAAAAGAGTTTTAATAAAACTAAGCGGCGGCGCTCTTGCCGATCAAACTGGAAATAGCTTTAACTCCAAACGATTAGAACATATCGCAAACGAAATTTTATCCATTGTTGATTTAGGTATCGAAGTATCCATCGTTATCGGTGGCGGTAACATTTTCAGAGGTCATCTAGCTGAAGAATGGGGAATTGATCGTGTAGAAGCTGATAATATCGGTACGTTAGGTACGATTATTAATAGCTTAATGCTACGCGGTGTTTTAACTAGTAAAACAAATAAAGAAGTACGCGTTATGACTTCCATCCCTTTTAACGCAGTAGCTGAACCATATATTCGCTTGCGTGCAGTCCATCATTTAGATAACGGTTATGTCGTTATTTTTGGAGGCGGTAACGGGCAACCTTTCGTTACGACAGATTACCCAAGTGTACAGAGAGCAATCGAAATGAATAGTGACGCCATATTAGTCGCAAAACAAGGAGTAGACGGTGTCTTTACAAGTGACCCAAAACATAACAAATCAGCGAAAATGTATCGAAAGCTGAACTATAACGATGTTGTTAGACAAAACATACAAGTCATGGACCAAGCCGCTTTATTGCTTGCTCGGGACTACAATTTACCAGCACATGTCTTTAACTTCGATGAGCCTGGGGTGATGAAGAAAATATGTTTAGGGGAACATGTGGGGACGTTGATTAATGATGATGTTTCGATGCTTGTGCATGAATAATAGTTATTTCTCATGAAAAGGGTGTCTATAAAAGACACCCTTTTCATTAACCTTTATAAATAAAAATCAGCCAATCCCCCCAACTTCTCCTTACAATGCTCCCAAAATGATAACTTCTCAAAAAATTCTTTCGTCATTTCTTTCGAATCATGAAAATCTTGCGTTAACGCCTCATTCACTTCTGAGACGATAGATCCACCATGAATATACAAATTCATCTCATCATTAATATAGAAGCTACGTGCAGTAAAGTTCGTTGTACCGATAACAGTTAATTCATTATCAATTAACATTAACTTCCCATGAAACATTCCTTTTTTATATCCATATACAGTAATCCCATTATTAACAGCTTGACGTATGTATGGATACGCCGCTTCTTTTATAAGAGGTAGATCTGGTTTATATGACCAAAGTATTTTTACTGTAACACCACGCTTTTGTGCTGCGATTAAAGCATTCATGGATTCTTTATTTTTTGCTATAAAATACGGCGTTGCAATTACAATGGAGTGTTGAGCTTGTTTTATGAGCTCTATATATTTTTCAACAACGTAATGCCCATTGTAACTAGTCATAGTATGTAATGTATTCCCTTTACTAGCTTTATTCGTACTCCTCTTTATATCTTCTTTCGTATCTCGTTTCCAATCTAAAGCGAATTGCTGTTCTAAATCTTTTGCTCCTTCTCCTTTAAGCCGTACATGATAATCACGCCAATATCCAAATCGCTTATCTTTCCCTAAGTACTCATCTCCTATATTAAATCCGCCTGTATAGCCAATCTCCCCATCAATCGTCGTAATACGGCGATGATTACGATGGTGAAGTGAATAAAATCCGAATGGCAATGTAGGTTTTCTACTATATGTAAAATGTACACCACTTTTCCGCAATTCATTTATCACCTTTCTTTCAAATGATAAATCATTAATGCGATCAACTGATAAATAGACGTTTACTCCTTCTTTTGCCTTCTCTTTTAATAAGTTTAAAAAAGTATGACTACTTTTATCATCCGACAAAATGAAAAAATAAGTGTAGATGGAGCTTTCCGCTTTTTTAATATCTTCAAATAGCTGCTCATATAATGATTTCCCTTCTACATATAATTGAAAATCACTATAATGAGGCGCATACTCTGTCGGCATGTTTTTCCCAGCTTCCATTTTCCTACCTAAGGTAACATCGATATGCATCCAAATTAAAATAAAAACGAAAATAGCAATAATAATAGAAGTAACTCTTAATATTTTTTTAATCATTTTGGTTTCCTTCCAATCATATTCCTTACTATTTCGTAGTGTTTCATTTAAATATGTTTTCATACGAAATGTATTTCTTATTTTTATTGATACTAAACAGTTAAAGGAGATACGAATATGAGAAAAGGAAAAACTCCTATTGTTTTTATCCCAGGTCTTTTCGGTTCAATGAGCAATATTATTATTCCCGGCACTGGTAATTGGAGTTTTGGACTTTCTGCATTTGTTTACGAACCATTCATCATGATGCTAGAAAGTATGGGGTACGAACGAAATAAAGACTTGTTCATCTGTTTTTATGACTGGCGGCAGCGTATTGTTTTTTCTACACAAAAATATTTATTACAAACGATTGCTTATGCTAAAAAGATTACAGGTTGCGATAAACTAAATCTAATTTGTCATAGTATGGGCGGCCTTCTTGGACGTTCTTACGTTCAAAGTGCAACATATAAAAATGATGTGAATCAACTTATAATACTCTGCACACCAAACGCTGGATCTCCACCAAATTATAGTTATTGGACTGGAGGTAGTCTCCCTATCCATGCCTCTTCTAAAATAAATATCGTTCATTTTTATATGGAACAATATATTTGTTACTTAAGCATCTTACATAAAATGAATAAAGTTGAGGCGATACACATTTACTTTCCAGGATTACAAGATGTTATTCCTTGTAAAGATTACGGAAATTATTTATTTATAAGATCTGACTCTTCTATTACATTTCTTCCTTATAGTAAGATGAAAACGAAAAACCCTTTCCTCGATACATTAAATACAAATAGATTTATTATACAAAAAAGAAATATTGAAACGACACTCATTGCCGGAGATGGAGAGGAAACAACTCAATATTTACAAGTCGTCCCTTCACATTCCAAACTGAAATGGACAGACGGCAAAGTCGTCGGTGATTTACTTACAAAACATGGTGACGGTAACGCTGTTCTACATAGCGTTTTTCTTCTAGAGGGAAATAAATATGTTTTGCATGCTTCACATAACGAAGTGCTCTACAAAAGCATTCCTATACTACAAAAGATACTCTAAATTTCAAACAAAAAAGGTATGGCATTAAGCCACACCTTTTCACATTAAACAAAATTCCTCGCATCATTATTTCTTCCAAACTTATAAATCGCAATTAAGAAAAATGCTATTGCAAAGGCGAATAAAATTAAAATGTTTAAATACAACTCCGAGAATGGTATTCCCTGCTGAAGTTTTGATATCGTATCTAACAACCAGCGCTGCGGAAGAAAATTAGCTACTTTTTGTACTGCACTTGGCATAATGTCATATGGGAAATAACATCCAGAAAGTAAGCATGTTGGTACAATGATCATGTTTTGCATCGCATTTGCCGATGCTGAGTTTTTCGAAAAAGCTACAAGGACTAATGATATTCCAATTGCTATTAATGCAAATAGCATTAGTACGCCCATCATCATTATGAAAGGCATATTGATATTCGTATGAAAAACATTCGTTAGGAATAGGATTGTAATCAAAATTTGTACTGTTAGTATTATCATATTTACCCCGACATTAGATAATATGAACTTCTTCCCATCTATCGGCGTTGATAATAGTCTAAAGTACGTTCTATTCTCTTTTTCTTTTAAAATATGACCTGATAAGTTCGCTGCTGAAAACAGCATAAACATAATAAGGTAACCCATCGTTTGATTTGTCATATCTTTATTTTTCGAAGTATCTTCTAGCGTCTCAGTTTTCATTTTAAATGAACTTTTTTGATACCCTGCGTACATATTGTCGAATGTGCTTTGATCTGTTCCTGCTACTTTACTAATAGCTGCTATATTATCAATATAATTATATAAATATGATTTTATAAATCCTGTTACTTGATCACCTTTAATCGATGAAATTTCAATATGCTCTGGTTTCCCTTCTCGAACACTTTTTGAAAAACCAGAATCTAATGTAATAACTCCATCAAGTTTTTTGGAAGTGAGTTTATCTTCTACTTCAGACTCCTTAACCTTACTCACATTCACATGATTTAATCCTTCTAAAAACTTTATCGTATCATTTGCTATCGGCTCATTTTCTTTATTTACAATCCCGATATTTAACGTTCCTTGCCCTGCATTTCCGTATATCGAGAAGGAAATGAGCGTCCCTATTATCGGCAAGCTAATTATAATGAGTAAACTTTTTTTATTTTTCAAAAGCACAGATAACGTTTTTTGTATGAGCCATAAAATATCCTTCATACTATAGCCCCTCCCGTCTACGTAATGCAATAATTGCAATTAATAAAAAGAGTGCTGAAATTCCAAGGTTTAAAGAAATGACTGGTAGTGCTGCCCCTACATCATTTGCATAAATTATTTTCATAACAGCTGTATTTGCCCAAGTTAATGGCGATAAATTCGTAACGAAATTTTCTTCTACTACGAAATATGCACCTCCAAAAATAGAAGCTAATTGCACAACAACCATAATAATTGCCCTAGACGCTTCAGCTGTTTTCGTAATATATCCGATTCCTAAACCGAAGCTAATTGCTAGAAAGACTTGTGTTAATAAAATAAGAAATATGATTCCAAGATGGTCGCCCCAATTCGCTTGAAAAACAAATTTACTAAATAATATGACGAGTAATATGCACAGGGCATTTGCTACTAGGCTACCAAGTACTTTTCCAATGAATATTTCAGCTTTACTTATAGGTGCAGCAATGAGACGATCTCCTGTTTTACGTATTCGTTCTCCTCGAATTAAAGAACTCGCTCCCATCGCAGCATATAGTGCAATCATCGTTGTCATTACAACCGCATAGTAATCCATAGAACCTGGTTTTTTCGCAGCTTGTAAGGATGTTTCTTTTATATAATCATTATGATTTCCGTTTGAAATAACTGTGCTCACCTTAGTAGGATCTACTTTTGCAACTTCGACTGCTACATTGTACTTATCAACAAATGTTGTAAGCATTCCTTCCACAATACTCCCCTCAATACTACTTTTGTCACTTCCGTACAATTTTGCACCATCTTTATTTAACTCTACATAAGCAGCATATTTATTTTTCTTCACTTCTTCTTTCCCATCTATACTGCCGGAAGCTTTTTTAAAATGAATACCTGATTTATCCACTTCTTTCGTAAATGCTTCAAATGATTGAGAAAACGTGCTACTCGCTTCATCTTTATATAGCACTTGTATATCTTTAATCGAATGACTATCACTATTAAATGCGTTCGTTAACGCTGTTCCTAACACAAGCATAAGCACAATCGGAAATGCTAACATAAAAACTAAAGTTCTTACGTCTCTGAAATCTCTTTTAATATGCATAATTGCAATATTGAAGATGTTCAATTGATGAACCTCCCTTTACCTTTTCTTCATTTACCTTTTATTTATCTCGTAAGTTTCTTCCGGTTAACGTAAGAAATACTGTTTCTAAGTTTGGAGCCTGCTCCTCTAACGAACGAATTTCAATGTCATGATTAATGAAATGCTGAATAATTTTATTTAAATTATTTAATCCTGCATCCGAGTTTACCTTGATTACGTTCTCTTCAATTTGAACAGCTTTCACACCGTTTATCTCTTTTAACTTTTCTACATCTAAATTTTCTACTGACTTCACTTCAATCCAAATATCTTTCGTATCTGTAATAATCGCTTTTAACTGTTCTTTCGTACCTTCTGCAATCACTTTACCGTGGTCGACAATTGCGATTTTCGTACAAATCTCTTCTACTTCTTCCATGTAGTGGCTCGTGTAAATAATAGTGCTTCCCATTTCGTTTAACTTCCGGACAGACTGAAGAATATAGTTTCTTGACTGCGGATCAATTCCAACTGTCGGTTCATCCATAATAATTAACTTCGGTCTATGTGCAATTGCACAAGCAATATTCAGTCTTCGTTTCATCCCGCCTGAAAAGTTTTTCGGGTAACTTTTATGTTTATCGCTAAGTCCTACAAATTTAAGTGCTTCCTCTACTCTCGCTTTTAGCTCGGCTCCTCTTAACCCGTACAATCCAGCAAAGAATTTCACATTTTCATAGGCAGTTAACTCTTCATAAATCGCAATATCTTGCGGAACGATACCGATATTCATCTTCGCAAATCGACTATGTTTCTTTATATTTTTTCCTAATATGCTAATTTCACCTTCATTACTTCTTAACAATCCAGCAATCATATTTATCGTTGTACTTTTACCAGCACCATTTGATCCTAAAAAGCCAAATATCTCTCCTTCTTTAATAGATAAAGACATATTATCTACCGCGATGAAATCACCAAATTTTTTCGTTAAATTTTTAATTTCTAATGTATTCATCATTTCACCCCTATTTCGGTTTCTCTGCTTTTAGTATAAACAAAAAAAATGAACCTGCTCAGTGCAGAAGTTCATTCTTTTCACATGAGATTATTCACTTTTTTCATATGAGATGATTCATCCTCGTCCCATTCTTTTATATCGGCAGCAACATTGTTACTGAAAAACCACTTGTCCCATCTACAATAATTTTTCCATTTACAGATGCTGTTCGCTCCTCCATCCCCATAATACCGAGACCTTTTTTTACAAGTGTTGCACCTTTTCCGTTATCCTTCACTTGTACTTTAACCATCTTGTTAAGTACATGAATATCAATTGAGATGACTGTTGCATCAGCATATTTCATCGTATTTGTTAAAGCCTCTGTAACATTTTCACCGATAATTTTCCATTGAATGGGAGAAATCATATCTAAGTTCCCTTTATATACGAAAGGAATATTTACATCATGCTTACCGGCAAATTCCTCTATGAATAATTTCATACGATGAATACCAATTAGTTCAGTTGGTGGCTTCATATTTTTTAATGTAATCCGAATACTTTCAATTCCATCTTTCGAAATATGAATAGCATTTTGTAATAACTCCGCAGATTTTTCTTTATCTATTTCAAGCAATCTCTTTGCTGCTTCCATTTGAATAAGCGCACCTGTCATCGAGTGACCGATTTTGTCATGAATTTCTTGAGATAGTCGATTTCTCTCTTCTAACTTAAACGTGTACTCTGATTGTCTTATGTATTCTTTATTTTCATGTAAGCTTTTCGTCAATCGCTGCATATCTTTTCGCATCTTATCATTTTGTGATTCCAGCTTTACTACACGCGATATATATCGATCTGCCATAGTTAAAACGAGAAAAGAAAATGCAACAATTAATCCATACGTCATTCGAATATTTTCATCTGTAATAATAATAGGTATCATCATAATGATAAAAAGTTGCCATTTCTTCTCTATATAATGAAATGTCACTTCGTATACATTCAAAGGTAAAAACAAAATAAAAAACGGATGAACCTTCCATGTCAATAACATAACTACACCAATTGACACACAAGTTAATATTTTTTTGTACGTATCTTTTTTAAATATAGAGATCAGCACGTTTATAGAAAGATATAAAAGCAAAGTAAGTATAACCCACGGTAAGTTCGTAACGTTTGAATAGATGTAACTGAACACAATATATATAAAGACAATTAATTTACTTACAATTAACCAAAATTCCATATCATTAATCTACTTTCCCTGTTAAGTAATAAATCGCGATTTGTGTGCGATGTTCAAGTCCAGTTTTCCCTAAAACTGATGTAATATAATTTGCAATCGTTCCTTCTGATATAAAAAGTTGCTTCGAAATTTCTTTATTCGAGAAACCTTTCGCAATTAATGCGATAATACTAAGCTCCCTTTCTGTAAAAAGACTCTCATCTATTTTACATTCTTCCTCTTTACTTTCCATTAAATTAGATTTAATTTTATCAAGTACTACATCTTGCATAACAGTTTGACCGTTATACACTCCTTTTATCGCATCACGAATACGTTCCGGATCATTATTTTTTAATAAATAACCTTTTGCTCCGTTTTTTACTGCGTCCAATATATATTCATCATCATCAAACGTCGTTAAAATAAGCGGCTTCGTTTTCGTCTCTTCACAAATTAACTTTGTCGCCTCTACCCCGTTCATGTTTGGCATGCGGACATCTAAAAGCACAATATCGACTTCATGTTTCTTACAATATGCTACAGCTTCTTTTCCATCATTTACAGTATCTAACACTTCAAACTCTTCGTATGTATTTAAAATAATTTTCATGCCTTCTCTAATAAAAGAATTATCATCTGCTATTAATATTTTAATTTTCATGTTTGTTAGTATGGACCTCTCCTACTAACATTCACATCCTTTCTCCGCGTAACATTTCCTCTTTGCTCATTATATACTTCTCTCTACCATTTTTTCACACCTTTTTCATATAGCCTCTTATTAAAAAATATATTATTCTTTTTTTACAGCATGTGTAGGGTGACTTATCATTTCTTACGTCTATATAATAGAATGCGTCAAAAAGGAGGGAGAGACCCATTGAGGAAAAACAATTAATTGAAAAAGCACAGCAAGGAAGCGAACATGCTTTTCGTGTCCTTGTACAAACGTATCGTCATTATATTTTTCAAGTTATCTTTTCTATTTTAAGACATGAAGAAGATGCGAAAGATGTTACACAAGAAGTATTCGTAAAAATTCACGCCTCTCTCCCAAATTATCAATTTCGCGGATTAAAAACGTGGATGGCGCGTATTGCCACCAATCACGCTATTGATTATAAAAGGAAGAAAGCTAGAGAACACGAAGAACTCTCCTTATGTAAAGAAACTGAGGAAAATATAAAATCCTCTCATAACATTGAAGCTTTACTATTGACGAAAGAGCAAAAATTACTCATTGCTCAAAAACTAAGAGAACTTCCTGAAAATTACCGTGATGTCGTTCTCTCGCATTATTTAGAAGAAAAAAGTTATCAAGAAATTGCTTTGCAGGAAAACATCGAAGTGAAAACAGTCGAAATGAAACTGTATCGGGCAAGAAAATGGATTAAAAAACATTGGAAGGAGGAAGAGTTTCTATGATGCATTATTCAAAAGAAGATTGGCGCAATTATACATTAGATTTTATAGAAAGCAATGAACGTGAATCTATGGAAGAACATCTTTTTGAATGTGATTATTGTTTAGCACTTTATATGGAAAGTATTGATGAACAACATGAAAACCTTCCAATGATAAATGATGATTCATTTACGAACGAAGTTATGACGCAAATTAATTTTGAAACACTACAGTCTAATGAATATATAAAAACAAACTCACTAAAACGCACAATTATTCACTACATAATTGCGACTGCGGCTACAATTATTTTTATGGTAAGTGGTTTATTCCAATATATTTTTACAGCGACATCAAATTTCGAGAAATCTTCAAAACATAACGAGTCTTCTATCTCACAACAAATTGTAAACAAATCGGTAGACACATCAACAAAGGACGGAGGTTCAAAGCATGAATAAAAACCCCTTTTTAGCACTTGTATTAGGGCTAATTCCTGGGCTTGGACATTTATATTTAAAGAAGTTTGGACGGTTTATTTTATATAGCGGAGGGGCTGTATTTCTATTTATCTTTGCAGCATTTTGCACAATAGCATTAGGAGAGCGTGATATTGCTTTTCTTTCTCTATTTTTACTAGTCGTGTTATGGGCGATCAATTTATTAGATTTAGTTATCACTATTATTAATCAATCGAAAAAACAAGCGGCCGGAGAATTTACAGAGTCCTCTAAAGAGAGCGAACGATTTTATATCATTCTTCTATCAATTATCCCTGGACTTGGTCATTTTCAATTAGGACTTATGCAACGTGGCCTTACATTTTTAGTAGCTTGTACAGGAATCGGAAGTATGATCATTTTCGTTGCCCTTTTAACATCTCAAGAAAGTTTCCTTATCTTTCTCGTGACGTTACCTGTTTTATGGATTTATAATTTCTTCGATGTTGTTCAACAACTACAGAAAAAAGAACGCGGAGAGCAACTAGATGACCGTACTATTTTTGAAGAGTTTGAAGAGCACCGAGAACAAGGAAAGAAAAATAAAACATTCGCTTCCATTTTAGCGATGTTTCCTGGAGCAGGACATATGTATTTAGGCTTACAGCGCCGTGGTCTTCAGCTTATGGCAGCCTTTTTACTATCCATTTATTTGCTCGACTTATTAAGACTTTCTGCGTTTTTATTTTTAGTACCAATCATTTGGTTCTATAGCTTTTTTGATGCGTTACAGCAAACTGCAAAATACGGAAAAGAACGTGTTAATGACGAACCTATCATAGATTATTTTATAAATCATCAAAGATGGATCGGTATCGGATTAATTGTATTAGGTGGTTATTATTTATTAGATCAAACAGTCCTTCCTATTTTGAATGACTATTTTGCAACTATATTTAATATTCATCTTAGCGAACTATATTATCGCTATTTCCAAACGTCTATCGTTGCTCTCCTTTTAATTGGCGGCGGCTTTAAATTGTTACTTGGAAATAAAGAAAATAAAGGTGGTACAAACGAATGAGAACATGGCGCGTTGGAACATTCTCAATGGGGCTTTCCATTATTACATTAGGTTGCTTCTTACTATTTTCAGTCATTAAAGGCACTCAAGTATTGGATACATTAACAGCATGGTGGCCTGTTTTACTTATTATACTTGGCGCTGAAATTTTACTATACCTTCTATTTTCTAAAAAGGAACAATCATTTATTAAATATGATATTTTTAGTATTTTCTTTATCGGCGTTTTAGGAAGTGTTGGAATTGCTTTTTACTGTTTATTATCTACTGGATTACTAGACGAAGTTCGTCATTCTATGAATACAACTAGGCAAACGAGTAATATTCCAGACGGACCACTTGATATACCTGAATCTATCAAAAAAATCGTAGTAGATGCAGGACATCAGCCTCTAACGATAGAGGGAAATAATACAAATCAAATTCATCTTTTGGGAACTTATGAAATGACGACGAAAGCAAATGAAGAACTCAATTTAAAACGAGATGATTTCCTTTCCGTTCAAACGGCTGGAGAAACGATGCATATCACATTAAAATCATTACCTGTTCAGCATACGTTATTTAACTCGGCACCACAGGTGAAACCAACGCTTGTTCTTCCGCAAAATAAAAATGTGGAAATCCGTGCTTCAAATAACGAACTATCTCTTTATCCAGGTCAATTACAAAATAATTGGTTTGTACAAGAAAGCTCAAGAGTGTCTGTCCATCTTGCAAAAGAGAGTGATGTATCTTTAACAGCAGTAACAAATCAAAAAGAAACACATGGAAACACACCTTGGGAACAAGTTGAAGATTTAACGAAAAAAGAAAATAATACTTCAGAAGAAAATCCAGAATTAATCGACCGAGAACATTGGTATAAAAATTCGATTAAAACTGGAAATGGAACGTACAAATTAAATATTGAGAAAGCTTATAATTTGAATATGAACGTTATCGAAAAATAAGAAAAACCTTCCACAAATGTGGAAGGTTTTTCTCATATAATCGCTTTAATTCCTTCTAAAATTAAGCCAATCATAAATCCGCAAACAGCCCCGTTCACTCGGATCCACTGCAAATCTTTACCGACGTTATTTTCGATCATTTCAATTAATGTTTTATCGTCTAGTTTATCAAGGTTTTCTTGTACAAGTTTTCCAATTTTCGAATGATTCTTTTCAACAAGTGTGACAACTTGCTTTTGTAACCAATCTTCTATTTTTTGAACCGTCACTTCGTCTTCTTTTATTTTATTCATTTGCGTTTGTAAAAATGGAATAACATATGTATCAGCAAATTCTTCTTTGTTTACAAAGGTAACTGCTCTTTGTTGTACTTGCTCCATCATCTCTTTTATTTTGTCAGTAGCATCCCAATTCGCAATCCACTTTTCTTTCCAATTTTCTAATTCCTGTAGTAAAGCTTCATTTTCTTTTACATTTATAATTTCTTGGCGAATTTTTGATAAGATAAGTTGTCTTGTGCCATTATCTGCATCTTGTAAGCTGTTAATATTGCTAATGATAAACTTCTGCAAAATGCCTCCAATTTTATCTTCATCTACAATATTCATAAACGATTTCAAAGTAAACTGCAAAAATCCATCTACTTTTATATTTTCCATCGCCTTCATTCCTAAGCTTCCAAGCTGGTAACGAGCTTCATCTTGCGCTGTCCAATCTTTCACTTTTACTAATATGTAATCAAGTGTCTTTTCATCATATTCTTGCACAACTAATTGATCAACAAGCACTTGTAAGATGTTACTCGTATTAATTGTATGCAAATATGTTTTAAGTTCTTTTTCAATAATAACAGCTAACTTTTCTGTATCTATTGAAACAATCGCTTTCTCAGCAATCGTTACAATTCCCTTTTTCACAGCATCAGACTGCATTTCTCTCTCAGCAATTTGTAGCACCATTTGCGCTAACTGCATTTCTTTTACTTTATTCGTAATACTCTCTTTCGTCAGCCACTCATTTTCTAGCGTATGAATGAGCCCTTTCGTTACTCGTTTACGGTTTTTAGGTAACAAAGCTGTATGCGGAATTGGGATTCCCATCGGATGACGAAATAATGCTGTAACCGCGAACCAATCCGCAAGTCCGCCAACTAATCCAGCTTCAAATCCCCCTTGTATAATCTCTCCAGCTATCGTTCCTTGAAAAGGGATAGAAGCAGCAAAGCCTACTCCCATAACCCCAAGCGAAATACCCGCTATATATTTAGTCTGTAATGACATCGTATACACACATCCTCTTATTATGTAAAATAAAGCTGTTTTGTTATATTTATTCGATATTTGTAATCCTTCATATCTATACTATAAAGAACTATTGTGAAAATAACAAAGATTTTTATGTACATGAAAAAATGAGGCTACAACTAGCCTCATTTTTCTTATATTGTTAATTCCAAACCTTTCTTATAATACCCATTCATCACATCTTCTGGAACCATGCTCCCACCAGTTCCCCACACAATATGAGTACCTTTTTTCACCGTCTCTGTTAACTGTTGCTTTTGTAAATACTCATCTTCTTTACATACATTCACTGGCCCAACCATACCAGCTAATGCAGAAGGCTCTAAATTAATATTTTCCGTATCAGCTAGTTCTTTTAATAGTCTATATAACTCTTCATCACTTACTGTGTAATTTCCACTCAAAAATGGTTCCATCGTTTTACCGACAAATCCAGACGGTCTTCCTACTGCTAGTCCGTCCGCGTCTGTTATATTATCAATCCCGATATCTTGAACGGCGATTTTATCATGAAGTCCTGTCATTAACCCGAGTAACATACATGGAGAATGTGTTGGCTCTGCAAAGAAACAATGGACGTTGTCTTTATACAATAACTTTAAACCAAATGCTACCCCGCCAGGTCCCCCACCTACTCCACACGGAAGATAAACGAATAAAGGATGTTCTTCATCTACTATAATCTCTAACTCTTCTAATTGCTTTTGTAAACGAGATGCTGCTACTGCGTATCCTAAAAATAAATCATGTGAGTTTTCATCATCTACAAAATAACAGCTAGGATCTGCATCTGCTTGCTGACGCCCCTCTTCTACTGCTTTACTATAATCAGCTTCATATTCAATAACATTTACACCTTTACTTCTTAATAAATCTTTTTTCCATTCTTTTGCGTCTGCTGACATATGAACAGTTACGTTAAAACCTAGTTTCGCACTCATAATCCCAATGCTTAGCCCTAAATTACCTGTAGAACCTACCGCAATTGAGTATTTTGCAAAAAACTCTCTACATGTATCACTATCTAAAATAGAATAATTATCTTCCTCTGTTAACATTCCATGCTGGAGTGCTAATTTCTCAGCATGTTTTAACACTTCATAAATACCGCCCCTAGCTTTAATTGAACCTGATATTGGAAGATGACTATCACATTTTAATAGTAATTTTCCTAGTATAGGTTGCCCGTAATTTTTCTCTAAAGACTGTTTCATTGAAGGTATTTTTACTAAAGGTGATTCTATAATACCATTCGTTTCTTTCGTTTCAGGAAAAACTTTCGCAATATATGGTGCAAAACGCTTTAATCTCTCTTCCGCGTCTTTGACATCTTCTTCATTAAGTGGTGAAGCTGTTATTGCTGTTTCATACTTTTCTATATTCGGGTTTATCCAAAATATTTCTTCTGTTGCAATAAGCTTGTTAACTAATGGATACTCTGCTTTTAATACCTCTATTTCCTTCATTCCGTTTCCTCCTCATATCCTTGTAGCTTGCTATACAATAAATTATAATTAAATTAATTTTAATATAGTTTAACATAAATTATTCATTTTAGTTAATTTTAATTTAATTTATTTAAATATAATTTAATAATCATTAAGGAGAATGTTTTATGGAAAATATAGATATTGGTAAAAAGATTGAAAAGCAAAGAAAAGAAAAAGGTTTAACTAGTAAACAACTAGCAAATATGGCTGAAATTACACCATCTATGTTAAGTCAAATTGAGCGTGGTTCTGCTAACCCTTCCATTCAAACGTTAAAGGTACTCGCAAAGGCACTGGATGTTCCAACATTTAGTTTTCTACTTGAAGAAACAAATACAGACGATTTAATCGTGCGCTCTCATAAACGAAAAAAAATGATTATCGATAATTTATCATATGAAATGCTATCGCCTGATTTCACAGGTAATTTAGCAACAGCAATTATGACTGTTCCCCCAAATACTTCTTCATCAGATAATATTCTAGAACATAAAGGTGAAGAATTAGCATTTGTATTAGACGGAACAATTACATTGTATTTAAATGAAGAAGAGTACACATTAGAAACTGGTGATAGTGTAAAAATACCTGCTTATTTAAAGCATAAATGGGTAAATCAATTCGAGAAAAATGCAATTGTCTTATTTTCTGTTACCCCGCCGATTTTTTAATATATAAAATAAAAATAGCCACGCACGGATACTCTCCGTACATGGCTATTTTTATTTTTTCGGCATGAACAAAATGCCTAAACTAATAACACAAAAACTAAGTATTTGCTGTATTGACAGGCCAAATAGAACCGAATTTTGTTCACTAATAAGCGAAATAACGATATGAGCAGTCCCCTCACAAATTAGAAAAACACTTATATTTTTTCCAGTTCCTAATCTTTCATTTTTCATCCATAACAAACCAATTACACAAAGGGCGAGGATGATCTCGTATGAGAAAATAGGATGATATAAAAATTTAGATTCATATATTTTCATTCCCCATGGTAGTGTCGTTTGTACACCTACTTCTCGATGGAATAGAAAATAAAAGATACTGCTCACGCACAATGCAAAAGGCAATGCATCAAGTAAAATACGAAGCGAAAATTGCTCCTTTTTACTTTTCCAAACAATATATGCACTCGCAATTATGCCCCCTATTAAAATGTGCTGCATGCTTCCTACAGCTAGTAATGCTTGCAATGGCGACCTAAAAGCCCATACTGGATTTAAAATTGCCGGTGCAAATTTCCATACAAATACGATAATAAGAAACGCATTTGTTACAGCATCCATCATTTTTTCATACGGTACATTTTGATGCTTCATCTTTCGTTTCATCAGCATAAATCCAAATAGACTTCCAATTATAAGAGATACGGGTTGTAACCTCATGATCCACTCCATCGCTGCAAAATCCCCTCTTAACCCTCAATTAATTTTTGAAATTTCTTTTCTAATTGATCTGGAGGTAATACCCCTCGTACATGATCTACTATAATTCCATCTTTATTAACAAAAAATGTCGTTGGTAAAGAAAATACTTTATAATCTAATCCAGCTACTCCATCCATATCTAGAAGAACTGGAAACTCAAATCCATAGCGATCCGCAAATGCAGTTGCTTCTTGTACTGGGTCACTAACAGTTGCATTTACTGCAAAGATTTCAATATCCTTTTTATATTTGTCATAAAAACGAACTAAGTCAGGTGCCTCCATTTCACATGGTCCACACCACGATGCCCAAAAATTAATAATATATGGTTTTCCCTTCGCATCATTTAGCGAATACAACTTTCCATCTAATCCTTTTAATGTTATATTTGGTGCTTTAAATCCTATTTGTGGTAATACTTCTTTCTCTTTTAACTCCGCTTGTTTCGCTTTTCTTTCCTTTTCTTCTTTCTTTGAATTATAAAAGTTAACACCCGCCCAAACGAGTGCTCCTACTAATATAATAGCAATTAGTTTCTTCACTTTTCTTCCTCCTCATTTTTTAAAATCCTGTAAATCCACCAAATAGGCGAATAAAGAACGCTGTAATTTTCGTCATTTGATTTGTATACAATAAAACACCTGTTACAATCATCATTACGCCGCCAATTTTCATCATGACATTGGCATATGTAACAATCCACTTTACCTTTCCGATAAAGAATGCCATCACGAAAAATGGAACTGCAAATCCAAGCGTATACGCTGTAATATAAAGAAGTGCCCCTTCAGGATTCGTCGCACCAAGCATGAGTACAGCTGAAAATATCGGCCCAACACATGGCGTCCATCCCGCTGCATATGTCATACCGACTAATATCGAACGAATATATCCAGTCGATTTACTTCTATACTGCACCTTTTTCTCTGCCATAAGCCACTTAGGCTGAAACAATCCAGTCATAAATAACCCCATCAAAACAATAAAAACCCCACCAATTTGTTGAATCAATTTTTGGTTAGATGAGAATGTTATTCCAATCCAGCTTACCGACAAACCTAACGCATAAAATATAACCGAAAATCCAATCATAAAAAATACGGTATGTATAATCGCTGATTTTTGCATAATCCCACGATTCTCTTTTAAATCTTGAATTGAAACACCTGTAATATAAGATAAATAAGATGGATATAGAGGTAAAGAGCATGGCGATATAAATGACAATACTCCCGCCCCAGCTACAAGCCAAATTGTTAAATCTGCTGCGTTCATTTTATTCCCCCTAAAAACACTACACCTAGTAGTGTTAATTGTTAAAAAAAGAGGCTATATGCACTCTCCGACAATAAGTACAATCGACATACAGAATAAACCTAGCGTTACATATACCGAATTTGTATGTAACGGGATAGTAAGCTTCACAACTTTTTCATTTAACACTTGCTCAATTCGTAAATTTATTGCTGTTTTTGCAAATGAAGCTGTCACACATCGATTTTCCATTGTCTTTATTTTAATTAATTTTAATAACGCGCTACCTAACTCGAATGAGGATTTCATTTTTTGCATCGCATATTTATCTGCTGCTAACTCTTGATACGTATGGTATCGCTGTAGCAGCCCTTTTAGTATCGGGATGTACAACATTCCTTCTGCTAATAACGTAAAACAAAATAATTTTAGTGGATCCCGATTGTTTTGATGATATTCTTCATGAAAAACAATCGCATCAATTTCTTCCTCTGAAAACGTGTGAAGTATCCCTTCTGACATGACAACTTTCGGACGAAATAATCCAATTGTAAATGCTGCAATTTCCTCGGTCGGTAATATATATATTTGTTTTCCGTTTCTAATAAAAGGTACAAGTACTTTTTGTAATTTTTTACTATAGAAAAATTGCCGCCAAACTCTTTTGCACACTATCAGTACAGTAAGTAATAATAATCCAGCTATTATGATACGAATCACCGATAGTTCTTTCATATGTTTTTCTAACTGAAACAAGCAAAACTTTGAAAGAAAGAACGCCTTATTTTGAAAAAGAAATGGATATGTAACGTAATACGTTAACATACAAAAAAAGAGAGTACTAACAATTACTGCTAACAATACGATTTTACGCATTTGCCATTTCATTTTATCGATCCTCTTTTTTTAACTGACTCAATTTATCTTCTAATTTTTTTAGTAAAGTCGGATCAGCCTGCTCTAACTCATCTAACATATGATTTACAACTAAATCCCCAAATTCCCCCATTAATTCCTGCGTCATTTTCTTCGTTTGATTGGATAAGAATTCTTCTTTTGTTTGTACTGCATGATATATGCCACTTCTTCTCACAGTCTGTTTTTCTAAGTGTAGTTTCTCTACTAACCTGTTCATAACTGTCATAACAGTATTAAAGTTCACCGGTGATTCTTCACTTAATTTCTGCTGTACTTCTTTAATGGTAATACCTTCAGTGGACCAAACAATCTCCATTATTTTCGCTTCAAGCGGTCCAAAGAAATGATTTAACCCTTGCTCATTTAACTTATAATTTTGAGTAAACATAGTATGGCTCCTTTCACACTACAGATTGTAGTACAAATTAAATGAAAGGTCAAACACGAATGGTATAAACTGCTATCCACTAATTATGAATATCCATTCATTGTAAACCTAACTTCTCTCCAAATGTATCAAAGAGATACTGCTCTAATATTTGTACACTAAACTTCTCATTACGCCCAAGTGCAAATAATTCCCGATTTTTCGCTACGATAGTGTCTAACGGAATAGCTACATTATCCACTATTTTTGTAATTTCAATTATATTACTTTTCACATTGACTTCCGTTTTAAATTCAACATTCTCCAATACTATATGTGAACGTCTTCCTGATGCAAAAAAAGTAAAGTTAGGATTTTTAACGACACCAATTTCACTCTCTAATGCATATAAATAATGAAAAATTATATCTCTATGTCCATCTTTTATTACTTTTTCATCCTTCTCATCATCTAAGTATTCTTTCAACTTCGTTGTAAATTCAAATCGAAAATCCACTTTTTTCACGCTCCTTTTTTCATTTTATACCGAATAAATATATTAATATAATTTTACCATATTGTAATACAAGTTCCTATAAAAAGTAAAAAATACGTTTGTAAAATCCCTAGTATTTCCGACGCCTTTATAAAATATATACACTAATTCAATATTAATTAATGAGTCGTTATATCCATTTAACCATATTGTTTCCATATTTTGAAACAATAGTATGCAATATTATATATCAATAAACTGTTTCTAATTCATCACTCTATATACTCATCGTTCCCTTTACTATTCCAATATATTTAAACTGTATTTTCTCTTTATTCATTACATTAGAGAAGGAATGTAACTCTCTTCTATCGAATTTTTACATAACAAAAATGATTAGGTGGTGCTTTACTATGAAATTAGCTGTCATTGGTGGTGGTGATTTACAAGATTTAAATCACTTTCATATTAATGAACGACTTATAGAATTAACAAATAAACAGTACCCAAAAATATTATTCATTCCAACAGCTAGTCATGATGATGAAAGCTATATAAAATTATTTTTAGACACGTTTGAAAACCAATTCCATTGTGATGTACAAATTTTACGTACAATAACCGATATACCTTCTAAATATGAAATAGATGCGATGATTCATTCAGCCGATTTCATTTACCTTGGTGGGGGAAACTATGTTGAAATGCTTACACAATGGAAAGAACATAAACTAGATGAGAAATTACTATTGGCTCTCGAGCAAGGAACACTCATTGCAGGGTATAGTGCTGGTGCTATGTGTTGGTTCACATCGAGTATCCGATCAGATTATGAAGGTTCTGGTTATGTAGAAAGTAACGGATGGGGGATTGTTAACAAAAGGTTTTGCCCACATTATAATCAATTAAATAGAATGAATGCTTTTCATTCCTTTTTACAAAATCACCAAGGTAATATAGAGGGGATTGCACTAGAAGATGATTGCGCTATATATATTACAGAAGAATCCTTTGAAATTATCGGTGCACCAGAAAAAGCGTGGGAGTTTTATATGAGTGATAAAAAACTTATTAGACAACATTTTGATATCACTTTAAAAAGCTATTTATAAAGTGAAACTTTAATCAGTGGGGGTTTTCTTCATCCCCACTAATTATTAGCCCTCATCAATCAGGCTTTTGCGAGATAAACATACGCTTCAAAAAAATGTCCCTAAGTATAATAACTTAGGGACATTTTCACTATTTAACTAACTAATCGTGTAATTCGTTTCTTCTGCCATGAAAGCTTATAATATGCATACTGTAATATGAGACTAACAATAAATGCTGCTGGGTATCCAATCCATATCCCTTCAATTCCAAGGCTTGTATGGTAAGAAAGATAATATGCTACTGGTACTTCAACTAGCCAAATTGATACAACACCAATAACAGTTGGCCATAATACTGTACCACTCGCTCGCATTGTCGCACTAATAATTTGTGCATGACCGAAAATTAAATAACTCCATAATGTAATCATAACTAAACTATGAGCAATATCAATTGTAGTTTGACTCGTTAAAAATAGTGATAAAATGTCTCTTGAGAACAAGTAAATAAGAGATATTAACATACCACCGATAACATAGTTCATAATAATTCCAGCCTTTACAACTTTCTGCAATCGATCAAATTGATTTGCACCAATTGATTGTGCCGCAAAAATAGAGACTGTAATGCCAAGGCTAACGGCTGGCATTTGTACATAACTGGCAACTTGATTCACGACGCCATAAGCAGCTGTTGCATCCGAACCATAACGATTTACAAACGCGATTACCGCAATTTCAGATAATGAAACTAATATCATATTAATACTCGCTGGAATACCGAGTCGTAGCAATAGCTTTAACAACTCACCATCCATTCGAAGGTATTTCCTTACCGTTCCATCTAGTTGTAGTGGATGATTTTTCTTCTTTAAATACACTAGCATGACAATAAACGTAATAACTGTCGATATAACAGAAGCATATGCTGCTCCATACACATCTAATTTCGGAGCTCCTAACCAGCCAAAAATAAGAATTGGTAATAAGATCATGTTTAGCGCTGTACTTACAATTAAAAAGTAAAATGGCGTTTTAGAATCTCCTGTCCCTCTCATAAATGTTGTGTATGCAAAATATAAAAATAATACTGGCATCGATATAAATAAAATTCTTGCATAATGTACACTTATTTCAATTATATTTTCTGGCGTTCCCATTAGACGCATAATATCCATTGCAAAAATACTGCCTATTATCGCCAATGCAACTCCGATAATAAACGTAAATGTAAGTGTCGTACCAACGATAGCTTTTAAACGATCTTCATTTTTAGCGCCAAACGCCTGACCAATTAAAATAGAACTACCCGACCCAATTCCAATTACGAATGAAACGAGTAGGAAAAATAACGGAAAGAATGCTGATATAGCTGCTAAATCATTGACACCAAGCCATCTCCCTACTACGACCATACCAAATAATTGTCCAACTGATTGAAGTACATTACTTAATAATAACGGTACTAAAAACATAGACATCGATTTCCAAATCGGTTTACTCTCACTTTCTAACTTATGTGACTCCACACCTTCTTTATTGTTATCTGTAGGTGGTTTCAAATTACATTTCTCCTTTTATTAAAAATCTTTTTTCCATCTCTATCTCTTTGTATAGTTGTTATAATGATTTGCTTCTATTCATTTTCTTTCCGCATTATTATAACTTCACCCAATATTGACTTCCATCTGCTGTTCTATCTAAAAATCCATATTCAATTAAATATCTTCTTAAAGTCACGAAATCTGGATATACATTTTCTAAAATTGTATTCACTTCTTTTTCGGAATACTTTTGATTACTATCAAACTTTTTCACTAAGTGACGCAATATAATTAATTTACGCTTTTGCTTCTTCGGAAATTTAGAAAGCGGCCCATCTAATCCATCTATAAAATGAGTTTTTAATACTTCATCATTTTCTTCTTCCGTAATATTGTATCGATCATCCACCATCGTTGCTGTTCTATGAATTGGTACAAATTTCGTTTGTACCTTCGATTTTTCTTCTGATAATTCCATTAACGCTAAAAATACTTTTGCTTGCTTCATCTTCTCTCGCAATGTAAAACGATGATTACGAATCGTCGATGTGCTACCGCCGTCCATCTCTTTTACAATTTCTTTATCATTCAGTCCCATATGGAAAAACTGAACCATCTTCTTTTGTAAATCGGTTAAACCAGTAAACTTCTTATCAAGATTTAATAAATAATCAAACATAGACGTATGCTCACTATGCATATGCAATTGGACAAACTTCTCTGCTTCATACAAAACTTGATTATGTTGATAAATAACTCCTTTAATAAACGCTTCTCCACATGCTAAACAAATATACTCCTCTGCTTCCTCATCAAACACATACCCTTTTTTCAATTCCTCTACCGACGCATCCCAAAACTTCTCTGAAATATCGTTCACACTAAACACTCCTTCAAAATGTTTATTTAAAAACAAACAAATTACAATTACGTTTATTATCACTTCATCATCTTAACATACATAAATCAGACATTTCAATGTTTCGTTTACCTATTTTGCAAACTTTTATAAAATCATCTATAAATTCCTCAAATAACCGCTAACTATAATGAAATTATTATTCCATGGAGAAACTGTAATAACTTAATTAAAGTGATATCCGAAATGAAACAAACCCTCTATTTATCCCCTATCAAATATTCCATTTTAACTACAAAAAAGGCGCTTCCTTTTATGGAAGCACCCTTTCATCTTTTATATTTTTTGTAAACAACCTCTACTAAAACTTTACTTGTCTCTATAAATACATGTTTTCGGTTTCCATCCTCAACCATTTTATTTGAACAGCCACTCATAATCATTATACAACTAAATATGACTAGCGCTACATTTCTATTCTTATAAGCCACTTCATGCCACTCCACTATAAAAAAACTTTATTTACATTTATCCTATCAAAAAATTTTACACGAATAACAAACCCAAAAAATATGCAATCTTGCATATTTTTTGGGTTTCATTAAGATATTGTGATTTAATTTATTTAAAGAACACTTTTATCGAGGTGACTTACTTGAAATTTAAAGCAAAAAAGAATCCATTTCACGTCATTTTCATTATATTATTTATAATTATTTTTTTCATTTCACTATTCTTCCAAAATGAAAACTCTATTTTTTTTACTCTTATGATGCTGTTAAATATCGTGAATCTTTCTTCATTCTATTTTTCACACTATAATATAACGAAATCATCAATTGTTGTAAAACACGGTTTCATACTGCGCACTGAAATTCCATTTGAAGACATTCGTCACATTAAATACTCTGGCAAAAAACTCCGTTCAAAAAAATGGACTCGACAGCAATTAGAAATTGATTACAATTTATTTGATTCCGTGAAAACTTTCGTCCCACAAGACGAAGAAAAATTCATTTCACTCTTAAAAGAGAACTGCCCACATATAAAAGTAATCCATTCGACCACTACCAAATAATATTTCAGAACTTACAGTTGTGCAGTTGAAGAAAACATAAAAAGGGATTAAAATTTATATGTGAAAAAAAGCCCAGATTCGAAATTTCGAATCTGGGCTTCTTCTATTATTCTTTTGGAGCGATCATTTTTTTCGGATCTACAATTTCGTCAAATTGCTCTTCTGTTAATAATCCCGATTGCAATGCTGCCTCTTTTAAAGTTAAACCATCTTTATGAGCATGTTTTGCAATTTTCGCTGCATTTTCATACCCAATATGAGGGTTTAATGCTGTAACAAGCATTAATGAACGATTCACGTTTTCGTTAATTACTTCTTCATCCGCTTCAATACCAACTGCACAATTATCATTAAACGAAACAATTGCATCTGCTAATAAGTGCGCTGATTGTAAGAAGTTATAAGCAATAACTGGTTTAAATACGTTTAACTCAAAATTCCCTTGGCTCGCAGCAAATCCGATTGTTGTATCATTTCCCATCACTTGCGCCACAACCATTGTTAACGCCTCACTTTGTGTAGGGTTTACTTTACCTGGCATGATCGAGCTTCCTGGCTCATTTGCTGGAATAATAATTTCTCCAAGACCACTACGTGGACCACTTGCAAGCCAACGTACATCGTTAGCAATCTTCATTAAATCAGCCGCTAATGCCTTTAATGCACCATGAGTATATACAACTTCATCATGGCTCGTTAATGCATGGAACTTATTTGGTGCAGAAATAAAGTTCTTACCTGTAAATTGGCTAATTTCCTCAGATACCATATCACCAAATTTAGGATGAGCATTAATACCCGTTCCAACTGCAGTACCACCAATTGCTAACTCTTTCATATATGTATTGCTCTCAGCAATCATACGCTCAGTTTTTTCAAGCATACGGTGCCATCCACTAATTTCTTGTCCCAAAGTTAACGGTGTTGCATCTTGTAAATGTGTACGACCGATTTTTATAATATGTTCAAATGCAGTTGCTTTTTCTGCTAAAGTTTCTTTTAACTTCGTAATTGCTGGTAATACGTGATTTTCTACCGCAATTACACATGCTACATGAAGCGCTGTTGGAAATGTATCGTTTGAACTTTGAGACATGTTCACATCATCATTCGGATGAATATGTACGTCAGATCCCTTTTCTTTCAAAATTTGATTCCCGCGGTTTGCAATTACTTCATTCACATTCATGTTAGATTGTGTACCACTACCCGTTTGCCATACGACAAGTGGAAAATGCTCATTCCATTTCCCTTCAATCACTTCATCAGCAGCTTCCACAATTGCTTTTGCTTTCTCTTCTGATAACTTCCCTAGTTTTTGATTGCTAAGGGCCGCACTTTTCTTTAAAATCGCAAATGCTTTTACAATTTCAAGCGGCATTTGCTCTGTTCCAATTGGGAAGTTCTCTTTACTTCTTTGTGTTTGCGCTGCCCATAATTTATCAGCCGGAACTTTTATTTCTCCTAATGTGTCTCTTTCAATTCTGTACTCCATTTTTTCATCCCCTTGAAAATTTAATACCTACATTTCTTATATTAACAGACTTCCCTTCAAATGATAAGAATTCTCACTCATATATATAAATATTTGATATTTATTTTTTAAAATTCCTCTTGACCTAAACTTAAGTTTAGGCTGTATCCTTTCCATTGTGACCTACTAAAAAGATACTGGAGGAATTCAATATGAAAAAATACGCTTTTGTAACAGGTGCAAATAAAGGAATTGGATATGAACTCGTTCGCCAATTAGCAGAGAAAGGCTATCACGTATTTTTAGGTGCTCGCAATGAACAACTTGGTCAAGAAGCTGTGAAATCTTTAAATATTTCCAACGTTTCTTATGTTCAAGTAGATATTTCAAATTCACAATCCATTCAAAAAGCAATGAAAAAAATGTATGAAACGACTGATCACTTAGATTTACTAATCAATAACGCAGGTATAGCACTAGACTTCAATACGCTACCTAGCAAATTAAATATTGAAACTTTACGTCAAGGATTTGAAATTAACTTTTTTGGAACTTTCCAAATGATGCAAGCCTTTTTACCATCATTAAAGAAGTCAAACAACAGCAAAATAATAAATGTAACAACTGACATGGCTTCACAAACAATGTTGGCTAATGGTGAAACACATCCAATTAATGCTTTAGGATATAATTCTTCAAAAACAGCTATTAACACTTTAACATTAGCTTTTAGCAAAGAATTTGGTACTAACGGTCCAGCAGTTTTCGGGGTAACACCTGGTTTTACAACTACCGACCTTAATGGAAATGCACCTGGTGGCCATACAACCAATGAAAGTGCTAAGATTATTATTAAATATGCATTAAGTGAAACAAACTATAATGGTAAAATATTAAATAAAAACGGAATTATACCCTGGTAACAAGAGGATGAATCACATGTATTATACAATTGGTCAAGTCGCCAAAATGCACCACTTAACTATTTCTCAAATACATTATTACGATCGACAAGGACTGTTCCCTTTTCTTCAAAGAAATGAAAAAGGAGATCGAGTTTTTAACGAAGAAGCACTCAAATATTTAGAGATGATTTTATGTTTAAAAGAAACTGGTATGCCTATTCAAAAAATAAAACATTTTATCGACTGGTCCATGGATGGAGAATCTACTATCCTTCAACGATTAGAATTAATGAAACAACAAAAGATAAATGTTTTACAGCACATTCAAGATACTGAAAAGAACTTAAAAAAGATACAACAAAAAATCACTAAATATGAGCATGAAATAACCTCAATAGCTCAAAATACAAAATAAAAAATCACCTTCTACAATGGGTAGAAGGTGATTTTTCATTTATGATGCTTGCTTTCCTTTATCCGCATCATCTACATACCAAATGAACTTGCCTGTATATCCGTAAATAACTGCTAAAATTAACGATACAAAACTTAACCACATAAATGGAATATATGATAACGTTGCTACACCTAAAATACCAGCCATAAAAATACCATTATCCGACCATGGAACCATACCTGAAGTTAACGTTCCACCTACTTCTGAGTTACGTGCTAATACACGACGGTCTATTTTTAGTTTATCATAGCTATCTTCCATAATTTTCGGCGTTAAAATAAGTGATACGTACATCGCACAACCAAATACGTTCGCTAAAAATGCAACGATTAATGTAGACAACGTTACATTACCTGCAGAATTTAATTTCTTCTCAAATTTCGATACGATTACTTTAAGAACACCTAGCTTTTCAAGTAATCCACCAAAACCTAAGCCAAATATAATAACGGCTACTGAGCCAAGCATACCGTTAATTCCACCACGGTTTAATAACTTATCGACAAACTCAACACCAGATTGAATTGAGAATCCATTATAAGCTGTTCCAATTGCCTCTCCAAAGTTCATCCCTTGGAAAAGAGTTGCCCAAATTGCACCGATTAAAGCTCCCATTGCAATTGTTGGCATCGACGGTTTCTTCATTGCTAATAGAACGATAACAATGACCGCTGGAACAAGCATCCATATTTTAATATCAAATTGCTTTAATAAAGCTTCTTTTAAAAACTCTACTCGGTTCAAATCTACATTATCCCCGCCGTACATCCAGCCAGCTACAGTAAACATAATACTAGTAATAATATACGCTGGAACGTCTAATACAAGCATAGCTCGAACGTGAGCAATAACATCTACTTTTGCCATAGAAGCTGCAAGAACTGTACTATCAGAAAGTGGTGATAATTTATCTCCGAAATAAGCTCCCGAAAGAACTGCACCAGCAACAAGCGGAAGTGGTAATCCAAGACCTTCACCAATGGCCATCATAGCTATACCAGCTGTTCCAACTGTTCCCCATGATGTTCCTGTCGCGATAGAAGTTATGGAACAAATAATTAAAGTTGCCAGTAAGAATATGCTTGGGTGGATAAATTCTAATCCATAATAAATTAATGTTGGTACAACCCCACCAGCAATCCACGTCCCAATTAAAGCCCCTACTGCAACTAAAATAAGAATTGCTTCTAATCCATTAGAAATTCCTTTTGTAATTGCATCTTGCAATTCTTGATAACGAAATCCTAACCTTAATCCAAGCGCAATAACTAAAAACCATGAAATAAAAAGCGCTAATTGAATTGGGAGATCAAAAATCGTTTGGAAGGAAAAGACGACAGCAAGAAATAGCATTAAAAGAACGATAATTTCTGGCATCGATGGTAATCTTACACTTTTCATTTTTTTCTCTCCTTACAAGTCGATAACATGATGTATGTCGTCTTACATGTATGTAGTATACAATTAGCGAAGACAAAACAAAATTTTCATATTATTTCGATTTATTTTTCCAGTATAATATATTGGACACCTTTTCTATTGTAAAAGTAGATGTTACTTTTCGCAATGGAAAATATAAAAAATGTTACATTTTTATTTAGATAGAATAATCTAAGAATAACTTTTTTAATATTTGCCACAATAAGATTTTTTACTATTATCTTCACCTTTTAAGGACTACCATTTTTCTCCCCCAAAAAAGCACACATCATTAAAATGATGCATGCTCCACTTTTATTTATACAATTTTTGTATTTCTTCTTTATTTTTAAGTATCTCCGAAAACTTATCACTACACCCTTTCGGAAATAATACTCCGAGTCCATATGAATGTCCAAACTGAAAATGAGGGTGCTTCGCCTTGATCTCATCCCAAAACTTATACACGCCAAAATCACCACTTCTCACTTCAATATCATGAAATAATACAATACCGTTTTTGGCGACTTTAGGTAACCACGTTTTATAATCATGAGAAACAGCTTCATACGTATGGTAGCCATCAATATGCAAAAGATTTATCGTTTCATCTTGAAACTGATCTATAGCATCATCAAAAGTAGACCGAATTAATTTTCCTATATTAAGGTAGTTAGCGCTCACAACTTTTTCTACTATTTGAAAAACCCCTTCTCCATATGGACCTGTATGCCCATCTCCAGCCCAAGTATCTACAGCAAAACATTTTGTAGTTAACCCACCATCTTTTACTCCCTGACAAAAACTGAAGAAGGAAGCACCTAGATGTGTGCCTAACTCAACTAAAGTTGCTGGTTTTTCAAATCGTACTAAGTCATATGCGAAATTTAAATGCCCACTCCACGCAGATTGTGACCGAATAATAGGACTAAATTTTTCAAAGTCAAACGATGGTTTATGAGTAACCCAGTTCATTGCATATCTCCTTATACACATATTTTTAACAAACCAAATTACTCTTATCTTTATTTTTTTTTCATTGCGATTATGATTATATTTCATAAAAATATGCAGAATTTATTCTTTTGAAATTCAATTAAAGATTCCTTGTCTCGCCTTCACTTTAAGCCGGATGATTGTCAAAATGATTCCTAATACAGCACAATTCTTATGGTATATTCCAACCTTAAATCGTAATCATTATGATTTATCATTGATTTTTTCTTTTCTATCTATTATCATAAAACGTAATGATTACGATTTAAAGGAGAGAAATTATTTTATGAAAAAAGTACCTATTACCGTATTAAGTGGTTTTTTAGGAGCCGGAAAAACCACTTTACTGCATCATATTTTGACTAATAAAAACAACTTAAAAGTAGCTGTTATCGTTAATGATATGAGCGAAGTAAACATTGATGCGTCCCTTATAAAAAAAGGTGGTTTTTCACGCACAGAGGAAAAATTAGTAGAAATTCAAAATGGTTGTATTTGTTGTACACTACGAGAAGATTTAATGATAGAAGTGAATCGTCTTGTTGAAAATGGTGATATTGACTATATAGTTATTGAATCTTCTGGTATAAGTGAGCCTATTCCAGTTGCCCAAACCTTTACTTATACAGATGAAGTTCTTAACATTGATTTAACGAAAAATTGTCACCTCGATACGATGGTTACAGTTGTAGATGCACATAGATTTTGGGATGATTTTGCAGATGGAGAAAGTTTGCTAGACCGAAAACAGGCAATCGATGAAACTGATACTCGGGAAGTTATTGATTTATTAATAGATCAAATTGAGTTTGCAAATGTAATTATTCTTAATAAGATAGACCTACTAGAAAAAGAAGATGTGATAGAACTCCATCATTTACTAAAGAAATTAAATCCTAGCGCCAAGGTTATTGAATCTTCATTTAGCAAAGTACCATTGCAAGAAGTTTTAAACACAAATTCATTTAATTATGAAGAGGCCAGTCAATCGGCTGGCTGGATGCAAGAATTAAATAGTGACCATCATACACCTGAAACGGAAGAATACGGTATTCATTCCTTTGTGTACCGTCGTAAATATCCTTTTCATCCTGAACGCCTTATGAATTGGCTAGAAAAATGGCCATTAGATGTTGTAAGAGCGAAAGGATTTTTCTGGCTCGCCTCTCGTAATACTATGATAGGGCTTCTATCACAAGCTGGTTCCTCTATTACAATTCAAGGTGCTGGTGAATGGATAGCGGCATTACCTGAGGCTGAAAAAAATCAAATCATTACAGAAGAACCAGAAGTATTGAAAAACTGGGATGAACAATATGGAGATCGAATAACTGAACTCGTATTTATCGGAATTGACATGGATCGTTCTTTAATTGAACAATCATTAGATAATTGTCTATTAACAAAAAAAGAAATGAAACAAGATTGGAATAGCTTTGTTGATCCTATTCCAGCTTTTACTTATACTTCATAACAAAGTGAAAAAAGGCTTCCGTAGCATGGAGCCTTTTTTCACTTTGTAGCACTCTTATTTAACATATTTGCTTTCATAAGAAACACCATTATACCCAAAACAATTAAGGTAGCATATACGACACCAACTACATCACCTATTTTTTCTAAGCCAAACGGTAATAGTATAGTAGCAACTCCGACTATATAGGAAAATACTCCTGAAAGCTTCGCTAATTTATTTTTATCTCCAACAAACGTTTCTTCTTGATATCCTGCCAACAAAAACAATCTCTTTTTCACATGTATTTGATACCCTAAAAAAATGATAAGTAATCCAACAAATAAACAAACCAAAAATCCTGCTAGCATTTCAATACCACCCTCTCTACAATATTTTACCACGTACAAAAAAAATTCGTCTCCATTATTAATAACTTTTCATTTAATTAGAAGTTTCAGTTTATTGATGCTCTTTTTTGTGATATATTGCATATTGTATCCAATATATATTTTTGGAAGGAGGATTATATGTCTTATGGATCCAAATCGATTAAAAGGAATTATAATGGTCATAATCGGTGCTTGTTTATGGGGCTTGTCCGGAACAGCTGCGCAACAACTTTTTCAATATGAAAATGTTTCAACCGAATGGTTAGTTACGATCCGTTTGCTTATATCTGGGGTTATTCTACTCATTATTTCATCATTCGGAACGAGAAAAAAAGAGATTTTTGCCATCTGGAAGCAAAAATCCGACGCTAGTAAAATGATTTTGTTCGGTCTTTTCGGCATGCTTGCTGTACAGTATACGTACTTCGCCTCTATTAAAGAAGGAAACGCTGCTGTTGCAACTTTGTTACAATATTTAGCCCCTATATTTATCACTGTATACTTACTTTTCAAATGGAACGTTCGTCCATCAAAAATTGATTATATTTCAATTACACTCTCATTAGTAGGGACTTTTCTCTTATTAACAAACGGGTCTATGCATAACTTAGCTGTATCTACACCAGCTATCATTTGGGGCATTTTATCTGGACTATCTCTTGCATTTTATAGTTTGTATTCAAAAAAATTGTTAGAAAAGTGGTCTTCATCTGTTATCGTTGGCTGGGGTATGATTATTGGGGGTATTGGTGTAACGATTTTACACTTTGTTTCCACAAACGAATTCATTTTATTATCCACTATAAAGTATGTAAAACTAAGTACCCTCCCGCTCATTACATTTGTAGTCATTTTCGGGACACTCATAGCATTTTATTTGTACTTAGATAGTATAAGATACCTTACGCCGAAAGAAACAACGTTATTTGGTTGTACAGAGCCGCTCGCAGCTATTATTTCTTCCGTACTTATTTTGCACGTACCGTTTCAATCTTTTCAGTTATTAGGTGCTTTTTGTGTCATTGTAATGGTGCTTATATTAAGCCAAAAGCCGGATGAAGGAAAACCGAAGCTAAAACTTATGAGTAGAAAAAAACAAAACATACAATGAAAGGATTGAATTATTTATGCCTGTCCCTCAAAATTATAAAAAACCTGGAAGAGTTTCCGCAAAGTCACTCGTTTTAACCCAACTACAAGATTGGATTATAGAAGGTGTATTACAACCAGATGAAAAAATTAATGATGGGGAATTGGCGGAAGCACTAGGTGTAAGCAGAACACCAGTTAGAGAAGCTTTACAAATTTTAGAGCTTTCTGGGCTAGTAGAAATGATTCCCGGTCAAAAAACGAAAATTGCTCCTATTAAATTAGAAGACGTATCTATCATTTATGAGACGCTGGCCGGTCTTCACTCAATTATAGGAAAACAAGCACTTCAAAAAGTTACAGATGCTGATATTAAACTACTTTCCGAGATAAATGATACTTTTCAACAATCTATACATGAAAAAGATTCAAAAAAAGCTTTAAAACTAGATATACAATTTCACAATACAATTACTTCTATTGCTAAAAACCGATATATTGAACCTTTTCTAGAAAATATGCAGCTTCACGTTTTACGACTGGAATATTTGTTTTTCCAAAACTTTGTGCCTGCAAGTCAATCTATTAAAGAACATCACTCTATCATTCAAGCACTTCAAAAGCAGGACGAAAAACAAATGGAACAAATGATGGCTCAAAACTGGCTCCGTCCCATGAAAGAAATACAAAAAATGATTTCTATGAAAGAATAAGAAAGCTGGTTACACAAAAGTGTAACCAGCTCCCTCTTTACTAATCTATATGCTATGCCTGAATATTCGCGTAACCTTCAATATCTTCGTACTCTTTTTCCAATTCCTCTAAAGATAGCTCGTATAATTGTCTGTCGCGAATCTTAAACACCCCTGCTCCAATTAACTCATCAATTAAATGCCTCTTACGATTTTCAACAGCAAAACGGAGTTGACTACTCATCTTTTAAAAAACTCCTTTCTACGATCATTGAAAATGATAATCTTTATCAATTACCACTTTTGATTATAAAAGATGATTCTTAATAAGTAAAGTAATCTTATGAAATATTTACCTTACAAAGTATTTGTGGCCACATTATATATATGTATGCCCTGCGAAAAATGTTATGACACTTTTTCTGATCTTTTTCTTTCATACTTTGCAAGTTGTCTCGCTATGATAAAACTCACCTTCCATTTCTACTTGGATGGTGACATGTTCTACATGAAACTTCTCCTTTAATACATCCGTAGCCTCTTTTAATACACTTTGCGTTTCATTACCTTTTATAATCAGGTGGCAAGTTAATACTTGAAAATCCGATGTGACAGACCATATGTGCAAATCATGAACTTCTTTTACAATCGCAATCGTTAATAATGTATTTTTCACCTCATCCATATCTATGTGCTGCGGTGCACCTTCCATTAATATATGGACTGTATCACGTGTTACACGCCACCCACTAATAATGACTAAAATAGACACAAGAATACTAGCAATTGCGTCTGCAACATTCCATCCGAAAAATTTAATAAGTAACGCAGCAATAATCGCTCCAACTGACCCTAATAGATCACCTAGTACGTGTAAGAAAGCACTTCTTAAGTTCAAATTACCTTTCACATCTCCGCCTCTCATTAATATCCAAGCTGATAAAATATTAATAAGCAAACCAAGTACAGCAATAATGAGCATCCCATTACTAGCAATCTCAACTGGTTCTTTAAAACGACGAATTGCTTCAATAAAAATGTATATAGAAATGACGATAAGAACGACACCGTTACATAATGCCGCTAACATTTCGACGCGCTTATACCCGTATGTTTTTGCAGTCGTCGCTGCTTTTTCTCCAAGCTTAAACGCAAGTAAACTTAAAGCCAAGGATACTGCATCACTTAACATATGCCCCGCGTCAGATAATAGTGCTAAACTATTTGTTACAAATCCGCCAATAACTTCAGCAACCATAAAGCTTGTTGTTAGTAAGAATGCAAGTAGTAACGCCTTTTTATTTTTAGAATGCCCGTGATCATGTGAATGTCCCATACTTATACTCCTTTAAGTGCCATATCTGTATGTTAGTATGAAACAAACTCCCCATCTTTATCCCGAATTGACCGCCCGTAAACCCCGCTTCCTCTGTATACACACTTCGCTACTTTTTAAACAATCCCTTTTTCTCAAATAAAAACAAGACTACTTCTTTTTTATTTTCATATTGTTTACTATTGAAAGAAATTTTAAGGAGGTTACGAAAATGAAACATTTATTTCTCTGTATGGAGCGTGAACTTGTTGTAGTGAAAGAACAAGATGGTAACTACGAAACGACTTGTCACTTGCAAAATATGCAACCTACCTGTATTGCCGTTGATCCGTTCCAACAAAAGCGTATATATTGCGGAACATTTGGACGAGGTTTATGGTTAAGCGACGATGGCGGAGATTCGTGGAGACCAATTGGGGATTCCTATCGCTACTTCGATTTCCCTAAAGAAGATGGTATTTTACACTCCTCTATCACTTCTATAACGATAAGCCCTAATGAACAAGTTAACAGATATGGAGTCGTTTATGTAGGGACTGAACCGAGCGCTTTATTCCGTTCAGAAAACGGTGGGGAAACGTGGACGGAACTTAAAAATATGAAATCATTATTATCTTCTTATACGTGGGCTTTCCCGCCTAGACCTTTTACTCATCACGTACGCTGGATCACAGTTGATCCAAACAATCCAAATACAATTCACGTTTCAATCGAAGCTGGTGCTGTTATTCAAAGTAACGATAAAGGGCATACATGGATTGATAAAAAATTCGGTGCTCCTATCGACGCCCATCAATTACTCATGCACCCCGAAGCCCCCAATCGCCTTTATGCATCATGTGGTGACGGATTTATGGGCGGACCTGATCGTGCCTATCTTGAAAGTTATAACAGTGGAAACAGCTGGATCTCATGTAGTGAAGGACTTGAGCATCATTATTTATACAGCATGGCTATCGATCCAGCTGATTGCGATACTGTTCTCGTTTCTGCTGCGCCAAGTGCCGATCTCGCTCATCACCGTATTCCTTATGAATCTTATATATATCGAAAAACGAAAGATACTCCTTTTGAGCAAGTACAGCAAGGACTGCCGTCTGCAATCGGTACAGTCATTTCGATGTTTGCGACAAATCCAGCAGAACCACATACGTTTTACACTTTAAATAACAATGGCGTCTTTCAATCCAATGATAGCGGCGAATCGTGGGAACAACTAAACATTCCGTGGAAAGATGAGTATAAAACGCAGCATCCGCATGCTTTACTCGTAACTAGTTTTTAACGAAAAAGAGACTGCCTAATGTTTTTAGGCAGTCTCTCTTTTATTTCTTTAAATCAATTACAATATCATCTAACACAATACCCTTATTGCCTCCCAGTTTTCGAGACACGAAACTCTCCTTTACTTGTCCTCCAACTATTGTTACCGAACCATAATTTTCAGGAGTGTGAATTCTTAAATTAACGTGAGGCGTTATTATTAGCTTGGTTGCATTCTCATTGAGTTGTTGGAATGTTTTACTCCAATTAAAATTATAAGAATCCTCACCTGAGCCTCCATTTCCTTCCCCAGAATACTGATTACCTAAATCATCCCTTACTTCTAAATCGCTATCCACTCCATCCCATACATCCCTTATTTCTTGAGATACTTCTTGGTTGTAGTATAAAATAAACGACATTGGTGTTATTTCCATTCTCTCCATATTTACTTTTACACCATCTTTTTCTGTACTACCTCTAATCAATTGCTCTTTATTTTCTATTCCTCTTAGATTAATATTAAAATTCCAATCCCCTTTTATCGTTTCTTCTGTTTCTAAAATGTCTATACTTTTTATACTCCATTCAATGTTCACTGTAGTTTCTTTACTACTAACTAGATCGCTGCTTGTTTTTATTAAACCTGTATATTTTCTATCAGCGACTTTAGTAATTTCATTGCTTCCTGATTGGGCACCTGCTCCTTTAATAGTTAAAAAATCCAATGTACTTGGATTTTTGCCTAAATCTCTGTTACTTTCTATAGAGTAGTTTATTGATACTGTCTTCCCATCGAAAATCGCATCATTTACCGTTATCTTAATTCCATTGCTTTCTTTTATCATATTTAGTACTATAGCGTATTGTTTATAATTATTATGAAGCTCCGCCGTCTTCTCTACGTCAGCTTTATAATTTTCATATAACCCTGTTCTACCATTATCTAAAAATCGGAATATGTCCCCTACTATTGGTAGTCCTCCAGCGTATGTAGGAAATCCGATGCCAAGCATGGCAACCGATACGCCGACTAAAATAGATGCTGCAGCAACACCTTTTTTCCAACTTTTCATCTTTTTCTTCGTACGTATCGACTGTTTTAAGTTACGCTTCACTTTTTCTTTTTCAATTTCAGAAGTCCCAATTTCCTCAAGTTCTTTTTCATCTATATCAATATCATTTAATAGTTCATAAATATCTTTCATATTGCACTACCTCCAAAACTAATATTCGTAGCATTTTGTTGTAGTTTCTTTTTCCCACGGTACACGCGATTATCGATCGCTGCCCGAGTTAACCCTAACTTGTCTCCTATTTCTTCTGTCTTCATACCGAGAAGATATTTCATAATGAATACTTTTTGATCTAACGGTTCCAATTGATTAATAAGATTCAATAATTCTTCCCTATCTTCCATAACGATTAATTCGTCTTCTGCCGATTTTTCGGCACTAATATGAAACTCATCTGAAATGATTTCTACTTTTTTATTCGCTTTTCGGTAATAATCAATTGCTTTAAACTTTGCAATCGCCGCAATCCATTTTTTAAAGTCACTCGGCTCTCCATGAAATTTATTTGCGTTATTCCAAATGGAAAGAAATATATCATTTATGCATTCCTCCATCAATCCATCATTTTGAACTGGAAGAAGAACTTTATGCGTAATCCCCTTTATGAGTGGTAAGTATGTATCAACAACAAATTCTAAGGCATCTTCTTTTTGCCGCTGTAATCTTTTTATAAAATTTTTCTCATTTGATTTCATGTAGCGATTCCCCTTATTTTTTTGTAAAAGCTTTTACACCCTATATAACGTCCTGAAAAATGTTTTCTCTCATCTTTTTTATTATTTTTTTATGTAATGGAATACTTTTCCTCAGCCATTGTCTCATATAACTTTGCATTTGAAGAAAATTTTCTCAAGTCTACAGTTTAATTCATGTAGTACACTATTTATGTAGTCATTCTTTAACTTAGTGTACATTTTATTTTGTTAATCTACTTTTAATTATTTTAAATTAGGAGATGAGATGTGTATGTGTGGAATTACAGGCTGGGTAGATTGGAAGAAGGACCTTTCCAATGAACATGTTGTTTTAGAAAAGATGGCGAATAGTATTGAGCATCGTGGTCCAGATGCTGAAGGATTTTGGTTTTCACCTAGAGCGGCTTTTGCACACCGGCGATTAATTGTAATTGATCCAGAAGGCGGGACACAACCAAAAACATTCCGTGCTGGTGATTATACGTATGCTCTTACTTATAATGGAGAAATTTATAATTTCCGTGAGCTGAGAGAGCAACTTCAAAAATGTGGACATGCATTTGAAACTCATTCAGATACAGAAGTGTTACTACATGCTTATTTAGAATGGAAAGAAGACTGCGTACAACATTTAAATGGAATTTTCGCTTTCGCCTTATGGGATGATCAGAAACAACAATTATTTTTAGCGCGCGATCATTTAGGTGTAAAACCACTTTTTTATACAGAAAGAAATGACAGTATTATTTTTGGTTCTGAAATTAAAGCATTATTAGCGCATCCATCTGTCCCTGCTGAAATTGATGTGGATGGAATAAATGAAATATTTGGATTAGGGTTATTTCGAACTCCAGGATGTGGTGTGTTTAAGCATATTCAAGAAGTACGTGCTGGACATTCTATAACATTTACACGTGATAAAAAAGTAGTTACGAAGTATTGGAACTTAGAAAGTAAGATCCATACAGACTCTATAGAAGATACATCTTCTCATATTTTATCTATTTTACAAGATACAGTAAAAAGACAATTAATTGCCGATGTTCCACTCGTTTGTATGTTATCAGGCGGATTAGATTCTAGTGGTATTACTGCACTTGCGGGGAAAGAATTTGCAGAGGAACACAAAACACTTCACACATATTCAATCGACTTTTTAAATAGCGCGAAAGATTTCGAACTGACATTTGCTCGAACTGGTCTAGATGCTCCTTGGGTAAAACGTGTTTCTGAACATGTAGGGACGTCGCATCATGACATTATTGTGAATGCTGAAGAATTAGCAAATCACTTATTCGTTCCCCTTCATGCGAAAGACTTACCAAGTGCAGGCGAAATGGAAACTTCACTATATTTACTATTTTGCGAAATGAAAAAAGATGCAACTGTAGCTTTATCCGGGGAATCTGCCGATGAAGTATTCGGTGGGTATCCTTGGTTTCATCAAGAAGAACTATTATATGTAGATAAGTTTCCGTGGTTAACAAACTGGAAAAACACATCTTCTCTAATATTAAACGACGTATCAAAGCAATGTAATCCTGAGCATTATATTCATACACGATTCCATGAAGCTGTTCTTGAAGTACCTACTCTTGAAGGGGAAAGTAAAAAATCCGCGAAACAACGCCAAATGTTTTATTTATTTTTAACGAGATTTCTCCCGTTCTTACTTGATCGTAAAGACCGTATGAGCATGGCTGTAGGATTTGAAGTTCGTGTACCGTTTTGCGATTATAGATTAGTTGAATATTTATGGAACGTTCCTTTCAACATAAAAAGTATTGATAATATTGAAAAAGGCATTTTACGTAGAGCACTAAAACCAGCTTTACCTGACGATATACGAAATAGAAGAAAAAGCGCTTATCCAACTTCACAAGACCCACACTACTTACAAACGATTCGTAATTTAACACTTGATATGTGTAGTAATAAAAACAATCCTATTTTCTCACTCATTAACCATTCCATTCTACTTTCAATTGCTGATCAAAGTAATAAAGAGATTAACACTTTTGAAGCGAGGAGTGCTATGGAGTATATGCTACAAGTAAATGAATGGTTGAAAACGTATCATATTCATATTGCTTAACAAAAAGGAGTTCAAGGACAACAAACCTTGAACTCCTTTTTGTTATTAATTAGCGCATTGTTTATTTTCAGTATCGATAGACCATCCGATAATCGTGGCACAATCTCTACCTTTCCACTGCAGTACATTTGTTAATACCGGCTCAATTTGTAAGCTATTTCCGTCGTGTAATATTTCTACTAAAGATTGATCATCATCAAACCTTCGTTTATCACACTCTAAAATACCGTCCGTTGCCATTACAATGTGATTCGTACCTTTTTCTAATCCCCTCACACCTGAAGTAAAACAAGGTGTATTTGCTGCGAAAATATTTTTCCTGCCGATATATTCGTAATTCTTCCGTTTATTTAATCGTCCTTTTCCATTCTTCGTTTGCTCAGAATGGAATAAGTATGCGAAACAATCACCAACTGATAGCCAATATAAGAACTCGCCTTTTCGCAAACAAATTAAACATGCAAGTTCTTCATCATTTTGATCACATTTTTCAATAAATAACTCATCTGTGAATAACGCTAATAAGTACATATGTGTATGATGAAAAGCTAAATGTATTGGGTATGAAAATAATTCTTTTAGTTTCTCTTTTCTTTCTGAAATTGCTTCTATTATATAATGGATATTTTTCGTTTTATGATGTGTATCAAAAATCATAACAAATTCAAATTGTAATTCAGGATCCCACCAAGCAAGCACCGCATCTCCTCTTTCATATGCATCACTTTCTTGGTTTCCACCGTATACGCCGACTGAAAGAGGACCACATTTTTCAACATGTATTTCATCTACATACATCTGTTCATGACTAATCCATTTAAATGTATTCACAGCTATCATCCTCTCTCTTGCTAAATGTATACCTTTACACATAGATTACCTTATATTTCAATAAAAATAAACTTTTTCAATATTTTTTATCCAAATAAAAGGATTTTATTTCTGTATTAACGAATATATCTTATTATACGATATAAAAATAGGGGGATTTATTATTATGAAAGACATCAATCAACATTGGGAGAGCATTTATTATCACTTACGATGTGAATATGAAGACAACCTTTCCCACCAAGCAATTCGTATTTTGCAAATCGTTTCCCGTGAGAAAAATATAACAATTGGAAAAGTTGCTTCTGAGCTTAGTCTCTCTCATAACACAGCATCTGAACACGTAAAGCGCCTTATTCAAAAGGATTTCCTCCTTAAAGAGAGAAATAAACAAGATGAAAGGGTCGTAAATCTTACATTAACAACCGAAGGAATGGAAGTATTAGAAAAGCATACTTTACTAGATAAAGAAAAGATAAAAATATTAGAATCACAGTTATCAAAAGAAGAACAACAATTAATTGAAAAAGCCTTTTCTTTATTAGCGAAGGAGGCAAAATATGCATTTCCTCGTTAAAGTTATCGTTTCGGCACTTATTATCGGTATCATTACTGAAGTCGCTAAACATTATAGTACGATAGGCGGCTTTATCGCTGCCCTTCCTCTTGTCAGTTTACTTAGTCTATTTTGGATTTCTTTCGAAGGTGGTAACAAACAAGAATTGAGTCAATTTGCTTTAGGTGTATTATATGGATTCCCTGCATCAGCACTACTACTATTTATCGTCTATATTAGTTTAAAAAATTCATTTGCACTTAGTACATCTGTCCTACTCGGTATAGGTGCTTGGTGTATCGTTTTTGCTTGCCAAAAATTATTTCAAACTTAGGAGGAATTATTATTCATAAATTTGTAGAGATATTGCGACAAAATATAGAAGTATATATAAAAGGAAATAGTAAACAAACTATAGTCATTCAAACTGGAATGACTTGCTCCTTTTATGATTGGCTTCCCATTATGAAAAAGCTTTCCGAGCACTTTACAGTCGTTTCATACCATCGCCCAGGTTACGGAAAAAGTGAGTTGGGAATGTATCCGCGTACTACGATACAAGTAACAAAAGAACTACATATGTTACTAGACAAACTATATATTCATGAGCCAATTATTCTAATTGGTCATTCCTATGGAGGATTATGTGCACAACATTTTGCGATGTTACATGAAGATAGGCTACAAGCACTTCTTTTAGTTGATTCTACTTCCATGAACTTACACCGATTAGACGAACTTCATTTACCGATTTCTGATCAAACTGATTCTGATGATATGTGGCTTCAAAAATATAATACGTACTCCAAAATGGATGTCGACACACTTTATAATGAACAAAAACCTATGCTCGTCAACAAACCAAAACATTATATAGAATTCTCTACATCACCCTCATTATATAAAGCGACGGTTTCTGAACTATCCGAGTGGAAAAACTGTGCTCGTTCAATAAAAGAGCTAGATATAATATTAGAAATACCATTAATCGTTATCGGTAGAGATCCTCATTATTCTATTACTCAAATGATTGAGGGCGGCATGCCAAAAGAGGAAGCAACACAACTTGAATCGACGTGGCAAAAACTAATTCGTGAACAATTTCACCTCTCTATAAACAGTCAATATATTCTAGCTGAACATGCTAGTCACGGAATAGAAAATGATCGACCAGATATTATCATTGAAGCTATTCACTCATTACACACAAAAAAAGGAAGCAACTAAAGCTGCTTCCTTACTTATCTATTCATAATCTTCTTCATCATCAATTTCTTCATAATACGAATACCCATTGCTTACATATATAGGACCATTCGCAACATCAATACGTAGTACCCATGCCCATGGCACAGCTAAACGTTTATGTAATGCTCGCCAAAAGTTCATCGATTTTCTTTCATACTCCTGGAACTCCTGAAGTAACTCTTTATAGGAGGAACCGTCTAACTGAATATTTGCTTCTAACAAACGAGAATGGGCACAGTACTGTAACTCTAGCTCAGCAGCAATTTCCATTTCTTCTTCCGTTGCCATACCAATAATTGTTCCATCTGCTGGTGCAATTTCATATACGTTGTGAACTTCAATAAGCCCTTCTTTCTCTTTCTCAAACATGTAAACAGCCTCCTTTAACATATATTTTTTATGTTACAAAGTCATACTTCTACAATAACTTCTCTCTTTCCTCTTTTTTTGATAAACTTTTACAAAATATTTATCCGATGACCTGCTTCCTCTATTCTTTCAGCAGAAATGAAACGATTATTATCAAAAGTTAATTTGTACACGTCAGGCATTTGAATTGTTTTCCAAAACTGAAAATCATATTTCGAATCAAAATAATTCATAAGTAACACCATAATATTCCCATGAGTACCTATTACAATATTCTTCCCTTTATATTTTTCCAATATATTTTGCATGCATAATATAGCACGCTTTTGTGCTACATCATTTGATTCTCCGCCTTCGTATGCAAAAGTCCAATCTTCCCACACATTCTCAATAGCATCATTAAAATCTTCTAGTGGCTCTGAACTTAATAACCTTTCCCGTAAATCTTCTTCTATTTGTATCGATACATTATATGTATTCGCAATTCCTTGTACAGTTTGAATTGCTCTTTTGTACGGGCTAGAGATCACAACATCAATATGCCCATCTTTTAATAAGCGTGTTACATTTTCTGCATCACAGTGTCCCTTTTCAGATAAAGGCCGTTCACGTTCTTCTTTTGTATATGTTGAGTGGGCATGGCGAACGAAATATATTGTCGTCATTCTTCAACTTCCTTTCTTATTTTCAATCTATATTCAATGGCATAATTAGAAAATCCTGTATCATTTATAGAAAAGAGTGCTTTTTAAAAAGCACTCTTTTGTTTACATAATAAAATTATTTCATTATAATTTATTTCTAAATTCCTTACTTGTTATAAAATCTTGAATAAAATAATCTATGTTACTTCTAAGTTTTTGATATGCAACTTGATCATCTATATCGTTAAACATAATTACAACTTCCACCTTATTGCCGTTTTTATCCGTAGTATACAAACTTTTTGTCAATACGAATGCGGTAGAACCACCCTTTTGTCCAGCGTATTCAAACTTACTATTTTTAACTGTTCCGTTAAAAACATTCTCAATTTCATCTTGCATTGATTTTGGAAAATAATTTCTACTATTTATTTTCCCCATTATACTCATATAATCTTTAGCGTTTGCACCCACTAATCGATCTGACCAAATTCGCTGAAATTCCATATCTACCTTTAATGGGATATCCCGTTTTTTCCATTCTTCTTCATCTTTCATCCATTCATGTATTTGTAACACATGTTTATTATACTCATCCTTTGACATGTTACGTATCGTTTCTAAAGATTGATTTTCTGGCTCATGAAGCTCTTTTTCTACATACCCTCTCATATATAGTGAAGCAGTATACGAAGAGAACTTGTCATGACTAGTAAGCTCTAACTCTTTTATACTTTCATTTACTCTTTCTATTCCAAGCTTTTCTAACAAATATGTTGTATTTGCATTCGAACTATAATGAATCATCCCTTTAGCGACTTCTTCCAAAGCGATTTGTCCATTTTTCACTAACTCTCTCGCTTTAGCATCTTCTAACCAGTTAGGATGCGCTCCACCATCAGTGTTTTTAACGTAATATTTTTCTAGCTCCTGCAATGAAATTTGTTCATCTCGACTTATTTTCCCTTCTGATACTTGCTTAGCAAATTCAACTGCTATTACGATTTTCGCCGTACTCGCCAATGGTAATTTTTTATTGGCATTTATAGAAGTTAATACTTCTCCATTTCTTTTAATAAATAATGAACATGTTTCATCGTCTTTATGTTCTTTTATGTACTTTAATACGTAATCAGGATCTTCTTTTGACAAATAGTACTTCATAATGACAAAGAAAGCTATAACAGCTACTAGAATCACTCCTGCAACAATTCCTATAATCTTAAATATATTCACAATATACCCCCTCTAATAAAGTGAAACTATAATCAGTGGGGTTGTTCATCCCCCACTGATTATTAGTTGAACCAATCGGCGTTTACGGGCAGCCCGACTCTCACCTAACATCTTCGCTCCAGCCGAATTTTAAGGTGGGAGTTTTACTGCCCGTTAATGCCAGATACATTCCCTTCTATATAATTATTATAACGAATTGAATTACAAAATTATACAAAACAGAATAACTCTTCCTAAAAAAGAAAGAGTTACTCTATTTCACATGAAGTTATTTGTCCATTTAGCGTAACGACTATATTTGAGTCGTCACTTTCTTTAACATCTTTTAGCCGTTTGGAGTTAGGTGGACCAATTACAACTGACTCCTTAATTGGCGAAAGGTCCTTCTCTAATTTCTCTGCACTTACACCGTATGCAGCTTGAAATACTTCTGGTGGTGTTAATCTAAGTATGTCTGATCCTTCTGCGGTTTCAAACTGATCGTTATTGAAGAACAAATGTAATTGTACTTCTTCTGTTATGGCTGTGATCCAATGCCACCATCCCATTGGAATAAAGACAGTTTGCCCCGCTTTTACATGATAATTTTGCAATTGATTCGTTTCAGGATTTAAAATGGATGTAACTGCTTCTCCTGATACAACAACATCTAATTCCCATGCATTCGGATGCCAATGCGGTTCTCGCATATGTCCCTTCGTCATAAATAAATCAACAAATGCTCCTCCAATCATTGCTGGTAACTGCGTTGAAGTAACTTCATATGCAACGTTTTTCTCATCCCTTTTAAAAAAGACATTTTTTCTTGAATCAAAGAAAAGGTTTGGAGTTCCTGAGCTTTTCTTTAAATTTTTATTATCTGGAACATAACCTGACGTACTCATATCATCCCTCTTTTCCGCTCCTAACATTTTGTACTTAACGATGTATCGTATGGAAAAAATAGATGATATGTGCCTATTCAGCACATAATAAAAAAACATGCTTTCATTAGGAAAACATGTTTTGTGATATCCTTCACATTGTTTAGTTAAATAATAACTCTTTTACTTACCATGATGTAACATTAAATCACTAAGTTCTTCTTCAATGTGATTTAATTTCGCAACGCCTTCTTTCCATTTATGAATATAACGTGAAACTCCAACGAAAAATAAAACAATAATTGTAGAAAGAATAATACCATACACGATTGCTACAGTACTCATAGTTACACTTCCTTATAATTAGTAATGTGGTTATTAGTTATATTTTTATTATAAACCTTTTTCTTTTAAAATACTTCGATTTCAACTTTTTGTAACAAAATTGATTTTTCTAATATTTCGTTCGTAAAAATGGCATATTTTTCACAAATTATACAAAACTTCACCATATGTACTATTACCATATGAGTTATATTATTAAATAGAATAAAGGGGATGATATACTATGACGACTTGGTTTATTGTACTGTTAGTTGTATTTGGGGCATTTAAAATTATCGTTTCTAGCCTTCCTAACTCTGTTATTGAATCCATTATTAGCAAGTACGAAACACATCCACAACTTGAAGAAGAGAATGTGACTGTTACTATTAATGGGAAGAGCGTAGAAGACGAAAAAAAGTCTCAAATCATTCATGATTTTAATGAAGGTTTATTTTTAGATCGCTATTATGCACCGCCTCACAATGAAGGCACTCCTTTAATTATCAATGCAAAACGTGGCAAAAAGGATTTTACATTTTATATTTATAGTCACGAGGAGCATGTTGATGTTGTAAAACAACATAAAAAGAAGGTAGTTGCTTATAGTTTACGCTCTAAAAATCTTCAAAATAGTGATATGTTCGTGTCAGCTGACTTAGCTTAATACTCATATATTAGAAAAAGGAATCCACGAAATATGGATTCCTTTTTTCTCATTTACTGAAAAATAAGCTCTGTCTTCAAACTATCTTTCGGTAACAACCATCCTTTTTTCTCTATACTCGCCATTAATAATTCTCTTTGTTTTGTCGCAAAACTTTCCTCATTTGTTTTAAACGACACTTCTATTACGAAGTCATCTTCTATCTTCCCAGTATTACTTAATGGCCAAATTTCAATATTCGTTTTTATATTTTCAAATTCACCTGTATATCGTTTCATTAATACAGGACCGTAAATGTGAGAATCCCTTAACATTTCTTCTCCCCAATTCGTATACAACCATTTGTTCATTTTCCCTGGTAACTTTTCTATTAACATATTTTGAGCAGCTTGTTCGTTTGGTAAGTCAAGTACTCCATATCCTTTCGCACTGTAACTTTTCTTATTTGAAATACTTAACGTTTTCTTCCCAAATCCCCAATCTATTTCCGCCTCATAACTATCAGTTTTACTATCAAATCCTTCTTTTTTAGCTACTTCTAGTGCATCTTGAATTACACCATTTTGAATAGGATATCTTTTTTTATATGTTAGCTCAAAATCTTTACTAAATTCTTTCTTTCGAATTCTCGCAAACCAACCTTCATCACTTAAATTTTTATTCGCAGTATCTAAAAATTGCACTTGTATTCTTTCATAATTTGTACCAACCTGGAAATGTTCTAGTACCTCTTGCTTAATCTCTTTGTTATAACCTAATACTTGTTCTGGCTTCAATAGTAACTTCACTTCAAAACTAGGTTTCATTGGACTAGCAGTAAGCCCTTCCTTAACGTTATAAAGGAAACAACAAAAGAAAATGCTTACGAATACAAATACTTTTTTCATATACCTATCCCCTTTACATTTCAAATGACTTCTATACGTTCCATTGCAAGTGAATATATATTTTCATATCCTGCTGTACTTAGCTTTTGTTGTAAACGATCCGTATCCTCTTTAAGAGCGTGCACTAGCAAAGTATGTTCCGGTAATAATATATTTAACATTGCCTTAACATCACCCATACTTTGATGAACTTTATACGGAACTCGATTCACCCTACATGTATTCCTTACATGCTCTTTCATAACTTTTTCTGCAAAACTCTCTTTCGCAATATGTCCTGTAAAAATAATGGAATTCCGTTCTTCATGCCGAAGTTGTTCATAGTATAACTGTGCGCGTTTCGTTTGCATATTCGCATCACTCATTACAACTATTCCGTAACTATTTTGCATACTAATGTCATGATCCATAACGATTATGTTTCTTTTTAAACTCTCCATAACCCATTGAAGTTCTTCATTATTTTTTATCCAATCTTTATATAGGAACATCTCTTCAAATCCAGCCAAAATTTCTTTATCTACTATAAGCGGAAATTCTTTATATCGTTCATATAAATACAATACTATATCTTGCGCCCTACCAAGTTGCGGCAGCGGTAGTAATGCTATTCCTTTATTTTTCATAACTCGTTCAATTTCTGCACATAGATCATCTAATCTTTCATTTTGCGAAACATCATCAGTATGGTAAGCGGCATCTACAATTGCAATTTTTATATTGCTTCGCAACTTCTCAGGTAAATTAGCTCGTAGTATATTAGATTCTGCGGAATAATCACCAGAATAAAATACGTATGTATTACACATATCCACTAAAAACCAAACTGCTCCTAATACATGCCCACTATACCCCCATTGAAACCGCAATGTAGGAGTAATCTGTATCCATTCATTTGGATTACTAATCTCATCAATATATACATAATTTAAATCTTTTATATTTTGATCGTTATACGGTACATTCCACCCTTGCGAAAGATTGTAGTTTCTCCATTTTTCAAAATAAGCTGGAAGTTGTTCCTTTGTATAACGAGTTGTCCAAATTTTTTTCTTATATCCATACTTCGCTAATAAAGGTAAACCCATCGTATGATCTTCATGAATATGCGATAAAAATACCGCATCTAAAAATGGAACGACTTCTCTTTCTATTTTTGGATAACTATCTTCATACGATCGATTAATACCACAATCAAATACGATTTTTGTCTCTTTATTTTTTACAAAATAGCAGGAACGACCGTACTCTCCTGCTCCTCCCCATACTTCTACCCTCATCATGCGACCCCTTTTCTTTTTTGCTCCATATGTTGCAGAAGTAATAAGCATAGTGTTGTAAGTCCAACAGAAACAACTGCCATCGCCATTCCTATAGATACTTCCCCCTGTTCAAATTGAGCAAAAATAAACGTTGCTGACGTTTCTACTGATGGAGGTAATACGAGAAGCGATGCTACTAACTCTCGTATTGAAATCGTAAATGTCATCGCCCATCCAGCGATAATGCCAGGAATAATAAGAGGCAATATTATTTTCCTAAAAATATAAATATAATTCCCGGAAAAAATACTTCCTGCCTGCACAAGAGAGTCATCAATTTGTCCGAGCGATGATTTTACATACTGCACTGTATAAGGTAAAAAAAGAACAACATACGTTACGATAACCATAACAGGTGTATTGTAAATGGACATAGGCATATATGGTGAATTCCAAAATAAAATAAGACCTACAACCATCACTATTCCTGGTACCATATTCGGTAACATACCGCACATATCAAGCCATTTTTCAGAAGACTTCTTCCCCTTTCGAATCATAAGTGCTAAAAAGACTCCAATCATTACAGCAACAACCGCTGTTACGAGCGAAAAAAGAAAACTGTTCCATAAAGCTTCTAATCCTGGAGAACCCATTGTAAACAATGCTTCATAATGACTTATTGTAAAGTTATTTACATGTAAGCCACCGCCTCTTAATTTCGACAATGAAGCAATCAGTATAGAAAAGTATGGGATACCAATTGATACGATTAGCAAACTAATCACATAAACCCATGCTACAACGCGCGCAAATATAGACAAAGTATACCTTTTAGATTTCACACCTTTTCCACTAACCATTGCATATGAATACTTTCGATTCAATACATTTTGCATATACCAAATGAGCATACATGCACTAAGTAATAAAGAAGATAATGCTGTTGCACTACTAAAATCAATCGGCCAACTCGAAATAAATTTATGGATTTCTGATGTTAACACGTGGAATCCTATTCTACGCCCAAATGTAGCTGGTGTTCCAAATTCAGCAATCGTCTTTACGAAAATGAGTAAAGCACCCATGACATAGCTTGATACTAATAACGGCAATATTATTTTTCGTAAACGATAGAAAAAGCTCCCACCATGAACTGCTGCCGCTTCTTCTTTACTACTCCCAATCTGAAGTAACGTGTTTTTCAACATGAAATAAAGGAATGGGAATAAATGCAGACTCATAATTAAGACCATACCTCCTAAACTAAAAAACGATGATGAAATCGTCTTTAGCATCGGAAAAAATTGTTCAAAATAGCCGTTAGGTTGCATGAACAAAATCCATCCCATCGATCCGATATAAGGCGGGGTCATAAATGGAATCATAAAAACAATATCTAACTTACTATACTTTCCTACATCTGTTTTACTCATAATGAACGCCAATGGAAATGCAAATATTGTAGCTCCTATTACAACGAGTACACCTAGCAGCATCGAATTCAGAAAAATCCCAGCTAATCCGCCACTCTGCATGACTTCAAAAGGCTTTAAAAAATTCCAACTGCTATTTTCATATACACTAGAAAATAAAATGAGAAAAAGCGGAATGACGATTAACATCGCCACAAGTAACAACGCTACTGTCATTCCAACTTGTCTTACTGACACGAATCGATTTACCATGTAATCACCATCTTATTGAAATACTTTCTTAAATTGTTTTCCTATTGCATCTTGTTCTTTCTCAACTGTTTTCCAGTCAATATGTAATACTGGAATCTCTTCTACATTCGGTCTATTTTCAGCTTTTATATCTTTTCTACCTGGCAATAAATACGCTTTAGAAACTTGTTTTTGTACATCATCTGATAATAAATAATCAATAAACTCTTTTGCACCTTCTACATTTTTACTACCCTTCATAATGCCTGCTGCACGTGGACTAATAACTGTTCCGCTTTTTGGATATACGATATCAACCGGTTCACCCTTAGCTTTTGCACTGTAGGTCATATAATCAACACCCGCAATTACCATATCTTTCGCACCTATTACAACTGGGTCTAACGCTTCTTGGTTTGCCCCCGCTACTGTACCTTCATTTTTCTTAAGTTGTTCAAATAATTTCCATCCATCTTGTCCATTCTTTTTCACATATCCTGTTACAAAGTCTAAAGCTGAGCCTGAAAGTGCTGGATCTGGAAGATTCACTTTTCCTTTCCATTCTCCTTTCGTTATATCGCTCCAATCTTCAGGTGCTGTTTTCACATTTTTTGTGTTGTACACAATTCCTAATGCTGAAGCACTATATCCAAAATAATGTCCTTTATCATCTGACCATTCAGAACGCAGCTTATCAGCTTGTTTCGCTTCTTTATAAGGTAACGTTTGACCATCTTTCTTTAGTCCTTCCATCGCTGGTAAAGAAGCGAGTACGACAACGTCAACGACTGGATTTTTCTTTTCAGCTTCCATTCTCGCTAAAATCTTACCTGTTGTTCCTTGAAACATTTCCACTTTTATACCGGTTTTCTTTTCAAAGTCTTTTTGAATTTTTTCTGCTAACCCTTTCGGTCCTGCACTATATACAACAATTTTCTTTTCATTAGAATTTTTATTTTTTGCATCTGCACTACCTGTCTTTGAACTACAACCTGTTACTACAGCTGAAAATAGTAAAGTACATACAAATAAAGACTTAAGCGAACTGAATTTCTTCATACGACTCTCCCCCTATATGATGAATACATTTTTTTGGTACATATAACGATACCGGTTTACCGACGCTTAGCTTACTATTGTGATAAGCTGTCCATACACCGAGTGTCCCCATGTTTACTTTCACTTCATAACGTTCTCCGACATATGTAACGTGCTGAATTTCACCTGTATACGTATCGCACACTTCATTTTTTGCCCAGTTCACGTGCTCTGGACGAACCATTTGTTTATTCTCTACAAGCCAATTTGCCTTACCAACAAACTTTGCAACAAATTCATGAGACGGCTTCACATAAATATCTTCTGGCGTTCCTTTTTGTAATACTTCTCCTTGTTTCATGACAATAATTTGATCTGACATTGACATAGCTTCCGTTTGATCATGCGTTACATACAATGCCGTTAAGCCAATAGAATGAACGATATCCATAAGCTCTAAGCGCATTTCTTCACGCAAAATTGCATCGAGTGCACTAAGCGGTTCATCAAACAAAATAAAATGAGGTTTTGTTACAATTGCTCTAGCAAATGCAACACGTTGCTGCTGTCCACCAGAAAGTTCGTGTGGATATCTTTTCTCCATACCTTGTAAACGAACTCGTTTTATCGCATCTTCTACCTTTTCTCGTAAATGATTCGTTTGCTTTGTAGCCCTTAATCCAAATGCAACATTTTCAAACACAGTCATATGCGGCCATAAAGCAAAATCTTGAAATACCATACCGATATTCCGTTCATGAGGAGATGTTTTTATTTTTTTCGCACCAGAATACATACACTTATCTCCAAAATATATTTCACCTTTATCCGGCTCTTCAAGCCCTGCAATCATTCTAAGTAAAGTCGTTTTTCCGCATCCAGAAGGTCCTAAAAGTGTGGTAAATTCCCCTTGTTTCATGACAATTTGCAGTGGTTTTAACGCCTGTGTTTGTCCAAATGTCTTTTCTAATCCGTAAATTTTAATATCCATCGTTTCACCTCTCTCCCCTCATTCTTAACCTGCTTTCATTCTATATGGAAGATTTATACTGAATGTTAATGTACTGTAAAGATTAAATTAAAAAACTTCTAATAAACTATTTATTTCTATAGATTTTTTCTATAGTTAAAATAAAAAAGGCGGGCAATTCATAATGAATCTCTTAAAATTAGAAATTGTAGTGCTTATTAAGAAATACAAAAAGCTTACGATTGTTGCAGAAAAACTTGGCGTGAAACAACCTACTATTACATTTCATATAAAAAGCTTAGAAGAGGAACTCGGTGTGTCTTTATTTGAATTACGTTCCGGAAGGTATTTCTTAACAGAGGCTGGCGAGGCATTGCATCATTATGCTTGTAAAATAGATGCACTTATGAAAGAAGCTAGGCGGGTCACACAAGAGTTTAAAGATTTTCATAAAGGTGCTATAACAATCGGTGCTAGTTATGTACCAGCGACTTATCTTTTACCAGAAGTTGTTCACCAATTTCAATGCGAATTTCCTAATATAAAAATAACGCTCATGGTAAAACCAGCTCCTGAAATTCGAATCATGCTACAAAATCATGAAATTGATCTCGGAGTAATTTCTGCTGCACCATTTGATGAACCACTTTTAAAACAAACGAATGTAATGCCTGATACACTTGTTCTCGCTTTTTCCAAAGAACATCATTTTGCTAAAAAGACAAATGTATCATTACAAGATATCGACAAAGAACGTATATTATTGCATCGTAATCCATCTACAACGAGAGATTTACTTACACAATGGACACTAGCACATAACATCACATTCAAATCTGAAATTGAACTAGATTCATTAGAAACGATGAAACAAATTTTAAAATACGGGAATGGCGTCGCTTTTATTTCTAAACTTGCTATTGAACAAGAAATACAGCGAAATGAGCTATGCTATATACCAATTCCAAGATTTGAATTTCAGCGTAACATTTATACGATTCATCATGAGGACAGATGGAATTCTAAAATCATTTCTTTTTTACTACATAGCATCATTTCTTTCGCAGCCAAAAATTAAAAGGCTGTCGTTATACACGACAGCCTTTTAAACTAAAACTCTATTTATTTTTCTTCGCCTCAATTTTTGCTTGCGCCTCTTCAGCCTTATCTAAGGCTTCTGAAACTTTTTTCTCTTTTTCTTTCACTTCATCTATACTATCGACAGCTTTAATAAGTTTATCGATTCCTTCTTCTTCTACTTTTCTCCGCTTTGCCACTCTTTCATTTACTTTCTCTTCCACATCTTTTGCTTTTTGAAGCATATTCTCTGCATTTGATTTTACAGCTTTTTCAAGTTCATCATCTTTTTTCTTTTGTAACACTTCATTTGCAATATCTTTCGCTTCTAAATACTTACCGTCTTTTAATGCTGTTGCTCCGTGATCCATTATCTCGGCAATTTCTTTATATGATTTCGCTTCATTTCCTGATTTCTCTTTTTCTGCTTTTTCGAACCACATTGTTGCATCACTATATTTTTCATCTTTCAATGATTGCATACCTGTTTCAATATACGTGTCATAATTACTACATCCAGCCATTACAACTAACAGAAAAAGCATAACAAAACTTATTTTTTTCATGATGTTTTCTCCTTTTCTTTGCCTGCTCACTTTACTGTAACATACATGAAAAAGAGTTTCAAAAACTAAAATACTAATTTGGTCATTTTTTATCATTAAGTCAAATTTTCTTTTAGGCTGACACATCCACTTGCTTTTTCGCTACATGCTTCTTCACTCCAACTAAAACAACTAACAATAATCCTCCGCCTATTGTCATCATAACAATGCTAGTCGGTAACATATCTAATAATAATCCATATACAATCATACCAAGCGGTGCGATGGCAGTAGCAATTGTTTCAAGCAAACCGAAAACGCGGCCTAAATAACTTGGATCTGTCGTCTTTTGCAAATGTACTTGCATCGGGATATTTACAGCCATCATTGATATACCCGTTAAAATCATAAAAGCAATATAGTACATAAAACTTACTACTTTCGGAATGGTAACTAACAATGGGACGACTGTACATAAACTTAAACCCGCAAATAAAAACAGCCCAATATAAACAGAGCGAAACGGATTATTCACTTCTTTACGTACTGATAATGCAATCGCACCAATTAGCATCCCGACTGCTAACATGCCCTCTACAACACCGAGTTGCTTCGAGGATAAATGCAGGTTTTGAATAATAATAAATGGTAGTGAAACGAACAGTGCACTTGCAAAAAAGTTTACCCATAGCCCTATTTTCATTAAACCATATATTTCATGCTGTCTTTTTATATATGAAAAACCTTCTTTTATACTCATCAAGAAATGCTCTTTACTTTCAACCATTTCTTTTTTATATAAATCAAATACGATAAATAATTGTACAATTACCGCTAAAAAGAATGTAATACTATTTAACAGAAAGAACGACTTAATTGAAAAGAAACCAAATACAACTCCGCCAATAATTGGTGCTAAAATATTCGATAATGATGCTGCAGTCTGGTTCAAAGCACTCGCTTTTTGAATACGCTCCTCATCTACTAAATTAGGAATAGACGAAGTTAATGCTACAGAATAAAAACTTGCACAAATTGATAATAATGCCGCTGATACATAAATAAACAGTAGTGATGGCCCAAAAGTAGTTGCAAGAATAAACATAATAAGCATCGTTACACTACTTAATAAATCTGTGCCAATGACAAGCCATTTTCGATTGACGCGGTCAGCTACAGCACCTGCAATTGGGCCACAGATCATTCTTGGTATTGATCCGCAAATAAGAGTAGTTGCAAACCCCATTCCTGAACCAGTTGTCTTTAATACGTATAACCCCATTGCAAACGTATAAATACCCGCCCCTAACAAGGACGTCATTTTTCCAATCATCATTAAAATAATATTTCTCGTTGCAACCTTCATTTTCCAATCATGTTGACCTATACTTACATCCCCCATTATGACACTCTCCCCTTAAAAGTTAAATTGTGTTAAACTTATTATATAATCAACTTTCCAATTTTTACAATAAAAAGTTTAATTGTGTTTAACTTTTAAATTATAAAGGAGCATATAATGGCTACTCTCGGTGCAAAAATTAAAACGTTACGAAAAGAAAAAAAGCTTACTCAAACTGATTTAGCAGGTTCAGAACTGACAAAAAGTATGCTAAGCCAAATTGAAAACGGAAAAGCTACACCTTCCATGAAAACATTACAATATATTGCTGAAAAACTTGGATGCGAAACGAGTTTTTTACTAGAAGATGATGATGTGGAAACGATAGAACTCATTCAACAAATGGAACAACTAATAAAAGCAAATAAGTACGATGAAGTATATGAGGTTTTACTACCTATCGTTCAAAAAGAGCTACCTCCTACTTTGAATACCGCTCGTTTATATAAACAATTTGTAACAGCTGCGGCTAAAATGAAAGATTACAATATCGAACATTACGTGGAAAAGGCTACTTCTATTTTTGAAAAATATACGTTATACCGGGAAAGTACGGAAACAAAATTAAAATTATCCTTTACGATATTCACACGTAAAAAGTATGCTGAATGTTTACAACTCATTGCTAGCATCCGAAATGACTATGAAGAGAAACATTTAGAAATGGATCTCATTATACATATCGAGTTATATTTATATGAGGCGATTATTTTTCTTGCATATGGTAATTACGAACAATGTGAAAGTGTCATTTTAGATGCACTTGCATTTTCAAAAAAACATCAAGTGTATTATAAAACAGATGAATTTTACCGTATTTTATCTTACCAAAAAGTCCTAACGGCTGATAAAGAACAATATTTACATTACATAAAAAAATCAGAGCAATTTGCCATTTTTACAGAAGATACTTTATCTGCCGCGGTTATTAATCTTTTAAAAGCTTACTACTACAACACAATTACTCATGAATATACTATTGCATTAGAACATGTAGAACAATTTCGAGAAAAACTAAAAGATGAGCGAATTTTTCAAGATGATGGATCGTATTATCTTGAAAAAGGAAAAGCTTTGTATGGTTTAAAACAATACGAAGAAGCTTTAAAAACATTACAACGTGCTATCATACCAGATTATATAAACCATCCACTTGATCACGCACGGCTTACAACAGCTGGGGCATATCGTGCTCTTTGTTATGTCAAACTTAATGATAAAAAAAGAGCTCTTGAAGAAGTAACAGAAGCATATGAAATCGTACAGTCCTATCCTGATTCCATCTTCACTTCATTTATTAAAGAAACATTACAAATAATACAAAAACTTTAAGAACGTCTCGAAATGGTATATTATTCCTCTTTTTTAGCAAAGATAATAATGATGGGAGGAATATAAATGAATATTCAACGTGCAAAAGAGCTTTCTGTGTCAGCGGAACATGCTAATGTCAGTTTTCAAGGCATGCCCGTTATGATTCAACACGTCGACGAAAGCAACGAAACCGCCCGCATATATGAAGTAAAAAATCCAGGTCGCGAATTAACTGTTCCAGTTAATAGCTTAGAGGAAATATAAGAAACGCCACTTCAATTTTTTGAAGTGGCGTTTTTCTTTCTTTAGATTATTTATTATAAATTTCTTCTATCTTCTATTTTACATGGGATGAAAAAATTAGAGTTTTCTACTTCTTTTCTTTTTGTGACCTGCTAAAATACAAACTATGGATGAATTATTTGTACCATACATTAAGGGGGAAAGACAATGAAATCTGATTTAGAAAAAAACAAACCTTATTATGCAGTTATATTCACTTCTAATTTATCAAATGATACAACAGATTATAGTACCGTTGCCGAAACAATGGAGGAACTTGCGAAACAGCAACCTGGATTTTTAGGTGTAGAAAGTGCACGCGGTAATTCGGGCCTCGGCATTACAATTTCTTATTGGGAATCACTTGAAGCAATTGAAAATTGGAAAAAGAACGCCTTACATAAAGAAGCGAAAAAAAGAGGCCGTGAGCAATGGTATGAAAACTTCCACTTGCGTATTTGCCTTGTAGAGAAAGAATACAAGTTTCAAAGAGAAATTTTGTAATGATGAAGAAAAAATTAGCTCTCGTTGTTTCACATGAAATATATGGTGTAAATGATCATATGCATCATGTAATTGACCACTTCACTTCATCTCAAATAGATGTATTCTGCCCGAATCTTCTACAATTACAACAGGCATTTCATTATAATAATGAAGAAAAAGCATACCAATATTTTATGAACCACATTGGATTTGATGGTGGAAAAAAGCAAATTGAGGAACTCATTCATAGCCTTTCCAATCGTTACACACATATTGGACTTATCGGCTTTAGCGTTGGAGCTACCATCTCATGGCTATGTAGTAACAATCCAAAACTAGATTTTATTATTGGATGTTACGGCTCTCGTATACGCGATTATGTTCACATGAAGCCTGCATGTGCTACATTACTGATTTTTCCTGAAAAAGAAATTAGTTTTTCAGTATCCTCCTTAACGAAAACATTACAGCAACAAGATAATCCTTTATTAGAAATAAAACAACTACAAGGTGAGCATGGATTTTTAAATCCATACACTGAAAAATATAACGAACACTCTACAAAACAAGTATACAATTTAATAGATTCATTTCTTATGAAAGCACTCTTATAAAGGAGGTTCTAATGCCCCTTACATTACTCTTACTTATTTTCATAATCATTGCCTTTATATCAGCGCTAACTCTCATTTTTATAACAGTTAAAAATGAGAAATTTTTAAAACGTCCCTATTCACAATCCATTATCGTTTGTATTTTATTTTTAACAAATTGGGTACTATATGTAACAACTTTTTATTCGTTACTCCCCAAGAAAATGAGTGAGTTCATATTTTTACCCATTTGGTTTTTCCTTTGCATTTTAGGATTTATCGTCTTCTGGCGCGAATGGAGAAATAATCGTGTGTTATCGATATGTATCGGTTTTCTTTCTTTTATTAGTTTTCTATTCGGAGTGTTGTTGTTAGTTCTTTCAGGAATGTAAAAGAAAAGGAAGAAAAGCACAACATCAACTTTTCTTCCTTCTATCTTTACCTTTAGACTTCACTGTCACTGATTCACAAGGTGTATAATAAATTTGAGGTGTCGCCTTATCAACAAACATCATAAACGTAATAAAGCCGATAATAAAGAAAATAAACAACGTTAACAATATTGCTCCTATCGTTAAAAGTATCATAACACCACCCCTATATATTTCTTATTATTACACCTTTCGCTATTATATGAGCCGAATCCTTTCTAGAAAAAGAAACGTAACAAAATAATCACAATCACTCCAGTTAATACGGTTCCTAATAGACTACGAGTATAGATTGCGACAAGAAATGTTGGAATTGCGGCGATAAGATAATCCCACTGCATCGTCTCATGCATAAATAATACTTGTGCTAAAAGTGCTGCTAATATCGCAATTGGTATGTAATTTAACCATTTTAAACCCCAGTCTGGAATTTGTATTTTACTAAATACGAGAAGAGGCAAAATACGCGGAACGAGTGTGACAGCTCCTGCCGCTAGTAATAGTAATAATACATCTAATCTCATTTCCATTTTTCAATCAGCACTCCAATCGTCGCAGCTAGTAATGTTGCAATAATAACTGCTATACTATCTGGCATAAATAAGTGTGAAACGTATGCGATAAGAATCGCTACAATTGCTACACTGAGATGAATTGCTAGTTTCGGTTTACTACTTATTAGCTGAAGTACAAATAATCCTATAAACATCGCTGGTAATGCATAATCCATCCCGTACGTATGAGGGTCTGGTATCCACTCACCAAAAAGCCCCCCGATAACTGTAGCAAGAATCCAATTTAAATACGCTGTTACATTAAGGCCCATCATCCATTTCTCGCCTAAATATCCTTTTTGCGCTGCTTGTTGCACTGCAACGCCGAAAGTTTCATCTGTAATTTGCGAACCAATTATTACATTTTTAAAAAGAGGTATCTTCGTGAAGTAAGGCGCAAGTGCCGCACTCATTAATAAGTGACGTAAATTAACAAAGAACACGGTAAAAATAATTGCTGAGGCTGGGGCACCTGCTGCATACATCCCCGCTAATATAAACTGAGCAGAACCTGCGTAAATTAACGTGGACATAAAGGCGATTTCTATGACCGAAAAACCTGCTGTTTTCGCAATAACACCAGCTGCTATACCGATGCTCAAATATCCAAATACAGTTGGTAAACAATCCTTTACACCTTGCTGAAATGAATCATCGCTCTGCAGTGTCATATGTGCTTGAGCTTTATTCACCATTATCTCCCTCCATTTCTTCCATCGTGCGTTTGCCTGTTACGACATGAACTAAATCTATGTTTTCACGCCATAATGTATCTAATTTATCAGCTCCAAACTCCTTCGTAATCTCTTCCACCATAATATCGTGCCGAACATACTCTGTAGCGACGAGTACTAAAGCTGGATCATACGTTGTCACCGCCCATGAAGTGCTATCATTTGAAAATTTAGCAATTAATACTTCTTCCCCATCACGCGCGATAACAGTTAAATGACCTCCCATTCTCTTTTCAACGACGTGAGGTGTCATATAGTTATGATGAAATGTCGCTCCTATTTTTGTTTCTGGAGCACCAAATAAAATGGAAAAAATATGTACGCCTTCCTCTTCCTTTTGATGAATGAACGGCTCAATCTCGTGCACTTGATCTTCCCATACTGAAATCCATAGCTCTTCTTTTGCTCTATTAATTATATTGCATATTTCTTTCAAAACACGATCATTTGAGCGAATATGCGAAATTACATCAATTTGCCGCTCTTGTTCTAAACAATTTAATTTCTGGTCTAAATATGCAAAGGACTTTTCAAAGTCTTTTCGCATTCGATCCATTAATTCCGTAGCTGGCACTGGTACATATTTCACTGGTTCAGAAGGAACGATATGCACCGCTCCTTTATCCATCAACTTGCCAAGTACTTCATAAATCATCGAACGAGGTACCCCTGTTTGTTTACTCACTTCGTATCCTGTTACTGGGGAATGTTTTAATAATCCAATGTACGCTTTGCATTCATATTGGGAAAAACCTAGCTTTTGTAACTCTTTTATTATTTCATCCATCGGTAACCCCTCACAATCTAAATAGCTCTCATTTTATATTAGTAGTTATTACTATACCTACTAATATAAAAAAAGAAGACCCGTAAAGTCAATTGATAATTCTGAAATTTTAACAAAAAAGAAAAAGCCTTCTTATGAAAGGCATTTTCTACATAGTATTCCACTTATTTTAACAGCAAAGTATTTGATAAAGTCCCCTCTAAATGTTCACGCAAAGTTGAACCTGTATATTCTTCCCTAAATATACCAGCCTTCACAAATAACGGAATGACTTCACTAAAGAATAGATCCAATGATTTCTGAGGCCCACCTGGAATTGCAATAAATCCATCTAGTGCTCCTGCTTCAAATATTTCCATAATTTGCTGGAATACATCTTGTGGTGTACCAATCGCAACCCAATGAGCAGAACCAACAACTTCTGGTCGTTCTAGTATTTGTTCAACAGTTGGTTCATTTTTAATGATGAAATTCCGTAATAATTCGGCATGTGTTTTACTGCGTACAGTTTGCTCTCTACTTGGCAACATATCTTCCTTTATCTTACTTTCTAGTGAAATTCCTCTAGCATCTAATCCGAGTACCATTTCAAGTAAAGCCAATCTCTTCTCCATTGTGAGATGTTGATGAGCTTGCCTATGCATCTCTAGCGCTTCTTCATATGTATCACCGATAAAGAAATACAATCCAGGTAATACCCGTACATCATCTTGCTTTCGGCCATGCTTTTCTGCTCTTCTTCTTAAATTTTGACGAAGTTCGATTCCTGATTCTATATCTGGCATCGCGGCGAAAATCGCATCCGCAACAGAAGCAGCGAAATTCCGACCAGCCTCTGAAGCACCCGCTTGAAATAATGGCATTTCTCCTGAAATATGCTGCGGAATATTAAATGGTCCTTTCACCTCAAAGTATTCACCACTGTGCTCAATAGGCTTTACCATCTCTCTAATGACTTCAGTGTTATCTACTTTCAAAACTTCATAAGGATGGCTTCTCCAAAGTTTTCTTACTAACTCTGTACATTCTGCAGCTTTCGCATATCGTTCCTCAGATGGCGGCATCCCTGTCTCACCAAAGTTTTCTGCACCATCAATGGATGTGACAATATTCCAACCTACTCGGCCATTACTAATCCAATTTAAAGATTGTAATTGCCTCGCAAGTATGTATGGTGGATAAAACGATGTGGAGGCAGTCGTAACCACTCCAATTTTTTCTGTTGCATACGCAATAGCAGTAAATAATAATGTCGGATCTAACATTACATTCCCCTTATTACGAGCGATTAAATCCGGGTGCGCCACTAAATAATCTGCTTTAAAAACAAAATCTAACTTAGCCTCTTCTGCCTGTAGTGCCAACTCTACTTGTTCATCTATCCCTGAATTAAACATACTCTCTTGTTCTTTCTTTCTAGAAATTAAACATAATCCAATGCAAAGTTTCTTTTTAGTAGACATAAATACACCTTCCCCTTTGTTTTTAATTCACCTAGTTAAACAATTGATACGACCATCACAACTTCCATTCTTATTAAACACCATAAAATGATAATGATTATCAATATCATTTTATGGTGTAACTGTAATAAAAGCAACAAAAAAAAGACTCCCCTTAACGGGAAGTCTCCTTTATCTCAATATTTCATTCGCTTCTTTTTCATAAATTTTATCAAATGAAGTCATAATACGCTGAGATGCTTGAATCATTTTTTGACTCGACATAAGATCTGCCATCTCTTTCGTCATATCTACATTTGAATTTTCTAGCATATGATTTTTTACTATTCCTGTTCCGTTCGGTAAATTAGCAATATTTCCTTCTGCTAGTGTAAAGCTTTTGTTTTCACGCTGCACGAGACGAGCATTCGTTTCTGCATCTACTGTTTTCGTTTGCAAACGGGCAATATTATTCTGTGTTACTTCATCATATAATGTACCATCTGCTTGTACAGCAACCTTTGCTCCTTCTGGAATACGAATACGCTCATTATTCTCTCCCATTACGAAAGCACCTGAAGATGTTTGCAAATAACGATCACTATTTAATGTGAAGCTTCCGTCTCTCGTTAAAAACGTTTCATCATTTTTAGATGTAACGAAAAATGATGATGTGCCTGCCGCACCGTCATCTAAAAAGAAATCTGTAGCACTATTTGTAATTTGTACATTTCCTTGTACTAAGTTCACATGCGTCGCAGCTGGTACTACAGCGTAATCGACCGAACCGATTTTTGTCATAGCCCCATCTCCGCGGCGATATGTGTCTTGTACATCAAATACTTTAGAAGTCATATTTTCTGCTTTAAATCCTGTCGTTTGGGCATTTGCAACGTTATTCGAATGAACATTAATACGCTGCATGTAATTCATCATTCCCATAGAACCTATATAAAGACCGTTCATATTCCTTTGAATAAGGCAACCGCCTTATTCTTCACCTCTTTTCTTACGATGTTTGTAACATTTGTTTCGCTAAATGTTCAGCTGTAGCGATATGTATATGTTGCTTTACGTCTTGTCCGTCTGTCATTAATACAATTGGAGCTGATGAAACTGCTGGAATTTTCAACAATTCGCCACTACTTGCTGTTTCATCAAATTTCGTAAACACGATACCATCTATATGAATATCTTTAAAGTTCGCAATGATTTCAATCATATCTTTACTTTTCATAGAAGCTGATAACGTTAAACAAATATAATCTGGTTCTACTTGTCCCATCGTTTCAATCATTTCTTCTACTGTATCTGACGTACGATAATTTTTTCCGGCTGTATCAATTAAAATATAATCGACGCGTGCTTCTTCTTTAAAATACGTAAGTGCTCTTGTCATTGCCGCTTCATCACGCACAGCGATTACTTCTGATCCAATTGTCTTTACGTAATCTTGTAATTGCTGTACTGTCCCAATGCGAGAGTGATCCGTCGTAATAAAGCCAACCGTTTTTTTCTTACCGTGAAATTGCCATGCCATTTTCGCAAGCGTCGTCGTTTTCCCAACCCCGGTTGGACCGATTAATGCAATTGTTTGTACTTCTTTTTCAAATACATTTTCAGTGTTGAAGTGAGATCTCATATCTTCCAATATATACCCGATTACTTCCTCTTCTGTAATCATCGTTGCATTTTCAAACTTCACTTTTAACTTTTCAGCATATGCATGAATGAAATATTGTTCTACATCGTTTTGTTCTAGCATCCGAATTACTTTTTGAATAATAAACGGTACAGATTCTTGATTTTCTTTCTTTGCAACTACTTCTTTTTTCTTGGTCGGAACGACTTGTTTCACAACTTTTTGCTTTTTCACTACTTTCGTTTCTTCCGTCTGTTTCACCACGACGATTCCTTTTTCAAACAACTTTAATAGTTTCTCTTTTTTTCTTGCCCATTCTTCACTATTTCCTGTTTGCATTGCCGCGTATGACATAGAAGTCGTTACATTTTCTAAATTGTGCAGTACTGATTGAATTCCATTAGCCTTCACAATTTGTTCTGAAGAATCATTCACAACATCCATTAATTGTTCATGAAATTGTGCTGTTCCTTCATTCACTTCTTCCTGTTTATCCTCTGGAAAAGCAACTAACATTTCATAATCCTTTTTCCAAAAAAACGGGATATTTCGTTTTACACTTTCATCGACAACGTAATAATAATCTGTACCATATTGGTCAAATAACTTTCGATACAATTCATTTTTCGAAGCTGCTTTTATTCGCATTAACGCTTCTTTCTTTTCTGTACTTTCCATTACTTCACCCCCTACTATTCAATATAGGCAATTTGATCTACAACAATTTCTGGTGCTAATTCACTAATACAAAGCACTTGCGCTTCTATTTGATATCGTTCTAGCAGTCTTACAATCGCAAATCTGAAATCTTTTCTACGCGTTAATAATACTGGTTCTCTTCCCATTAATCGCGCTTGTTTAAAGACGCGCTGTACTTGCTCAACGACACGTGTTTCTAAATCTAAATCCCAGTTTAATAAGTAACCTTGATAGGAATTGTTCACAACATCCGCATCTAGCTCTATTGAATCAGAGAAAAGCGCCGCATAAATTTTCCCGTCCGGATTTTTTGCATTTTCACAAATAACTTTTGAAATACATTCACGGACGAATGCCGTTACACCATCAACATGATTTTGATACACTTCTTTTCCGTCAATAATACCTTCAATAATCGTTGGTAAATCACGTATTGAAATACCTTCTTTTAGAAGTTGTTTAATAACATTTTGAACGAGTGATAAATCGATTTCTTTCTTCTTAATCTCTTCTAATAAAACGCCATTATCATTTTCAAGAGAATTGATTAAGTCTTTCACATGTTGACGCTGAATTAACTCATGAAGATTACGTCTAACGACAACATCTAAATGTGTAATTAATATACTAAGTGGCTCTAACACTTGATAGCCCTTCATTTGTGCATCTTGCACCATATGCTCTAAAATCCAATATCCATCTTCACCGAAGATTGGATCTTTCGCTGGTTCTGCATCTAGATCAGCCATTACGTTCGGTGTTTTTAGTGCTAATAAGTAACCTGATTTTAAAACACCTTCAGCCGCCTTCGCACCTTTAATACGAATAATGTAACGACCACGTGGTCTAAAACTCGTATTATCTTTAAAGTTAATGCCAGGAACGTTAATACCAAGGTCGGTAATAATCGATTTCCTCATAAGAACAACTTTATCACGAGCTGTCTCCCCATTAATTTTTTGCTTTACAAGTGCCGCTAAATCTAAACCGAGTTCTACAATAATCGGATATTTATCTGTAAAGACTCCAAATGAATCTTCCACTTGTTGTAATTGCTCATCCTCGCCTTGAATCATTTCTAATTCTTTTTGGAGCTCGTCTTCTTTCTCTTTCTTTATTCGCTTTTTATTGCGAATTCCTAAGAAGATAATTGTTCCACCAACGAGAGCAAACGGTAGGAATGGTAGCGGAGTAAAAATACCCATTGCGATAAACAAACCACCGAGCGCATATACAACAACTTCATGCGCTAATAACTCTTTAAAGATACCTTCCGTTACCGTATCCGGTGAACCATCAAATACACGCGTTACGATAATACCTGTTGAAATCGCAAGCATTAACGAACCGATTTGGTTTACGATTCCGTCACCGACAGTTAACTGTGTATAATGAAGAGCCGCATCTGCAAAGCTCATTCCTTGCTGCATCATTCCGACAATTAAACCGAAAATGATATTTACGAATAAAATGACAATCCCGAAAATAACGTCCCCTTTAATGAACTTCCCGGCACCATCCATCGCCCCGTAAAACTCTGTTTCCATATTTAATTTTTTTCGTTTTGCTTGTGCATCTTTTTCTGAAATAATACGCTGGTTTAAATCCGCATCGATAGACATTTGTTTCCCTGGTAAAGAATCAAGTGTAAAACGAGCTGCTACTTCAGCTGTACGAGATGCACCGTTTGCAACGATAAACTGGAAAATGATTAAAACGATAAAAATAACGATACCAATTAATAAGTTTCCGCCAATTACGAACTGACCGAACTCTTCAATAACATGACCCGCATTTCCGTCTGTTAAAATCGCTCGCGTCGTCGAAACGTTAATCGATACGCGGAAAATCCCGATTAATAACAACATCGTCGGAAATGACTTTAATTCATCCCACTCGTTAATACTTGTCGCTCGCATATAAATAAGTACTGACATACTTAGTAGAAAAACGATAACGATATCAAGTACAAATGGTGGAAGTGGAATTAGGAGCGCCACAACGAATGACGCTGCTAAAAAGATAGAAAAATAGGTTCTTGCAGAATCCATCTTAAACAAAGAGATCCCCTCCAAACGCGCTATTATACTTCAAGTTCATTCGTTTGAATTAAATAGCGCATAACTTCAATTACAGCTACGTATAAATCTTCTGGAATCGTCTCATCTTCCTCGACTTGATAATATAAAGAACGAGCGAGCGGACGGTTTTCCACCATCGGTATTTCTTGTTCACGGGCAAGCGTCCGTATGTATAATGCGAGCTCATCTTCCCCTTTTGCAACGACAATTGGCGCCGCATCAACTTGTTTATTGTAACGAAGTACGACTGAAATATGCGTCGGGTTATTTACAATAAACGTTGCACCATCCATCTTTTTCGCAATAGTCCCTTGCAAGATGGCATGCATAAAGTTTTTTCGTTTCCCCTTTACTTGTGGGTCCCCTTCATTATCTTTATGCTCTTGTTTTACTTCTTCTTTTTTCATCTTAATATCTTGCTCGTACTCCCACTTTTGATAAATGAAATCAATAATAGAAAGAACGATTAAAATAATTAAAATAGCTAAAAAGATAAATTTAATTTGCCTAATAATTTCAGTAAGTGACGCAGTCCAGTTAAATCCAATCATACTCACGATCTTCTCTAAATTCTTTTTAAAAAGAACGTACGCAACGTAACCGATTAATCCCATATAAAACAGTGATTTCAAAATATCTACTAAACTTTTACGACTAAACAGTCTCGTAAAATAGTTTTTCGGATTAATACGTGATGCTTTCGGCTTTATGACTTTAGAAGAAAATAAGAAACCGACTTGAATCATATAATTGAATAAATGAAAAGCATATACGAGTATTAATATAGGAGCTGATACTTTTAGTAGCAAAATCCCCATTAAATAAAAATACTCGGTCGAATCTGTATTTTTTCCGATTTGATCAAACAGCACCGCTACAGAATTGGCAATCTCAAACCCTAGCCAATCTCCGAAAAAATAAACGACAACTGCTAATACGAGAATAGAAAATAAATTATTTAAATCTTTACTCCGGGCGATATTCCCTTCTTCACGCGATTTTTTACGCTTCTGCGGGGTGGCCTTTTCTGTTTTATTATCCTTTGCCATACGCGTCCCCCTACTTCGTTAAGAAAAAGTTAAATAGTGTCGTATACTCTTCCAGTAATACATCTGTCATATTTTTAAACACATAACCGAGCATCGGTACGCTCATCGCAATAAATAAAATACCACATGTAATTTTAATCACGTACGCATTCATAAAAACGTTTAATTGCGGTGCATTTTTTGCGATTAAAATAAGAACAAAATTAATAATGAATAAGCTGCCCATAAGTGGCAAAGCAATTTCGACCGCTGATGTAATCGCAAATAATAACGTTGCGAGTAGACTATCTAAAAAACTAGTCGTCAACAATTTTGAAATCGCCTCTGTATATTGAAACGACTTTAAAATCGTGGCAACGAAATAGTTAATGCCGCCAAGTGAAATAAAAATAATGAGAAAAAATATATCAAAAATTGTTGATAGTAAAGTAGACTGTGATCCTGCATTTACATCAAACAAACTAGCCTGTGATAAACCGATATCAAAGTCTAAAATATGTCCGGCCATTTTCGGAATATTCCACAGCATTTCTACAATTTTTGCAAGGGATAATCCAATTACAATTTGCGTTGCTGCATAAGCTGCGACGTCCCAAACTGTCTTTATGTGAGAGACATCAACTTGATCGGCCACTGTAATCGAAAGACCAAGTCCAAATGTAACCTTTGCCATTGCAGGAATCGACCGTCCTGAAAAGAAAGGTAAAAAATATAAAAATGAAGTAATACGGCAAAACGCAAAAAACGTCGCCGCCCATAATTCCATATTCATTTCAGTTCACCTATCTTAGTACGAACGCAATAGCGATGGAATTTTATCAAATAAATCTAAAATAAGTGTCGTTAACTCTTGAAACATCCACGGACCTAAAATGATAATAACGAGCACTATACTCGCCATTTTCGGTAAAAACGTCAACGTTTGCTCTTGAATTTGCATCATCGCCATAATGACAGCGATGATAATAACGACAATCATACTTACACCGGCAACCGGCATTAAAATCATAACCCCTTTATAAAAAAAGGTTTGAAAAATATCTATAATTGGTGACGTATTCATTTATATGACTCCTATCACATAGCATCAAACGCTTCAGGCGACCGTTTTAAACATTATATCGACGATTTTTGTATATCCACCTAAATATACGAAAACGAGTATTTTAAACGGTAAACTTAAAATCATCGGCGGTACCATCATCATCCCGAGGTACATTAAAAGTGTACTAATAATCAAATCTATAAATACAAACGCTAAATAAATGAACATCCCCGTTAATAATCCTTTTTGAATTTGCGTTAACGTAAAGGATGGTACGAGCGTAAATAATGAAAGGTCTTTCAAATCTTTCGGCAACTCTTCACCGCGTACTTTCAGCATCATTTTTAAATCATGCTTATACGTATGCTTCGCCATGTAATCTTTCATAATTGGAGCTGTCGTCTCCGCAGCTTGACTTACAGTTATTTTTTCTTTCGTCATCGGATCCCACACATCACTCTTTAACTGACCTAACACCGGTTGCATCGTAAATAGTGATAAAAACAAAGCAAGTCCAACAAGCACTTGGTTTGGTGGTAAGTTCATTACCCCAAGTCCTTGACGAGTTATTCCAAGAACGATCATAAAATAAGTAAAATGCGTAAATAAAAGAACGATAGAAGAAGATAATGATAGAAGGGTAACGAGTGCAAATAACTGTACACTTGAATTACTCGTAAACTCTTTTCCATTTTCGAAATTAATAAAACCGTTCGGGGCTGCATACGCTGGATTTACAAAAATAATTGAAAAAACGATAGAAAATACGAAAATAACGGCTAATAATGATAACTGTTTCTTTATTCTCATGATGGATCCTCTACTTTTTTCGTTTCACTCTTCACCGCGTCTTCTAGCGCTTGTTGAAACTGATTTCCTGTTCCTGTTAATTGCACAGACTGCACACCATTATTACTAATAACAGTGAATACTTGCTTGCCATCCACTTCAAATAAAAAGGCGCTCGTTTGATGATTTAAATATACACCGTCTTTTACTTGAATATGGCCATTTTCACCTTGCTTAAAAAACTGCTGTTTGCGCGTCTTTTTCGTCATATAAAATGCACCGTAACCGAGTGCACCAAACAGTAAAACGACTTGAAATAAGGTCGTCATATACGACATATGACTCCTCCTCTACTCTTTATCTTGCATTTGACTTTGCGCCTTCATAAGCGCAGCTTGCTTCTTATCAGCTTCAATTTCAGAAATAATAATGCCGAACTTCTCGTCCATTACGATTGCTTCACCGATGCCGACCTTCATATTACTTAAATACACATCTACTTTATGTCCTAAGTTTTTCTCTACTTCAAGAACATCGCCAACTTTTAACTGCTTCACATCACCGAGCGTAATAGATGACTTCCCAAGCTTTACGCCAAGTTCAATCGAAATATCTGAAACAGTATCAATATGTGCTTTACTCGCTTCATTTCGTTTCCCTGCAAATTCTTCTAATCCCATTAAGGACACAGGAGATACTTCATGCTTCATATGGATCCTCCTACTCTACAAAACTTTTAAATAGGAGCGCTTTACGCGTTCCATCTTTCCCAATAAAACAATTAAATTTATGCTTTCCATCTACATAACCGAGTAATTCATCCGAAACTTTCGTATGAAGTGGAATAATATCGCCTTCTTCAATTTGTTCAATGTCACTCATTGTCATTTTCTGCTCACCAATTGCAACGTGAACAGGTTTGTACACTTGATTTACTTTCACTTCCACTTCAGACGTATACTTTTTACGTTTATCTGAAGAATGTTCGACAATATTTTCAGACGTTAACTTATCCATAATTTCTTCAACAGATAAGAACGGAATCCCGATACGCACCGTCGTATTCCAAAAATCTGTTTTCATATTTACGTTCAGTAATGAAATTATATCGCTCGCTGTCGTAATCTTTAATGCATTCGGATCTGTTTCCGTCGTTACAAACTTCGGTTCAATCGCAACAACACTTTCAAATGATTGCTCTAAATTTTTACAAAGAAGCAAGAATATATTATCAAGCGTTAAAAACTCAAACGCCGTTAGCGGTCTGCGCATCGTAAAGTTACGCTTACTATCTCCGCCAAGCCAGCATTCATGAATATAAATAACAAATGCTAAATCAATCTCAATAACAATTTCTCCAAGCTCTGGTAAACCGAGATCAATTACGCAATATAAATAATAATCTTTCGGCATTTTCTCCACATACTCACTCGTAAATGGAACTTGCTCAACTGTTGAAGGCTCTAGCTCAATCGGAATACGCATACGCGCTGACAACGTCTGTGACGTCTGTTTTCCAAACGTAGAAGCAATCGCTTGCAAACTACGTAAATGCTCAACACCAAACTTCTCTGGTCTATTAAAATCATACTCTTGAAATTTCTCTTGCTTCCCTGCTTCTTGTGCAAAAGCTGGCATTTCCTCGCCTTCATTTACCGCCTTCAGCAGGGCATCAATTTGCTCTTGGCTTAATTTTTCGCCACTCATGACAATCCCCTTCCCTACCTTTTCAATTCAACGATTTCAACGTACATCTTCCCGTTTTTCGTCAAAATCCTTCCGGTTCCAATCTCTTCATTCTCAAGCATAAGACGCACCGTATTTTTCGTTGAATTTTCAAGACGATACAATGTACCTTTCGTAATATGAAGCAGATCTTCAATTTTCTTTTTCGTATTTCCGATTTCAAAATAAATTGTTAACGGAATATCATCTTGTAATTTCAAATCTAGCCAACTCCCATATCATGTTCACGAAAATTTCATGTTCTCTCTATATATGAAACTTCTTATTTTGAAACGTCGATATTTAATATTTTTTTAATATATCCTTGCGTTTCTTTAAATGGTGGTACGCCTCCGTACTTTCTCACATTACCAGGACCAGCATTATAAGAAGCAAGCGCCAATACTAAGTCACCGTTATTTTTCTTTAAATAACCGCTTAACTCTTTCACGCCGCCTTCAATACTTTCAGCTGGTGAAAATGGATTCTTCACACCCATCTCCTTCACATTCGCTGGCATAAGCTGCATAAGCCCCATCGCACCTGCATGTGACACCGTTTTCGGATTAAAATTAGACTCTACTTCAATCATTTTTTGAATTAACGTTTGCGGAATTCCATATGTACGGCTAACGCGATCAATAATATCCTCATACTTCCCTTCATTGGAATAACGTATTTTTTGAATATTATACTTCTTCGTTAATTCCCACGTATCAACAGCCTCATTTTTCGTTTCTGGGAAACGTCGTTCAAACTCTTTTTGCGCGACTTGCACTTCATCTGCTTTCTTCGTTTCAGCCTTTTCTTCAGGCTTACTCACTTCCTCTACTTTATGAATAGATTGTTCCGGTTTAGTAACAACCGTTTCTATTTTCGTAGATTGTACCGGCTGACTCATATCTTCTATGTTTGCCGGCTGCGTAGTACCCTTCGTCTCCTTTGCAGGTTCACTCTGCAACTTCTCTTGAAAACGACTACTAACGAATGCTTGCGGACTACTTAGCTTTTGCTGAATTTGTCCTTTTTTATAGGCAAGCACTTCTTTTACTATATTTCCAACTACCATAATATCACCTTTTCGGTAAACAAAGATAATCTAATATTAGAGTTTTTTTTTAAAGTTTGCAATAATCCTTTTAATAATTATGTAATAAAAAAATGGATATATTGTTAAACTGTTATTTTTTTATATTTATTAATTCGAATTTTTAGTTGACACCCGCTATGACAGGGATTACAATAAATCTCGAAATTGATTTTTTCGCATATTACCGTTTTTCAATTTGCAGAAAAGTCACTATAAAAAAATGGGGGTTCTTAACATGAGAATTAATACAAACATTAACAGCATGCGTACGCAAGAGTACATGCGCCAAAACCAAGCTAAAATGAGTAACGCTATGGACCGTTTATCAAGCGGTAAACGTATCAACAACGCTTCTGACGATGCAGCAGGTCTTGCAATCGCAACTCGTATGCGTGCTCGTGAAAGTGGATTAGGAGTAGCCGCTAACAACACACAAGACGGTATTTCATTAATCCGTACAGCTGATTCAGCAATGAACTCAGTATCTAACATCTTACTTCGTATGCGTGACCTTGCAAACCAATCTGCAAATGGTACAAATACATCTGAGAACCAAGCAGCTCTAGATAAAGAATTCGGCGCATTAAAAGAGCAAATCAATTACATCTCTACTAACACTGAATTTAATGATAAAAAATTATTAGATGGTTCTAATGAAACTATTGCAATTCAAACATTAGATAACGCTGATGAAGGTAAGAAAATTGATATTAAATTAGCAAACGTTTCTACACAATCACTAAGTATTGATAAACTAACAATTGGTGGCGCATCACAAAAAACAATTGATGATGTTGCAGGCAAATTTACTGCACTTAATACAACAACTACTACTGACAAAGCTGATATTCAAAAAGAAGTTGATGCTGCTATGAAGGAATTCGATAAAGTTAAAGGATCTATGTCTGCAGCAGATGCTAAAGCCGTTACTGACAAATTAGCAGACTACAATAATGCCGCAGATACAGATGTAGCTAAAGCTGCTGCAGCTAAAGCCTTAGGCGGTGCGTTCGATAAAACAAAAGTAACTGTTGCTAATCCTAATGCTGCTGTCGCTGCAATTGACTCTGCACTAGAAAACATTGCATCTAACCGCGCAACTCTAGGTGCTACATTAAACCGTCTTGACTTTAACGTAAATAACCTGAAGAGCCAATCTTCTTCTATGGCTTCAGCAGCTTCTCAAATCGAAGACGCTGACATGGCTAAAGAAATGTCTGAAATGACTAAGTTCAAAATCTTGAACGAAGCTGGTATCAGCATGCTTTCTCAAGCAAACCAAACGCCACAAATGGTTTCTAAATTATTACAATAAGCCATTTGAGTTAGTTTCCTGAATAAACCTCTCTGCTTGCGGAGAGGTTTATTTTTTCTATATAAATGAATTATTTGTAAACTACTTCTTTTTTTAGATGGACAGGAGAATCCGCGATATGTAGAAGCGGTCAGTGCCTATTTTTATCCCCTCTTATGTTAAAACAACAACAGCAAATGAGCATAAGCCTTTTTATCTATCCATAGCCGTTTATTAGCTTTAGAACACTAACTATATCAATCTATAAGGAGTGTCTATTATGCGTATTGGTACGAATATTTTAAGTATGAATGCTAGGCAGTCGTTGTATGAGAATGAGAAACGTATGAATGTTGCGATGGAGCATTTGACGACTGGTAAGAAGTTGAATAACGCTTCCGATAATCCCGCTAATGTTGCAATTGTGACTCGTATGCATGCGAGAGCAAGTGGTATGCGCGTGGCAATTCGTAATAATGAAAATGCGCTATCGATGCTTCGCACAGCAGAAGCTGCCCTTCAAACTGTTACGAATATTTTGCAGCGTATGCGTGATTTAGCTGTTCAATCTGCGAACGGTACAAATTCAAATAAAAACCGTGATTCACTAAATAAAGAGTTTCAATCTTTAACAGAGCAAATTAGCTATATTGGTGAGACAACTGAGTTTAATAATTTGCCCGTATTTGGCGACCAAAACCGTCCTGTTACATTAGACGATATCGGTCATACAGTAAATCTAACGAAACATATTCCCCCTTCCCCTACACAACATGACATCAAGATTTCAACAGAACAAGAAGCAAGAACGGCAATTCGTAAAATTGAAGAAGCCTTGCAAAATGTATCACTTCATCGTGCTGATCTTGGGGCTATGATAAATCGTTTACACTTTAATATTGAAAATTTAAATAGTCAAAGTATGGCCCTAACAGATGCTTCTCCTCGAATTGAAGACGCGGATATGGCGCAGGAAATGAGCGATTTTTTAAAGTTTAAATTATTAACTAAAGTTGCGCTCAGTATGGTTTCACAGGCTAATCAAATTCCGCAAATGGTTTCTAAATTACTACAATCTTAAAAATTTGTCTTCCCTCTTTGAAACGATTCCACACAAAACAAAAGGGAAATACATATAAACTATGTATCTCCCTTTTATTTTGTACCCAAATTTTATTACTGTGTTACAGTCATAACTTGTCCACTACGATCAACCATAATTTTCATTTTCCCGTCTTGTGCGTTATATAACCCTAATTTATGCAAATCTTGTTTACATTCTTTTACGAAGTAAGGCAATGTGCGAATTTGATCGATATCAGAGCTCGTAATGAAATGAATTAAATGATGCGTCATTTCTTTTATATCATGAACAAGCTCTTCCTTTTCTCGCTTTAGTCTTTCATTTTCAGCTCGTAATACATGCAATTCGCTTTCAAGACCACGTACATCCTTTTCATTTTCCGAACGCCCAGCAGCCATGCTTGAAAGCTTATAAATGCCTTCCATAAACTGATGGAGTTCATCTTCTTTTCTTTCACTACATTGACTAATTGTTTCAAAATTATCAACGATACCAGATATAACTGTTACAAGACTTTTTTCATTCTCTGTATTTTGAACTTCTTTTCTTACTTCTTGCTTGTTTTCTTTTTTCATTTCAACGATTTGTTCTTTTACGGGTGTATATTTTCGCTTTCGTCCTGGTTTTTGTTTTTCAATATTTTCAAACGGTATTTCACGTTTTTTCAATTTATAATACGTATTTTGCAATTGACTTTCTGTTTTCGGAAAAAGATTTAGTTCATTTTTACTAACGTATTTTGAAATATTTAAAATGTTTAAACCGTGACGTTGACAAAATTGATACACTTCATACAGTAACTCTAGCTCAGACTTCAGCCATGTAATTGTTGATTTTTCATAAGCTCGCATACCGCCATGTTTTTCTATATCTATTTGGAATAAAACCATTCTATTATATAAATCGACTAACTCTTCATACTCCACTCGGAATTGTTTCTCTATTTTTTTAAATTCCGTTTCTAATTTCATATCATTCATTTTATTATTTGACATGTTTTGTAAAAGTTTTAATACATTGATTGCTGTGTGGTGATACATAATCTGTGCCACTCCCCCTCATCCTTTCACAATTCTCATCTGACTCCCATGTCTTTTAAGAAATAGCAATTTTTACATATCCATATTATAACATTTCGAAATTGTCTGTCAAATAATTAACATACAAAAACGTATGGAAAGTGTAAAAAAGAAAGAGTATTTTTTAATTAATATGCAATTATACATATTAATTACATATAATTATATTATATGGTATTTTTAATATATTTTCACCGAAAAAGTTTGCGCTACCACGAAATATTACTAACATAAACCAAAATATGTTCTCTTATATTTTTAAACAAAAAAACGTTACTTATTAATTAAACCAATTGAAAATCTCGAAATAGAGACTATTCATATAACCACAAATACTCCTTCTACCTGTACAGCGTATAGAATACTAAAAAGGAACTAGCCAGTACTACTATACATGGCTAGTTCCTTTTTCCCCACTAATAGAAGAAAGTTTCCAACCCTCAGTCGAAAGCTCTCTTCTCCTGCTTACTTGAAACCACTCCATATCTTTGGTCTTACATCGTACAGAGCTCTATTAGGCACTGACCGCTTCCAAACTTCGCTAGAGGTTCTATTCCAGCAAAAAAACGCTTTTTAAAACTCTTTTACAACACTAACTTATCAACTAAACCAATTAACTCTTGAATATCTGGCTTACTTACTTGAGCATTTGCTCCTACAGCTTCACCTTTATGGAATAATTCATTTGTAATTAATGAAGAGAAAATAATGACCGGTAAACGATTCATTATTTCACCATCCTTAACCACTTTCGTTAAATGATGTCCATCCATTTTTGGCATTTCAATATCAGTAATTAGCAAGTGAATGTGTTCAAACATTTTTTCCCCTTGCTCTTTCGCTAATTTTTCAATTTGTGCTAATGCTTCCGCACCATTGCTGAAGAAGTTCATTTTCGTATATCCAGCTGATGATAAAGTTTCTTCTAGTATTTGGCGAAGCATTGCTGAATCTTCTGCAATATAAATAACTTTTTCAGCACGATCTGTTTTTTGTTCTAAGCCTGAAAGTGATTTATTGTCATAACCAGTACCGCTAATTTCACATACAATTTTTTCATAGTCTAATAGTAAAATAATTTTCCCATCTAGTTTTACAATGCCAGATGTCGTTTCTTCTAGTCCCATTGATAAGGAAGCTGGTTCATCAATTTGTTCCCATGAAATACGTTGAATACGATGTACTTCGTCAACGCGGAAAATAACTTTCATTTGGTTTAATTCTGAGATGATGAATTTCGTTTGATCAAGTGGCTTTGTTGATTTTAAATTAAGAGCCGTTGCTAAGTTAATAACAGGTAAAATTTCACCACGTACTTGAACAACACCTTCAACTGCATGATGAGATTCTGGCACAGTTGTAACAGGGAATGGATTAATGATTTCACGTACTTTCATTACATTGATACTAAATAGATTTTCACCAACAGTATATGTGACAATCTCTAATTCATTTGTTCCACTTTCTAATAAAATACTTTGTGCTTGTGACATAAAGGTGTCGCTCCCCTTCCATTAATTCCGTATATTTAATTATTAAGCTTTATAAAAGAGAAAAAGTCAACTACCTATATGAAAAATATAGATAGTCGAACAATTTATTTACGCTTAATCTTGTATAAATGAAGCAAGTGCCTCTAATAACACTTCTTGTGCCCCTACAATTTCTGTCGGCATTGCTTCCCATTTTTTTGAAAGTTCGGTTTCTACTCTCATTCTTAACTCTTGATTCATTTCTTCGAGTACATATTGTTTCGTCGCTATATCAACATCAAGTAACGCGAGTGCATATAGTTCTGGATCGTTTATTTTTTTAAATAATTGTTTTAATATAGCCGGCGCTATATGTTTTAATTTTTCAATATGAATTTCCTTATCCGAAAATAGTAGCTCGTATTGAATAAACGCAACATTTTCTTTAATTACTTTAAAATAGCAATTATTTTTTTTATCATTCACAAAATAACCGTTCGGATCTGCGATAATACTCTCTACTTTACGAATTAGATCTGGCAAACTACTCGCCGCCATTACAGTCCGCTGCTCAACCTCACTTGGCGAAATGAATGTAACGCGATACTTATTCTGCGCCATCCTCCTCACCTCTCCTTTTATAAAAATGTATCCCCACAAACTATCCAAAAGGCACTGGTTTGCTATGAGACAATTATCTTATCTCCAACCAACCATCACAGTACCTCTCCATAGCACTACTCTTACAACTACAAGCCCCTCAGAACCATAGTTGTTATCCATACTATACTACAATTCGCTTATCTCTTATTAAACTACCTTGGTAACACTTCATACCGCTGTTTCCACAACGTTCGAGCACCCTTATAAGCACTTAAACCCTACCACATCTCTCAAACCATTAAAAGGGCTTTTAAGAGCTTTTAAGTAACTCGATATTATTGAACCAAAACGCAATTTGCTGATCCGTTATCCCTGATAACGTAACAAAAAACTCACGGCACTTCATCTCGTCCTTAAACAGTTGATACTTCCAAACTCCATCACTACCAACACTTACGAAATAAAACTCATGAATACGGCCAATGATGGCTTCCTTTTCACCAAATGAATACGGAGGCACTTGCTTAATTTCAAATTGATCCGGTAAATATACATGCTCTTCTCGTTCCATTTTTAGCACTTGCTCGGCAAGTTCACGTTTATTTTCGAAAAAAGGCAATTGTAAAACTCGCTCTTGTCTTGTCATACGAATAAAAAACCCTTTCTACTACATTACAAGTTTTCTTTATAATATATTATCGAATTAAGTTTACAACTTCATTTAATACTTCATCTGACACTTTAATTACTTTCGCATTTCCTTGGAATCCACGTTGATACAGCATTAAGTCAACGAACTCAACAGATAAATCTACGTTGGCCCCTTCTTGCGCGCCACCACGTACTTTACCTGCACCGTTTTGACCAGATGCACCAAGTGCTAAAATACCTGTTGTATTCGTCGCTGTATAGTTACCATTACCTGTTTTCATTAGACCGCCTTCGTTCGGGAACATCGCAACAGCTAATTGGCCAGCAGATTTCATACTTCCATCAGAATATTTTACCATTACATATCCACCGTCAGCAATGAAGCAATCTTTAACCGTCGCTGCTGCTCTACCATCTACGTCTGTTACTGATAATGTTTTATCTGTTGGATGGTTTGTTAAATGACTTAAGTCTAAATTTATAGAGCCGCCATCAAATGGAATATTGGCTCTTTGCTCTTTCGGATTAGGATTTCCAACAGCATCAAATGTCATATTACCACCTGCACCTTGAACATCCTTAAACTCTGTTTCTTTTTTCGAGTCATTACGCATCTGTACTTTATATGTATAATTATGTTCGCTCGTTTGTTTAAACTCTACACGCATTGTCCATGTATTCCCCGCATTATCATATACAGGTAAATCTTGTGTAATTTGTTTTTCACCAGTTGGAATATTCCCTTTAATTGTCCCTTTCGATGTTCGAATACCACCAATTGCTGTTCCCATTGGAATTTGCAACGGTCCTGGGATTCCAGATAAATCAACTTCACCAGTTGCTTCATTTGCAGGATATGCAAATACATATTGACCTTCAGTATTCGTAATATAGTAATCTGAGGATATCCCAAACGTACCTTTACGAGTAAATTCCATATTTCCGCCTTTTGAATCACCTACAACGAAGAAACCATTACCTTCCATTGCTGCTTGTGTTTTACCACCAGTTAACGTAATTGTACCATCACTATAATCTGTAACCGTACCACTCATTTTCACACCGTTACCAATACTTTTCGGATTCGTTCCTGCGTATTTACCGTCACCTTTTGCACCAATCGAATTGTTATATAGTAAATCATCAAACATTGCTTTTTGTTTTTTATAACCAACTGTTTGTGCATTAGCAATATTATTTGAAGTTACACTTAATGCATTTTGTGTTGCATTCATTCCTGTAATACTTGTATATAACGCTTTAATCATAACGTATGGACACTCCTCATGAATTTGTAGTTTTTACTTCTTCAGTTGTTTTTTGCTCTTCTTTCTTGACATCCTCTGGATTCGTTTCTCCAATCGGTTTATCAGACACTCTCTCAACGAAACGAAGAGATACGACTTTATTATTAATAATGAGCTGTACATCATTATTCTCTGCAAGGCGAACCGTCTCTACTTGACCAGTTACTTTGTTTCCGTCGCCGTCAACACCTCTTACGTACTTCCCTAAAAACTTCATACCGCCATCAAGCGCTGTCGAATACATCGTCGTTCTTAAAGAGTCAACTGCTTTTGTCATATTTTGCACTTGCTCCATAAGAGATAACTGCGCTGTCTGGTTCATCATTTGATTCATATCCATTGCATTAAATGGATCTTGATGTTGGAAACTTGATAAAAACAATTTTAGGAAGTCATCTTTCCCCATTACCCCAGGAGTCTTTTGTGCTCCTGCTGAAACTCCGTTTGTTTGTTGAACTGGCGATTGTACACCATTCACAGATGCGTTTTTTGCTTGCGCTCCTGCTTGTAACGGAATATGATTTGTACTCGTTGTATTTAACCCAACTGTTGGCACGCTTTATTCCTCCAATAATCCCGCAAATTCTTTTGATTGTTGTTTCTCATGTTGCGTACTTGCTAATTTCTGCTTTTGTCTTTGTTCTTGTTCTCGCTGTTCTTTACGGTTTTCATCTTTATCCGAATAGCTAATTTGAATATTAATTTCTTTTTCTTTTAGCTTTAGCCTCAATTCATCAAAAATGATTTCAACACGTTTTTTTGCATCGTGTTTTTCCATTTCTACATGCACATCAATTTGGTCGCCATGCTTTTTCATAAATACAGTTAACGTTCCAAATTTTTCTGGATTTAGCTGGAATAAAACACGTTCTTGTTTCACTACAAATTTTTGCAATGCTTCTACTTGCGCTTCCATTTTCTTTCCTAAGTCAGGTAATGTAACCTTCTCAGCGCCACTATTTGATTTTCCGATTTGATCAGTACTCGTCGCTTTATTTAATAACTCCGCACCCGTGGAACTCGAATCACTTAACGAATCGACTTCTGGCAACTCTACCTTCACATCATCGCTCTCTGATTTCAGAAGATCTACATCTTTAGACTCTTCTTGTTTTTTTGCAATATTACAAGTTTCTGTCTCTACAACTTTCAAAGCCTGCATCATTTGCTCTGGCATCTTCACTTTGTCTAACACCATTTGCATTGTATCTTCTAAACATATAGCATTTTTAATATTCATATTTGAAAGGAGCTCTTGTAATTGTTGTAATTCACCTGCGGGTAATTCGTTAAGTTTTATATTTCCATATTCTTTATACAGCTCTTGTATTTTTTGTATGTATTGATATAACAATTCTGGTTGCACACGTAATTGCTCAATTGCAACCATTTGCTCAGATACAGCTAATAACAACTGTTCTGTCTCTTTTTTTTCTTCTTTCTTTACACTTGGTTCTTCTTTCGTTACCGATGGTTTAGAAAGATTATATTCTTTTTTCTCTTCTTTTGGTGCTTCTTCTCGTTTCGTTTTCTCCGTTTTCGGCTGCTGTTTATTTTCCATTCTCAACGTACGATCAAATGAAGAATTTTCATTTTTCGATTGTATTTCTAGCCCTTTTTCTTTTTGCGGAGGTAAACTTTGTTGCACCGGTAATACAGACTGTATCACTACATTCACCTCATCCATTCATACACATTTTTAAATCAAGAAGCATTTTTTCTTCTAGCTTTTCTTGCACTTTTGCAAGCTTCTTACAATCTTCTTGATACATTTCATCAATGACACGTTCTTTTTCTTTTACTTGCTCTAAAAGGCTTTCATTTTTTTGAATAAAACCTTCTGTTTTTTTAATTTTTCGATTCCATTCTTCTATTCTTTCAGGTGAAAACGTATGTGAAGAAAGCATGCCAGCCATAATACGTTGACCAGTTTGTACGACTTTGCTACGTGATTTCACAACGTATAAATCATATTCTTTTTTTTGTTCTATTTTTCTTTTTTCAGCTGTTAGTTCGTACACTTCTTTTAAAATATGTTCTTTTTCTTGATTTATTTGCAATTTTATCGTGTCGTACTGCTGTTTATCCACCTGTTTTCATAGCCCCTTCCTATTATAACGCTCTCTTTTTCTATTATATAGTTTTTTTCCAAAAAAATCTGTGAAATATTAAAAAACAAAAAAATAAGACCCCTTTAGTAGAGGCCTTATACTATATGGTGTATCGCTTGAACGATATCATCAAATTGGAAACTATCCGATCGACCTTGCTTTAAAAACGTATTTATATCTTCTACTTTATTTTTACATTCAAAAATATAAGCATTTTCTTCATTTTCTTGAATCGTCCCTAATTTAAAGTACAATTCATTTTCTTTATAAATAGATAAGATTTTTCTCATTTCATTTGCAAGTTGCCAATGGTTAGGCGACACAATTTCTTCCATAATCCTACTTACTGAATCTAACACTGAAATGGCAGGATAATGACTAAGCGTAGCAAGCTCACGCTTTAATACAATATGTCCATCTAAAATACCACGTGCTAAATCTGGTACAGGACCGTTTAAATCGTCTCCATCAACGAGTACGGTATAAATACCTGTTATAGATCCTTTTTGTGTTTTACCAGATCGCTCTAACAACTTCTTCATATAACTTTCCATTAACAGTGTTTTACCACCAATCGGTAACTCTTTCACTGCAATATCAACACTTCGGCGCGCATCAGCAAAACGAGTAACTGAATCCATCATGAGTAGTACGTTATTGCCTTGATCACGGAAATATTCAGCAATGGATGTGGCAAGCTTTGCCGCGCGAAGTTGCATCAGATGGCTTTCATCTGACGTCGCTACAACAACAACGCTTTTCCTCATACCTTCCTCGCCTAATTCTTTTCGAATAAAGTCTTTTACTTCTCGGCCACGTTCTCCTACTAAACTAATAACGTTAATATCAGCTTTTGCATTTTTTGCAATCATTCCAAGTAAAGTAGATTTACCAACACCTGATCCAGCGAAAATACCAATCTTTTGACCGATACCAATTGTTAGCATAGAATCAATTGATTTTATTCCCGTTTCAAATACATCAGTAATCTCTTCACGCTCAAATGCATGAATAGGGGGGGCATCTAATTTTATTTTCTGTAGTGGAATGTTTTCAGCGTTCTCATTTAACACTTCACCATTCGCACTTAACACCTTTCCAAGTAAATGATCACCACGAGGTACAACAACATCTTCTGCAATTAATGTAACTGAATCCCCGTAACATACTTTTTCTGTCTGTCCAAATGGGAGTAACATATTATTCTCTTTTTCAATCGCAATTACTTCACATAAAACATTATGTTCTCCAACGAAACAAACATCGCCAATTTTTGCTTTCGGTCCTTTCGCTACGAAAAACTGTTCTTGTACACTATGAACTTTACCAATTTTCGTATAAAACGGTGTGTCGATAAACGTATTCCACTTATTCTGTTCATTTATGAGCTTGTTGTTCATACATTTTGCTCCTCAAACAACTTCTCTTCTTCCCATTTCTGACGAAGCTTCGCAAATATAGGTGCAAATTTAAATTCAAAAAACTCTTTCTCTTCCTCCAAAACAAATTCACCGAACTGCAGGGAGAAATCATATTTCCATTCTACTAATTGTAGTAACCAATACTCTTTCGTATTTTCCTTCTCTTCTTGAATACGTTCAAACGTTTCTGGATGTACTGTTATTATTAATTTTTCAAATGAAGTAGGCAACGTTTGAACGATGCCAGTTAAAATTGGTAACACATCAAGTAATCGCGAATCTACCGCTTGGTTTACGATTTTTTCTGCTAGATGAAAAGATTGATCCCACAATAACTCTGTCCATTCGTATGCTGTTTCCTGTTGTTCTTTTTGAAACTGCATACGTGCTACTTCCATCTGTTCCATTTGTTCATGAATATGCATTTGAAATTGTTCTTTATCTTGTACTAGCTGCTGACGCTCTCGTTCTAGCATTTGCTGCCCTTGTCTTAACTGATTCATTTCCATATGTAATGATTCTTGCTGGGCGCGAAGCTCTGCATGATCAGCTTGTAATTCTTCCTCTTCTATTTGGACTGAAGCTGGTTTTGGAAATTGTAATTCATACGTTTCTTCAGAAAAAGAAACAGAATTCTTCGGAATTCTGTTTTTAAATAAGGACATCCCCTTCACCTCTTTGAACGATAATTCTTCCTTCTTTTTCTAGCTTTTTAACTGTACCTGTAATCGTTTGCTGCGCTTTTTCAGCATCCGTCATCTTAAGCGGTCCTAAGCCATCTAATTCTTCTAGAATCATCTCTTTACGGTTTGAAGACATACATGTAAATAATTTCTCTTTAATTTCTTCTTTTGCAATTTTAAGTGCTTTCGCAAGAACACCGTTATCTGAAATTTCTTCCAATACACGGCGAAGCGCAAGATCTTCAAGACCAAGTAAATCTTCAAAGACAAACATATTTTCTTTAATTTTCTCAGATAACTCATAATCGACTTCATCCAGCTTTTGAAAGACTGTTTTTTCAACACCTCGTGAAACATTATTTAAAATGTTCACGATCGTTTTCAAGCCATCTGTTTTATTAATTGCACTAAATGCCATATTATTTAATTTCGCTTTTAACAACTCACCAATTTGATTAATTAATTCACCATCAACTTGTTCTAGTTTTGCAATACCCATTACCGTCTCTACTCGTTTATGATCTGGCAATCTCTCAATTAATTGAGAAGCAAGTTGCGGTTTAATGTAAGAAGCAATTATCGCAATCGTCTGTGGTGATTCATCATTGAGCACTGTAAGAAGTGGTTCTAAATCTGTAAGTGAATTTAAGAACTCAAACGGATTATCTTTGTTATACCAAAGATCTTCCAATAATTTTTCCAGCTCGTCTTCGGGCATGTTTTTAAATATGCGACGAATGTACTCTTTATCTGGAGTGACTAAGTTTAATTCTTTTACATTTAATTCATATAAGAACTCCCCTAGCACATTTTCTAACGTTTCTGGTTTATATACACGAAACTTCGCAATTTCACGAAGTAATACTTCTTTTTCCTCAGCTGTCATATATTCAATGACTTTTGCTGCCACCCCTTCGTCTAATGTACGAATGAGGATGGCAGCTTTTTCTTTGGAGGAGATTTCATCTAACATCGTTGTTCCTCCCTTACTGTCCGTTTAACCATTTTTTAATTACTTTTGCAGTACCTTCTACATGTTCTTTCGTAGCTTCCTGCACTTGATCATCTAACGTTGGTTCTTTCGGTCCTTCTGGTTCCGGTGTTGGCTCTGGCACTATTTTTTCTTCAGGAATTTCCAGAATACTTTCATTACTTGCGGCAATTTCCTCTTCGGCTAAGTATTCTTCATATTCCTCTTCTTCTCTCTTTTTCTTACGTCTTGCTAAGAAGAACCATACTAGACCAATTAGTGCTAACAAGCCAGCTGTAATTCCACCGAATAACCACCAGTTCATACCACTTTTTTCCGGCTCTTTCTCTTTTTCAACTTTCGGCTGGTCGAACTGAACAGTTACAACGTTAACTTGACCGTTTGTAAAGTTTCCATTCGGATCAACTTGAAGCCCAGCTGCTGTGCCAATCGCTTCTTTGAAAGTCGTCATATCAATTTTTCGTTTTACTAACGTATCATTATCTACCCATACAACAACATTTGTTTTCGTTAATTCTGGATGTTTCTTAATTGTTTCAACTGTTTTATCTATTTCATAGTTTTCAATTTTGTTACCATTTTTATTATCATAGACAACTTTACCGTTTTGATTATTGTTCGTACCGTAGTTTGGCACGTCACCGTTCGCTGTAATACCAGCACCTTGCTTCGTATCTGCTCCTTCTTGTGCAGTAGAGCTTTCCTCTTGCTCTTGTTTACTACGAAGCACACCTTTATCACCATATTTTTCTGATTGACGTGTAACCTCATCGTAGTTTACAGAAACTTTCGTATTCACTTTATATTCATTTGACTTAAACATCGTCATTAACGTTGCGTCAATATCTTGCTTTAATTTACCTTCAATTTGATGCTGCATCTCTACTTCTTTTTCATAAGAAGAGGAACTGTTAGAGTGCGCTTCATCTGCTCCTTTTGAGATGATACCTTTTTTACTATCAATAACACTTACTTCTTCTGCTTTCACGCCAGGAACTGCCGCACTAATCATTTGCTGTATACCAGCAACTTGATCAGCTGTTAATAATTGTCCACGCTTCACACCAACAGTAATCGCCGCTGTTCCCTTTGCTTTTTCTTCATCAAAAATTGTTTCTTTTTCAGGTAATGTAATTTGAACATTTGCCGTTTCAACCGTCGCAAAATTTCGTACAATATCTTGCTCCAATTGTTTTTTCGTACCGACAATTTGCTTCATTTTTTTATCTTGCTCACTTGACCCGAGCGAGCTTTCTAATAATATTTCCTCGCCGCTCTTAGAATTAAACGGTAAGCCCATTCCATTCATTTCTTTTCGAACCCATGGAGCATCATTCTTTTGCACACGAATTGAACCATCGGCCGCTAATTGGTAATCGACACCTAACTTCGATAATTCTGCTGTAATCTCTTGCTTATCTGCATCATTTAAATTTTGATATACAACAACATATTTATCTGGCAAGGTGAAGTATAAAAGTGCTCCTGTTACAACCGCTAAAAGCGCAGCACCGATTACTAACTTATGCCACGTTTTTAACGATTGGATAACATTTTTTATCTTTTCCATTTAAACACACCCGTCCACTTTCCTAAATTTGCATATTAATTAGTGACTTATAATTTTCAATAAGATTATCACGTACGAGAGCAGCCGTTTTCATTTGAGATTCAGCTTTTTTTTGCTGAATTAAAACGTCATGTGTTTCTCCTACCCCTTTTGTTAATAAATCATATACTGCTGTTTGCGCATTATTTTGCGTTTGATTCATATCTTCCAATAAATCAATAAACTTTTTTCCCGGAGCTACAGAAGTTTCCGAAGTTTTCGGTGCACCAATTGACTGAATTGCTCCAAATGGCTGTGTATGTAACATTGGTTGAATTTTCATATCCCTATCTTCCCCCTTATCCTCGTCCAATTTCTAAATCTTTATCGAGCATTTTTTTGTTCGCATTTAATACACTTGTATTTGCTTCATACATTTTTTGAGCAACCATAACATTCGTCATTTCAGCAGTTACATCAATATTTGGATAACGTACATATCCTTCTTCATTTGCATGCGGATGCGTCGGATCATACACTAAGTTTTCCGTTTTGTCTGCTTCAATACTTTTTATTTTCACTCCGTTAGTAGGAGCCCCGTCTAACATACTTGCAAAACTATTATTTGATTCTAGCACCACACTACGACGCTCATATAAATCTGCCCCCGGAGCGGCTGTCGTATTCGCATTTACAATATTGTTTGAAGTAACTTCCATCCACTTTCTCGCTGTCGTTAGTCCTGAGCCACTTGCATTCATTGCCTGAAACATCGTTGTCTCTCCTTCTACCTTTAACGTCCACGTGCCGCTTGGTTAATTGCGTATTGTGTATTAATTGCATTAATTGAAATACCGTATAACTGATTTGCTTTCATTAAATCTAGCATTTCTGTCGTTACATCCACACTATTTCCATCTTGATTCTTTTGCATTGATTTCGTTTGAATCTTTGCATACGTATTTTTCATATTTACTGTCGGTAAGTGCATTTCATTCGTTTGATATAAATCTGGATTGCTCTTTAAATCAGCCGCATTGTTCTTATATAACGCACTGCTCTTACTCATCTGCTCAGCAAATGTTACATCTTGTGCTTTATAGCCAGGTGTATTCGCATTTGCAATATTACTAGAAACAGTATTTCGTTTCGTTACTAAATAGTTCATATAATGGCTTACATCACTCACTAAATCTGGCATATTCCACACCCTTCCTTTTCTACCTTAATGATCCACTGATGGAAGTTTCACTTCATTATTTATTTTATTATATGTATTTATTAAAATATTAACTATTATGTACCCTTACATATTTTATTCCATTTTTCCATTGTTGTCTTTAGAAAAATACAAAAATATAAAAAGAATACAAAAAACTGTATACAGACAGTGATCCGTGAACTATTTTCATATATGAACTACACATTAAAGTTCATTTTTATATTATTTAGATTACTACTATTTTTTCATTACATTCATAAAATGAAACCTCAATCAGCGGAACTATTTACTTAAACAAAGGAATGGATCCCCTTTAAAAAGGGGAAATCCATTTGTAAACTGTATTATTAATATTTACCGTAAAATGAATTAGCTTTCATTCGTCCATCATTTGTCATAATCATTTCTTCCAAAATCTTTTGCTTATCTCGAATATGCTGCGCTGCCTTAATAATGAATGGACTTACTTCTGCTGCAACTTGCGCACGCGTTTCTTCATCCAATGTCATCATCCAGCGATTTAACATCTCACTCTTCTCAGCAAACTCTCCATCTGACACTTGCAATTCACCGATTTCATTAAAACAGCCGACAAACGTCCGATAAATATCATTGTTCATTTTCAAGTGCTCCGCGGTAACCGTCTATTAAATCTTGTAACACTTTCACAATCGCATCCATGTCTTTTGCTTCACGCGTTACTTTCATCGTCTGAATTTGAATACTAATCCAATCGTATAAACCATAAAGACTATCATATAAGTCTTTCGTAATTTCAGGGTTCAATTGAAGCTTCAATTCTTCAAAAATACGTTCTAACTTTTCAAGAAGCGCGTCTCCTTCTTGTAGTTTAAAAGTATGTAAAAGCTCTTCTAAATTACGAAACTCTACAATACATCTTTCATAGATAAAAATTGTATTTTTAATCGGATTACTCGTCATAATATCATTTTGCATATAACGTTGCCATGCTTGCATACCATCACTTCCTTAACTTTCATTAATCATCACTTTTTTGTTTTGTCATTGCTTTAATTGTTTTTAGCTGGCTATCAAGCGCCGCTAATGTACTTTCTAATTTTTGATACTTCTTCACAATTTCATCTTGCTTTTGCAAGTTTTGCGTCTCGATATCTTTAATCTTTTTATCTAAATCACTTACACGTGAGTCAATATTTTTTACTCTCTCACCGACTACACCTTTATCACCAAATAGTTTATCAAGTGGCTCTTCCATCATTTTTCCTAAACCGTTAGAACTAAAGAAAAATTGCTTCGCTGCATCAGGTTTTTCTTTTAATGCTTGTGTTAATTTTTCATCATTAACTTCCATCGTTCCATCTTGCTTTAATTGAATACCAAATGTGAATAAATAATTACCATCTTGAGAAAATGTTACGACATTGTTCATCGCTTGACGTACACTTTGCATAATGGCTTGACCTTGGAAAGCCCCACCTTTTCCGGCAAAGATATCTACCGTACTAACAGCTTTATTATAATCCGCAACCATCTTCTTAATAACATTCGATGCATCTGTTACGTTTGAGTCATTTACTGTAAATTTTAGGTCTATACCTTTTGTTTTTGGATCTGGTGTTGTGCCAGCATCTGGTGTCCCTTCCACTTTTGGCTCAGTTACCTTTAATAATTCAATTTTCACGCCTGGAAGAGCCTCAATTGTATTGGTAAAGCTTTCAGCTGTGATACCATTAATACTATATTTAGCATTTTGCGCTTCATTGATTACATTAAGCGCTACTCCATCCGCATTAGCTAAACCAATATCTTGAAATAGTGTAGATGTGTTCCCCTCAAACTTAATTACTCCATCTGTTCCTTCTTTTTTCGAGGTCATGAACATTTTATTTCCAAGTGTATAAGCTGATACGCCATAATCTCCATCATTAATCTTATTAATTAAATCTTTATATGTCATATCAGTTGTTACTTTTAATTCTTTACCGCCTAGTTTTAATGTTTCATCTTTAGGAAGCTTTGCATTTATATCTGTAATGTCATTTGAAGCTATTTGATGACGCTGCGCTAGCTGTGTAATTGTCATATTAAAAGTTCCTGCAATCGCACCACCATCAGCTTTTACATTTATATAACCGTCTTGTGTTGTCGTTACTTTTTTTTCATTCCCTTTAAAAGCCGCTAAGTTTTTAAATGTTTGTGTGAAAGAACTAAATTCTGATTTTAAACTTGTATATAATAATTTATCATTTGTAAGGTCGTTCTTTTCTTTCGTATACGGTGTTTTCCTCATATCTAACGCATTCATTTCTAATTCGACGAAGTTTGAAGTATCGATCATATTATTTCCGAGATTCCAAATTTGTTGTCTACCACCAATACCTGTCATCGTTGTTCCTGCCATTTTTCTCACTCCTTATTAATTACATGTAGTCTAAAATACTCGTTTTACTCATCGTGCTAACTGCTTTAAGCGTCGCTTCATACGTCGCATTTATATACGCTAAGTCAGAAATTGCTACCGCTAAATCGACATCCTCAATTTCTTTACGATTTTCTTGAAGCGCTAAATTTTGCTCGCTTAAAATTGTTTTAAATGTTTCCATTGTGTTCATTGTTGAACCAACTTCAGTTGTACGGTTAATGATGCCATCTAAGTTTTTCTTATTTTCTCCTAATAACGGTTGTAACGCTTTTTGGTCACCTTTTTGCATCGCTTCGCTCATCTGTTTTAACGTTTTTATAACCGGAGATAATAATGCTTCTCCGTTACGAAACGCTTTTAATTCATAACCGTCATTTAGTTGCCAATTTACATCATTTTTTCCACCTTGGTATGTACCATCTTCTGTAAATGGTTGCTTCTCCGCACTATCACCACCGAAAATATAACGACCTTGCTCTTTCGTATTCGCTAAATATACAACTTGTTTTAAAATTTGATCAATCTCTGCACCGATGGCTTTCAATTCTTTTTCACCATTTGGCTCATTTAATGCCTGCACCGTTAATTGATCTGCTCTCGTTAAAGATTTAAAAATACCTTGTAAAGTATTCTCAGTTTGTGTTAATACATTTTTCGAATCGGCTAAATCTTTTTGCATTTGTTCCATATTTGCCAATGAATGTTGAATTGCAAATGATTTACTTGCTGCAAGTGGGTCTTCACTCATAAGAAGGTTTTTCTTCCCCGAAGTTACTTGATTTCGATGATATTGCTGTTGCACGTTCAAATCCATTAACTGATTCTTTGCCCAGCTTGCATTTTGAAATGTAGATACTCTCATCTCTCTCTTCTCCTTTATCTATATTTGAATTGGCGTTAAGAAGAATCCACAGCTTCCTATCGCTATCCTCTTAACTCACTTAACCTTCAACTATTTTATATTTCTAGTCTCACATCGATTGGGCCAATGATAGGCATTGAACGCCTCTACCATCCGCAGGTCCTCTTTCTAACCATAAAAAAGAGGAGATTTCTTTTCTAATTCGTATTATCTAATAATCGAAAATAGACTATCAAACACTTCATTCATCGTAGTAATCGCTTTAGAGTTCGCCACGAAATATTTTTGGAAGGCCATTAAATTTACCATTTCCTCTTCCATATTTACCCCTTCGACACTCATTTTTTCTTGCTGAATACCTTCTAATAAGTCTCCATGAATTTTTTGATAAGCATTCACTGCACTTTTATCAGAAGCTACACCTACTATGAATTGGTCTAATGCTTGTTTATAAGAAAGGCCTTCTTTATAATCGCCATCTGTAATTGCTGCTAGTTTATTTGCTGTTTCAGCAGATATTTTCATTTTCGAAATATCTTTTGCAAATTCTGGATTTAACTTCATATCTTTCGCATAATCGCCAACGAAGAAATCTTTTCCCATCACTGTATTCACTTGATTTTTCACTGAACTCATTAAACCTTCAAGGTTTTTTTTATATTCAACAATCTTCGCTTTCGTATCAATCGCTGATTTTATCGCTCCGCTAGTTACAGAGATTTCTGAGCCATAAATCTCAACTGACATTGGGTCTTTTTCTTTATTTAATTGAAGTGGATATGTATCTTGTCCATTTACTGTTAAAACACCATTCATTCTAACACTCGCGATATTAGGATTCATAGATTCATAAGATACTTCTATATTGGCATACTTAGACATCTCTGTAACGATGCGATCACGTTCGTCTAACAGTTGATTCGGTACTTGTGTGCCTGCTTGTCCAATTTTTTTATTCGCTTCTGCTAAACTTGCGGCAAGACGATTAAATTCATTAACATGTGCTTCAATATCTTCTGTAGTCTGTGCTTCCACTGTATCTAAGTTTTTCGCAAGACGATTTACTTGGCTTGTGAACTTCCCAGTTTCAGAAATTAATGTATCGTAGTAATTTGGTTGTTCTGGATTTTTTGCCACTTCACGAAAAGCATTAAAGAAGCCGTCCATTAAACTAGATAATGAATTTTTTCCTGTCGTCCCTACCATAGACTCTACTCGTGATAACGTTGAATTCATGTAATTATAGTAAGAGAGTTGTGATAATTGATCATTAAACTGTTTCGTCTTCACTTCATCAGTAATACGATCGACACCTAACGTTTGTACACCGTATCCAATTCTCTGTTCTGGCGTATGACCATTGCTTGCTCCAACAGATCCGTAATTCACCATTTGACGCACATAACCCGGTGTATGAATGTTAGACAAGTTTTGTTTCGTTGTTTGTAACCCCATTTGAGCCGCTAACATACCCGATAGCGGTGTATTATAATCAGATAATCTCATAAAGCTTCACTTCTCCTTTACAATAGTTCATTCATAAAGATTTGCGAATTATTGTTTCGCTCCAAATTATATTCAGAAACGGAATCCACAATACTTTCTGTAGTTTTTAATAGTACGTTTAAGTAATATTGATTTTTTAAAAGAATCATTTTTACATTCTCTTCTAATTCAACTACGTTTTTTTGTATTTTTTCCATTTTTTCAATTTCTTCATGGGAAAAATACGAAAATAATGCACTCACGCGAGCTGGTTCAACGCCCTTTTCTTTACAAAACTGAACAACCATTTCTTCAAATGCGCTCGATAATCCTTTTAAACCATCAATGTACTGCAATTGCTCTACTTGCAACTTTTGAACTGCATTTACATTTTTATGTTTTAAATTCTCATATATTTGTTCTCCAAGCGTTTGAATGTTTTCATATGCTTTTTGAATAATAACGAGCTTCTCATATAATTGTATGTACATATAGCTTCCTTCCTTTTACAAGACTAAATTTACAATTAAACCGTGGATTTCTCCAATTTGATTTAACATTTCTAAATGTCCAGTTTTTGTATTAATTAAGTTCATCACATCTTCTAATTCATTTAATCCCATTTCTGCTTGTTTCACAATCGTCATTTTCTGTGAATATCCGTAACGCGGATGACGAGACATAACGTCTTTATATTGCAATACATTATCTACGTAAAAATTCAAAAATGATTTCACTGTATTTTTGTATTCCATGACATTATCAAGCGTTAATTCCATTTCAATTTTCTCTTTTATTTCTCCAATATTATCGACAAACGCTTCCATTTGTTCTAGCAATTTATCTTTTTTCGGATCTGCATGCAAATTATCCGAAAATGCAAGTCCTGTCCTGACATTTGCTTCTTTCGGCATTTGAGTAGCAGGCGGTATATGCGATAAAATTGGATTATGCGAGATAGAACGTAGCATATATATCACCTATTTATTTTTTTATTTCTTCCTAAACTTAATCGTAAAATCCAGTTATTTATAATTATACTCTGAACAGTAATATTTTGCAGTTATTTTTTATAAAAGATATGTTACAATTTAGCATGAGGTGGCACAATTCTATGAATATTTTTCTTTGTGGTTCAAATCAATTAACAGCATTAGATCAAGATGAAATTAAAAAATTTCTAACTGACTATGCTCACAAACATAAAATTTACATATTATGTTATAAATCTATCGAAAATGAAGTTCTTCGTTTTTTCATTGAAAACGAAAGACTCGCTCAAAATTTATGCCTTTACACGCTACAACCGTTACAAGCATTAACAGATGAATTTCAAGAAGTCGTTCATTACTTAAAAAAACACGGAGCCGAGTATGTTGCTTTTGATCATCCTTCCGACTCCATTTATCGATCAGATTTTATGTTTTTTGTAAAACAAATTATTGAAGATACCGATTTAGTTCTCTGTTTTTATAACGGGGACAAACATACATCTGTCATTCCCATTGACGTTGCAAAAGAAGCAGGTATTGATGCTGTTATTTATGATTTACCGGGTTTACATGAAAAACAGATGAAAAAAAGCTTTGAACAAAAAATTCGTATGATGTAAAGGGGGAGGCACAATATCGTTATTGTGCCCATTGTAAATATGATACTTGAACAAGATTATGATCATTTTATCGCGAGTTTTAAACAACAATACAATATGGATATCGCTTCGTATAAACAGGATAGAATGCGCCGTAGAATCGATGCTTTCATTTCAAGAAAAGGATTTGACAACTACGCAAATTTCTTAAATCATTTACGTGCTGATCAAAATTTATTTTTAAGTTTTATTGACTATATTACAATTAACGTTTCAGAGTTTTTCAGAAATAAAGAACGTTGGCAAACGTTAGAGACGAAAGCACTGCCAAAATTACTTGAACAAAATAACGGGAAATTAAAAGTATGGAGTGCTGCTTGCGCTGCTGGTGAAGAACCATATACACTCTCTTTAATTTTATCGAAACATCTTTCTCCATTTCGCTATGAAATTCAAGCAACAGATCTTGATTTTCATATTTTAGAAACTGCGAAACGCGGTCAATATACAGAACGTTCTTTAAAAGAATTACCTATCGATTTGAAAGAGCGTCATTTCACAAAAGAGAATGATACATATTCATTGCATCAAAACATTAAGCAAAACGTTTCGTTCAAACAACACGACCTCTTAATGCAGTCATTCGATACAAATTACGATTTAATTATATGTCGTAATGTAATGATATACTTTACAGAAGAAGCAAGAGTAAAGCTTTATGAAAAGTTTAGTCGTTCTTTACGAAAAGGCGGTGTACTATTTGTTGGTAGTACAGAACAAATTTTAACACCCGAACGTTACAACCTTCAGCGGTTTGATACATTCTTCTATGAAAAAATATAAAGTGAAACTTTAATCAGCACATACCAATCGGGCTTTTACGGGATTAAAAAGGTCGTCACAATGAAGTGACGACCTTTTTATATAACTCGAATTAAAATGATACCAACAATCCATATAAAAAGAAAAAGAAACGTCATAGACCATTTATGTTCTTGCATTGTATGTTTCAACGCCTGTGACAATTGTGTCATATTCATTTCTGCGAGCGCTCTCCATACACTGACATCCCGATCTTTTGCCGTGCGGTCTGTAACGCTAATTAAAATGGTTTCGTTAGACAATTTCGTTATATAAGCAGTAATAACCGTTACCATTAAATTTATATTTCCTTCTGAAGAATCACTCTCCACTCTAGAGATAAGTGCACTTACATCTAATAACGGAATATGTACCTTTCTACCAAATGATAGTTGTACTTCAGCGAAATCATACGTTCCATCTAATAAAGGAAGATCTTTTATATGCGCCTGCTTAACAAGTCCTTGTAAACTTCTAATTACTTGTTCAAATATTTTTTCTGTTTGCTTACCTTCTCCAGATAACGTATGTAACTTTTTAAAGAGTTGTAACACTGTATCCATCTCTTTAGAAAGTATTTCCTTCATAATCTTTCCATCGCCTAAACTTGCAAGTAAAATGCCTATTTCATTATTTTTCGAAATGATTTTAGACTGCCCACTAAACACTAAATTACTATGCTTTCGTTCTTTCTGAATTTCATGTTCCGAAATAGCTGCAGGCTGTTTTAATGGTTGTAGCGTCTTATTTTCAACTGTCGTACGGTTAATTTCCATTTAAATGCCTCCACTACTACGAAATGATTAGCCCCATTCTTTATTACTCTTTAAAACTAAAAATAGTACAAATAAACCTGACATAATAGTAAACACATTAGAAGCTTGTACTCCTTGTTCACTTCTTTCTTCTTTCTTATCTTCTGGCTCTGTTTTCTTTTTCGAAACGTCTTGCTTGTCATTTTTACCTGTTTTCTCTTTTTGAGCCTTTACATTACTTACTTCCTTATTATCTGCCAATGGGTCTTTTATAACGTGAGGGAATTCCTCTTTCTCTTTCAATGTTTCTTGTATAAACTCATTTACTTTCTCGTCTTGCTTCGGAATGTGAATAACTGGAAGTTTTTCTTCTGGAAGCACGATCTCTACTTTCGAATCTTCTTGCTTACTAATTTCTTTCTTATCTTCTACTTTATTTTCATTCTCTTGCTCTTCTGTTTTTTTATCATCTTCCATTTTTTGTCCCAAAACAGAAACGATATATTCACTTTCCGCAACAAGTTTATTGCCTGCAGCATCCACTATTTCTACAAATAGTTTATACTGTCCATTTGGCAAGGCATCAGTTAGTTCAAATACTTTTTGCCAATCCATGTCACGCTTGTTGTAGTCTAATAAAAAGGGAATTTCTTTATCATCTTTCCCTTTTAATGTAACGCGCACTTCTTTCACAGCAGATTCTACATCGGCAGCTTTCACTCGTATATGTATAGAATCTCCCTGTTTCCGTTCAATTAAGTTCTCTTTTGCTTCATCAATAGTAACTTTATGTAACTTCGGCAATTCTTTATCTATAGTTGGTGTTTCATTTCCAATACGAACGAGCGGGACTTTCACTTCATTTTCTATGAGCTCTTCCTTCTCATTTTCTTTGTAACTTTGAACGAGATGAAGATTCCAATCACCTTGTAAATCAAAACTCTCGACTTTATAGTTAGCAATCCATCGCTTCGTTTCTTCATCATACTCAAAAGATAGCATTCTTTCTTGTGCATACTGCTCGCCATTTCTTTGTAACTGCAATATACCTTTCATACTTTGAATGTCTTTCTCGTTTGGTTCTACAGTAATCCGCATTTCTTCGCCAACTTTTAGCTCTGGCTTATTTACTGTAATAACACCTTGATCCGTTTCTATCTTTCTTTCGCTCTTTTGTTCATTCGTCACTTCTTTTTGTTCATCTTCACCTTGATTTATTTCTACTTGCTCTGGCTGTTCTTGAAGTTTCTTATTTTCTTCTATTACTTCCAATTTATTTATTTTTTGCTCTGGCTCAATTTGTTCTTCCGCCTGACTTTGCAGGGGGAAGAACAAGCACACATGTATACATAGCCAACTCATTAGAAAAAACTTTACGTTTTTCATCTACTCGTTCAAACTCCTATTTCAACGCCTTATAGCGATTTCGTCACTTTTACTCCGAAAAACCCATCTACATTTACAAGTTCACCATATGCCACTAATACATCATTCACATAAATTCGAATCGGTTCATCAATATCTTCATCTAGTACAACCGCTTCATTTTCTTGTAAACTTAATATATCTTGAATGGTTTTCACAGTACTTCCAAATACAAATTTCACATTCATTTCTACATTTTGTAGAATGGATGTATCCATATATACTGGTTCAATCTGTTTTACTTCTTTAAATTCAATAGGTTGTACAACTGGTGCCGCAATTTCTTCCTCTTCAATTTCTTCCGGGGTAATCTCTTCTTGCTCTTCCACCATTGGATACAGAAGTCTTCTTACCATTTCTTTCGCTTCGGAAATGGGTAAAATTTGATACATTTTCGATTGAAGAAGATCGCCAATTTCAAGATTGAACGTAATTTGAACGAGTTCGTCCACTTCCATTGACTCTCCCAAGTATTCCATTTCTTCTTTTAACGTTACAAATTTGACATTTGGCGGCGTCATGTCCATTTTTTCTTGAAACATTTCCGACATCGCTGTTGCAGCATGCCCCATCATTTGGTTCATGATCTCTTTAATACCGCTTAGTTCTAATTCACTAAGCTCTTTTTCCGGATCAACTTCCCCTGTTCCCATCATCATTAAATCTACCATTGTTAAGGCAACATCTTTCGTAAATACGAATACGTTCTCATTCTTTAGCCCTTCAACAAAGTCGACATTTAAAATGACAAATGGCACTGGTACTCCATCATAATGACGAACATTAATCGCCTCTACATTTGGTGTACTAATCGTGACTGGCTGATTTAAAAGCGTTGATAATACCGTTGAAGCTGAACCGATTGAAATGTTCGCAATTTCACCGAGTACATCTTTCTCTTCTTGTGTTAAATACTCTTTTTCAACATGTTCCTCTACAATCTCAGTTTCAACCAGTTCCGCCGGTTCATCTCTTTCTTCTATTTCACCAGATAATTGCAGTAATTTATTTATCATTCGTTTCGCATGTTCCACCGAAACAATTTGTACAAGTTTAGAGTTTACAAGATTATCTATTTTTAGATCGAATGATACTTTAACTATTGTGTTATTTCCAGTTATTTCAGAGATTTTCTCCATCTCTTCTGATAGCTTTACGACTTTAATTGTCGGCGGAGACATATCTACTGTATCTTGGAAGAATTCCGACATAGATGTAGCTGCGAATCCCATCATTTGATTCATCGCTTCTTGTACAGCACTTAGCTCTAATTCACCAAGTTCTTTTCCTTCTTCCACTTCACCTGTCCCCATCATCATTAAATCAGCAATTGATAGTGCAACATCTTGCTTAAGAACAAGAAGGTTTTCCATATCTAATCCTTTTGTAAAATGAATATTTAACACAACATGTGGAACTTCAACATCACTTGTATCATATAAATCTACCAATTCTACACGAGGAGCAGTAATGTTTACTTGCCTATTTAAAATTGTTGATAATACAGTCGAAGCTGAACCAAATGATATATTTGCGATTTCGCCAAGAATATCGCATTCTTGAGGTGTTAAATGCTCATTTTCTTTTTCTAGCACAATTGTGCTCGTTTCCCCGTTTGTTTGTTGCTCAGGCATTTTCCCTGCCTCCTCATTTCTGTTTTTCTATCAAATGATATAAAGTGACACTTTAATCAGTGGGACTTCTATCCATTCCTCACTGATTATTAACCCGCAACTAGCAGGATAAACTCTCAACTTATTACACTCATTATATTTTAACAAACTGATTATACAAATCGTTACTCTGTATTTATTTCCAGTTATATAATTATTTTTATACATTCATAATAATTAACCAAAAAGCTCCCCAATTGTATACAAGTGGGGAGCTTTCCTTCATTCCTATTATAAACCTTCTGGGTTTAAAATGAGGACCACTCGTCCATCACCGAGAATCGTCGCACCAGAGAAATAGTTAGAACTCTCTGCAAAGAAGTCACCTAATGACTTTAAGACGATTTCTCTTTGACCGATAATTGTGTTTACAATAAGCCCATAGCTACGATGTGTATTACGAACAATTAACACAGGAACCATTTGACCATCATATGACGCAAACGCCTCATCTACTGTTTTTTCACCAAATACTGTACTTAAATGTTTCACTTCAATAATTTGGTTACGATAATTTAACACATCTTTTCCTTGTAAGGATTGGATGTCTTCTCTCTTAATTCGAATTGCTTCCACAATATTTCCAAGAGGTAAAGCATAACGCTTATCGTTCGTTTGAACAAGCATAGATTGAATAATAGACAAAGTTAACGGAAGTTCAATTCTGAATGTACTTCCCTTTCCTTCCTCAGAATCAATAATTAAATGTCCACCTAAACTATGAATCGTATGTTTTACAACATCTAATCCAACACCACGCCCAGAAAGATCCGATACAACTTCAGCTGTACTAAATCCTGGTTGGAATATAAGATCAAACACTTCACGATCTGTTAATCTATTCGCATCTGCTTCTGTTACAACACCATTTTTAATCGCTTTTTCTAATACTTTCCCTTTATTAATACCGTTTCCATCATCCGTAATTTGAATAACGACATGATTTCCACTATGAAACGCCTCTAATTTAATCGTTCCTGTCTCATTTTTACCTGCATCACGTCGTTTTTCAACAGTCTCAACACCGTGATCAATTGCATTTCGAATTAAATGAACAAGCGGATCACCGATTTCATCAATTACAATTTTATCAACTTCAGTAGTTTCTCCTGTAATTTGTAAATCGATTTTTTTACCTAAATCTTTCGCTAACATTCGTACCATACGTGGGAAACGATTGAAGACCGTTTCAATTGGAACCATGCGCATGTTTAAAAGTACATTTTGAATATCTTTTGAAATATCTCCCAATCGATTTAAATGCTCAATTAATTCCTTGTTTTGAATCGTTTGTGCCAATTCATCAATGCGCCCACGCTCAATTACACTTTCTTCAAACATATTCATTAATGTTTCGATTTTCTCTAATTGAACACGAATGGAGCGATTCTCCACTTTAGCATTTTTCGTTTTTACTGTGCTTTTAGCTGGTGTAGTATTAGCTGGTTGTTTCGGTGCTTCTACAGGTGATACAACCTGCGCAACTGCAGAAGATTGTATCATTTTCTCTATTTGCACAGCTTCTTGTGATGTATGTCCTTGCTTCACTTCTACTTTCTCAATTTCAGAAATATGAAGCACTACTTGTTTCAATTCTTCTACATTATAATCAGTATCCATAAATACTGTGAACTCAAATCCGAAAGCATCCGCTTCAATTTCTTCAATACTCGGAACAGTTTTTTGTATATTACCTACATTTTGCAATGCTTCTATACACATAATGGCACGTACTGCTTTTAAAATAGCTTGCTGTTCTACCGTTATATGTACTTCATGCGAAACTCCACCATCGTTACCTATATGATCTTGCTCTATATGTTCTGTAGGAGTTACTACATTACCGTGCAATAATGCTTCTAATTTCTGTTTAGTAGAAACTACATCAATATTACCCATTCCGCCTTGTTGTACATCTGCAACCATCTTCTCTAAATTATCAATGCACTCAAAAATCACATCAATAATATCCGCATTGACCACGATATTCCCATGACGGATTTCATCTAACACGTTTTCCATCTTATGCGTTAAATCCGCCATTTCCGCAAATTCCATACTTGCAGACATACCTTTAAATGTATGGGCTGAGCGGAATATTTCTCCTACAACATCCATATCAGCTGGATTTTGTTCTAAAGTTAGCACATTTTCATTTAGCGATTGTAAATGTTCTTCTGATTCCTCAAAAAATATATTCAATAGATCTGTTTGCATTTTAATCCCCTACCTGTCTAACAAACATTTCATTTATGTATAACAATTTAGTGTTTTAAAAAGAGAAAAAAGGGGGCCACACGTGTATCCTCTATCACTGTTTTGATTCCTTGTGGCACCCCTTTTATATTAGCTATTTGCTACTTTTGTTAAAGCTTCGATTACACGATCCGCTTGGAATGGCTTTACAATAAAGTCTTTCGCCCCACCCTTAATTGCATCTAATACCATACCTTGTTGTCCCATTGCCGAACAAATAACAACCTTTGCACTTGAATCAATTTTAATGATTTCTTTTAATGCTTCAAGTCCGTCCATTTCTGGCATAGTAATATCTAATGTTACAATATCAGGTTGAAGTTCTTTATACTTTTGAATTGCTTCTACTCCATTCTCCGCCTCACCGATAATTTCAAATTCAGAATTACTTTTTAATAAGTTTTTAATCATCGTTCGCATGAACATCGCATCGTCTACAACTAAAATTTTATGTGCCATTCTTTTTGATTCTCTCCTTCTATGTATAAATATATCTTAATATTTCACCTTATCATTCTCACTCATTATACAAAATAAAATGATAAAATTTAATATTTTTTTAAAAGAATTTTCGTATTTTTATTATTTTATTATTAAAATAATAATATACTATTCTTTTATATAAATAACAACGCGACGATTTTTCTCCCAGTTTTGCGGTGAATCATTTGGTACAACTGGCTTTGTGTCTGCATATCCTACCGCAGCTAACCTCTTATCGTCCACATTATACACTTCGATTAAGTGGTGAATCATATTAGCTGCTCGTGCTGAAGATAATTCCCAGTTAGAAGGGAATTTCTCATTATGAATAGGTCTACTATCTGTATGTCCTTCCACAACGATTGGATTTGGTACTGATTGGAAAAATCCGACTAATTGACTCATTATCTCTTTTGCTTCTGGTTTAACGTTCGCATCACCCGTATCAAATATTAAATTATCTACGATAACGACACTTACCCCTGTATCTTCTCGATATACATTCACTTGACTAATACCGTTATTATCTACATATGCTTTTAACTTTTTATATAATTCATCCATTCTCTTTTTTGAGATCATTTTTTCATCATTTTTTTCATGTGTTATATCTGGTATTGTATTTTCCATTACTTTTGCATCTACTTGCTCCGCATCGCTAAACTTTTCAAGCATCTTTGACAATTTTACTGCATCCTGCTTTGATGTAGCAACTAGTAATACAAAGAAAGTTAATAATAACATCGTTAAATCTGTAAAAGTCGTCATCCAACGAGGCGATCCCTTTTGCGGTCGTTTTATCATCATACCACTCCTTGCAATATTAGGCTGCTCGTTTTTCTTTTTTTATCTTCGTTTCGTACACATACGTATCAAGTTTCAACTTTAATTTAGAAGGAATTTGCCCACGATACAATTCTGAAATTGCTTCAATTACAAACTTCTTCTCTGTATATAAATCCTCAATACCACGATACACCTTTTCCGCAAGAGGTATTGCGATCATATTCGCAAGTACTGATCCATATAATGTCGTTAGCATCGCCACTGCCATTCCTGTACCAATTTGTGATGTATCTTGCAAATTTTGAAGCATAATGATAAGACCAATTAAAGTCCCTATCATACCCCAAGCTGGAGCGAAATCACCAATTTTATCTAATAATGTTGCCCCTTTTCTTAGCTCATACACTTCTGTTTCTATATCTTTCATTAACACTTCTTTTAATTCATCTTCATCGTAGCCACTTAACATTAAACGAATCCCCTTTTGAATAAAAGGGTTGTCTACTTGTTCTCCATCAACTTCTAAAGAAAGTAAACCGTTCTTTTTAGACTTTTTTGAAAAATCAACGAACAAATCCGTTAACTGTTCTAAATCTTCTTCTCTTCTATGTAAAACAGTAAAAATACTTTTCGTATATTTTTTTATTTCTCCAAATCGATACGCCACAACAATTGTCGCTGCCGTTCCCCCTATGACAATTAAAATAGATGGAATATCTAAGAAGTTTTTAAAAGCTTTTATTCCACCGCCACTAAGTACGATCGCCGCTATTACAATAGCGAAGCCTACTATAATGCCCATTGGACTAGAAATATCAAACTTCCTTTTTTTTCTTTCTGGTCTAGCAAATACTTGTTTTTCGTCTCCCATATTCCTGCCCTTTCCTTTTCATTTTTATAAAACATTTTTTTATTTTAATAATGCGTTTTCACATATAACGTTCATTATACGCTTATCATCTATTTATCGCAATATACTCATAAAATTGACACATTTCATTTCCATATTAGAATTATGGTATGGAAATAAGAGGAGGATCACGATGGAACATAACATTTTACAAGTCATTGCATTAGCAGAAAAACTAAAATACGAAATGCGACATAGCTGGCTTTCTAACGGACGCCAAGAAAGTGTTGCCGAACATACATGGCGCATGTCTCTAATGGCCATTTTAGTTGAGCCTTATTTAGATCAAAAAGTAAATATTGAAAAGTTACTTAAAATGGTTATTATTCACGACCTAGTCGAAGCTGAAGCTGGCGATATCCCTGCTTTTGATACAATGAATAGTCACGAATTACAATTACAAAAACAAAAAAATGAACTTGAAGCAATTTTAAATATTAAACAAACATTAAAAGGTTCTCTCGGTGAAGAATTATATAATTTATGGATGGAGTTTGAAGCGAAAGAAACGTACGAAGCAAAAGTTGCTAATGCGCTTGATAAATTGGAAGTAAAAATTCAGCATAACGAGGCTGACATTAATACGTGGCTACCAATTGAACATAAAATGACATTCCAAGTCGCAAAACATACAAACTTTGACTCTTTCCTATCTAAATTACAAAAACTTATTGAACAAGATGGAGAAAAGAAGTTATTAGCTGCTGGCATTGACGTTGAAGCTTGTAAGAAATAATGAAATAAGACACTCTACTAGAGTGTCTTATTTCATTATTGTTGATACTGCCTGCTTGTAAATCAGCTGTTGCTTTCCATCTACTAACATTAAAACTGTAAATTTGTCTACGCCAGCAACTTCTCCGACTATTCTCACACCACTCTTTAAGAAAACTGTAACAGTACCTTTTTCTTCTTTTATTTGCTTATAAAGCTCATCTTGTAAATGTTCCAATAACGTTTCTCCCCTTTTTTTCGTTGAATATCTTAATATAAAAAACTATAAATTATTCATTTATGGACCTTATCTTTTACATTCATAAACTTATTAATTAGTATATCTAAATCTCGGCTAAATAACAAAACTTTATCATGATCCAATCCGTGTCTCGCAACAAGTTGAATTAACTCTTTCTTTTTGTTTTCTATTTTATTTTGTAATCGTCCCATCTCCATCTCTAAACTAAAACTCCCTTTTCCCATAATATTACTTGTAAAATTATAGTACATATTCCCTCATAAAAAAATATAAAAATGGTTTTTTTTACAATTTTTACGTTTTTAACATACTCTTAATCCGTAAACGCTTTATTTAGTAAGATTTCCCGCACATGTAATATAGAAAAACCTGAATCACACAGACATTTGTCTAATTCAAATACAGACTGGCTCCTTTTCCACATGAAAAACATATTGTATATAGTAGTCCATGAATTATATAGATTAATTTACAAAAAGGAGGAAAACACATGAGCTATGGTGGTAGTTGTGCTGGTTTCGGCGGTGGATTTGCTTTGCTTATCGTACTATTCATCCTTCTAATCATTATCGGATGTAGCTGCTGGGGTGGCGGCGGATACGGATATTAATCATCCTATCCTTACCAAATGAATTAAAAACTATACGAAAACAGCTCATATTTGAGCTGTTTTTTCATACTTTCGTATGAATTTATATCCCTCTTATTTCTGATTTGATCTAACAAAATATCGTTTACTATGAAATAAGAAACATTTTTACTAAGGGGGATTACAATGATTAAAGGTCTTTATGAGGCACATTTACCCGTCCGTAACTTAGAAGTATCAATACCTTTTTATGAATCACTAGGGCTAAAATTATATAAAAGAGGTGACGATATTGCTTTCTTTTGGATTAAAGAAAATGAAAGTTGGCTCGGACTTTGGGAAGGAACAGAATACAAAGTTACTTATCATCCATCTTTGCGACATATTGCCTTCCAAGTAAGCTTGCTTGATTTAGAAAATGCAATACATTGGCTAAGTCAAAAAGGAATTTCAGCACGAAAAGACTTTGGAATGGAGCCGATTGAACCAATCGTTTTTCCAGAGTTGGCACACGCCTCCGTATACTTTAACGATCCTGATGGAAATAGTTTAGAATTGATTGCACAATTACCTGTTGAACTTTCTGCAGCAGAGAACATGTATTTAAGTGAATGGAAAAAACAAGTTCAAGCATCATTAATACATAAGGATTAATCTTTTATGTCAGTTTCTTATTCCACACTGCTTAAAACAAATACAAACTTTAGAAAGCTGTTTTATGGTCAAACATTAAGTGTACTGGGAGATTGGTTTCATACGGTAGCTTTATTCACATTCGTTTATAACGTAACAGAATCTCCGTTTATTATCGCACTAACTTTTATGAGTAAAGGGTTACCTCAACTTCTTCTTAGTCCTTTTATTGGAGGATTTGTGGATCGATTTCCAACAAAGAAGATTTTGATTTCCACCGATGTTTTAAGAGGAGTTATTGTACTCACTTACTTATTAGCAACCTATAAGATTGAAATTATTTTCGTAGCTAATATATGTTTGTCGGTCCTCTCTTGCTTATTTGAGCCTGCTAAACAATCAACTTTAAAAATGATTATTAGGCAAAAACATTTAGTAACTGCAAATACACTTTCTAGTACAGTTAATGGCTTTATGTCAATTATGGGCGCCTCATTAGGTGGGATTATCGCCCAGGCTTTAAGTATAGAAATCGCTTTTATCATTAATAGCCTATCATACTTTGTTTCCGCTTTAATCATTTATAAGTTGAATATCCCTTCTCACAAAAAATTTAACATAAAAAAGTCATTTTTTGTGGATATAAAAGATGGATACACGTACATATTACAGAAAAAAATTATATTAGCATTAATTCTTGTCGGAATTTCATGGGGGATTATTGGTGGTGCTTATCAACTTCTTTTAACAATTTATGCCGAAAGAATCTTCCATGCTAATATTGGAATTTTATATACTGTTCAAGGATTAGGTCTTATTATTGGTAGTCTATTCGTTAATCTATATGTATGTAAAAATAAGGAAACAATAAAAAAAGCATTTGGCTTGGCGTACTTATTACAAGGATTTTTCTTTCTCGGATTCGTTCTATCCAATCAGCTTATTATCGGTATTATTACTTTACTCTGCATGCGTATCGCAGGGGGCATTATCGTCCCTTTAGACACAACCTTATTACAAATGTATACCGAAGAAAACATGATTGGTAAAGTTTTTTCATTTCATTATTCCATATATGGTTCTCTCATTCAGCTATCTATGTTTATTACAGGCTGGCTTTTAGAAACCCTTTCTCCGCAAGTAATTGGTTGCCTGTTAGCTATATGTTGTATTTTTGTTAGTTTTATATGGCTTTTCTTATTTTATCGCGGGAAGCTTAGTGAAGATCCTACCGATACTATATAGCTCACTGCTAATTTTTATTTACTCTCATTTGTTATCGTTATATAACAATCAAATTAAATAAAATACAAGTCATTTCATTTCATGAAAAGGCCCTTTACTTGAACACCATTTGAGAGGAAATCAAATATTTATGTTAAAATAAAAGTAAGATTGTGAAAGATTGCACTTATTCTATAGGCTCCAAACAGCTACATTCGATTTTCGTAGTAATAAAATATGTATTGAATTTGATTAAATAGGAGGGCTATTTTGGAGATTACATTAATTTTCATATGTATAATATTGGTGGCTTCTGTTTTGCAAGCCAGTACAGGTTTTGGCTTTTCTATAATGGCAACACCTTTCTTACTCATGTTATTTCTACCGCAAGAAGCTATACAAATAAACATTATTTTATCATTAATTATTTCAATATCGCTCATTTGGAAAATAAGAATGGACGTTGATTTTATTTTACTGAAACGGTTTATTTTTGGAAGTATAGCCGGTGTACCTTTTGGAATTTTAATCTTCATTTCCGTTAACATAAACACTTTTAAATTAACAATTAGCATCCTACTCTTACTATTAACATTGTTGCTAATATGCAATGTTAAAGTTAGATCAACACCGTTTAGAGATTTCGTAGTTGGTGGATTATCAGGACTTTTAACGACGAGTATCGGTATGCCCAGACCTCCTTTGTTACTTTACAGGAACTGATACTGAAAAAGAGAAGTTAAGAGCAACTACTTTAGCTTTTTATCTGTTTATATATTTCATTAGTCTAATAACTCAAATACTCTTTACTGGAACGAACAAAACAATTTGGGAATCAAGTTTTTATGCAATTCCAATTGTATTGTTAGGTTTATTTATAGGTCAAATTATTTTCAAATGGCTTAATCAACTGATTTTCAAAATATTTACATATATCCTTTTGAGTTGTACAGGTGTTTATCTTCTTATTGAAAGTTTGAATTCGTTATAGAAAATGCTTTAGATTGCGCAATAACAGCTTGGTTTAAATGAAATTATTGTTGTATTTTTAAGCTACAAAATCATCCGATAAAAAGCGGCTATTATGCCGCCTTTTACATTAAATATTTTATAAAGCAAAGACCTGAACTTACTATCACGAGTATATTAAAGAATAAGAAAAAACCTTTTTCGAAATCTGTATACTTTTCTACTTTTACTCCGCGTTTTTTCAACTCCATAATAATCATCGCAACTTCATGTGCATACGCAATACTTCCAAACTGTATATAATTGTTATTATATTTAATCTCAAAAACGTTTTTCATTTTTTTATGTTGCGAAATAGATTGTATATCTCCTATTGGCATGCTATGTTCATTTGTTTTTTTGAAATAACAATCTAACCCTTTCATTATCATTCTTTTATTCGTTAAAACGATATAATAATAAAAAGTAGCTCCTACGTAATATATATTCGGTATAACTTTGTTATTTGCCATATATCCTTCATCTACTAATAGTTCCTTCTGAATTTCTTCACCAGCTTGTAATTCGTTGCGAATTGATTCTTCTAACATTTGTAAAGTTAATTTTTTTAATAACTCTCCATTTCTCACATAATACTTATCTATATTTATAGACTCATTCGCTTCTTTCTCTAAACGTGTAATTTCTTCTTCTGAATATTGGAGCTCATTTAACATCGATAATAATCTTTTATCCATATTACACACTCCCTTTCCACAGTTTTTGAAGTTTTTTCTTTCCACGAGAGATTCGATTGTATATATAGTCAGCCGTTACTTTTAATTCTTTTGCAATATCGTCAATGGAATATCCATCAATATACCTCTTTAAAAAGATATATCGATCCTTTGTATTTAAATCTTGTACGATTTCCATAATCTCTTCTTGTTCTATTTCATACTTATCATGGATACCTGCATCTATTTCTACGTCTTTATCAATTTTATTCTCTTTATATACTTTCTTTTTATATTCCAATGCCTTTAATTTAGTAATACCAATCATCCAAGATTTTAAGTTGCCTTTTCTATATCAAATTGTTCGATTTGAAACCAAATGATAGTAAATACATCATTATAACAATCATCCACATATTGTTTTTCAATAGGGGTACTTAATGATTTATGAATAATGTACAGAATTAATTTTCCATATTAATCAATCACTTCTTTCAAAGCATCTTGATCACGTTTTTTCATTGCTATAATTAAATCCTCTTCAGAATCGAAAATCATAAGCATCTTCCTTCCTCAGTTCCCCTTTAGCAGCTGCTTTTACTTACTATTGGCATTTCATTCTCATTTTCTATCACTTTTGTAAAAATTTATTAATTTTTATTTTCACTTTATATAATAACAAATAAAAAACCGAAGTTAAAAAAGTGAATCCCACTTTCTCAGCTTCGGTTTTACAAGTAATGTTATAACGTAAACTAACGTCTCAGGTTTGTCTTTTTACTCATTTTTTATTTAACCCTTTCTCACTTAAAAACTCTTTCATATGCATTCTTTTCTCTTTGGACATAAATGAGCTCATTGATTCCGTCCATGTTATGTTTTTTTGATTTGATGATCTTTCTTTGTAATATGCGCTCATCGTTTCATCATATTCGTTTAATAATTCATCATATTTCTTTTCATCATATCCATTTTCATGAAGAATTGCTGCTACCGGTAAACGTGGTTTAACTCCATGTTCTTCATCTGGCACACCGACTGTCATTCCAAACACAGGATATACTTTATCCGGTAAATGAAGCAATTCACTCACTTCTTTCGGGTTATTACGAATACCACCAATATAACAAATACCGTATCCTAATGATTCCGCTGCTAGTGCTAAGTTTTGCGCAAAAAGTGAAACATCTACCGTCGCAACGATAAAATCTTCCACCCCTTCATGCTTTATCTCTGTACCATGCTTTTCACACGCCATTTCAAGTCGCTTTAAGTCTGCACAACAAACAAAGAATGCTGCACACTCTTTCACGTGACGATTTCCGGATAGTTCTGCTAGTTTAGCCTTTAGGTCTTGATCGGTTACATATACAACAGAATAGGCCTGTACAAAATGCGAGGAAGCGGCATGCTGCGCAGCTTGAACCATTCTTTCTACTACATCTTTCGGAATGGATTCTTCTTTATATTTACGAACTGAAACGTGTTGCTCCATTTTATGTATGATCTCATTCATAAAAAACACTCCTTTTTTCTCTTCATAATGAAAAATTAACATATCTTTTTCAATATTCACAACTTATAAGCACAAAAAGAGCAATTCTTTTTGAATTGCTCTTTTTAAAATGTCTATCAATACGGTAAATGAAATTATATCAACGATAATTTAAATATATCAACGATTCCTTGCACTATATCAACGATTTTTCGAATATATCCACGATTCGACAAGAAATATCGGTTTACCGACAAATAACGGCAAAATTACCCCAATTTATTTCTTGTCTTATTACGCTGCTTTCAAAACTTTAATACCTTTTACGATATTCCAAATGAAGTAGTAAATTCCTACAAGAATGAATACTGCATATGTGATAGCCATCCCAATTCCCGCGCCATCAGATTGATCGAAGCCTAAACCGTATACGCCTGATACTGCTAATCCAGCAAATAAGATTGCGTACGGAAAAACATGTGACAAAAATGCTTTTTTCGCGTGATATTTCACTTCATCTTCCGCAACGAAGTACACGATAATTGGCAGTAAAAATGGTGCAAAAAAGATACTAAAGTAACATAGTGAAGATAGAATATTATTTCCTTTCATCCGATTCACCTCTAAATAGTTTTTGTTATCTTTATTATGTCAGGAATCTACTCCAGAAACTATCGCTTTACCTTTCATGAACATGACATATTTGTAAGATTTCCCTCAAAAAATCCCGCCTGGAATGCTGGCGGGATCACTTTCACTATATTCGATTCATAAACCAATATTGCGTAATCGCTAAATATTCTCGGACATTTGATGAAATGATAATGGGCTTCGGTGTTTTGGCAGGAAGCCCTTCTAATTGCAAACCTTGTTTTGCTGCTATTTTTTTCGCTCTAAACATATGGAAATCGTTTGTTACGATCATACCTTTTTTCATATTGGCTGGAATTAACGGTTTTGAGAATGTAATATTCTCATCTGTACTCGTTGATTTATCCTCCATTATAATACGGTCTTCTGCAATATTTTGTTTCATTAATCCTTGTTTCATCGCTAATGCTTCTGAAATATCTTCACCTTTTCCTTGTCCGCCAGATACGATAGCGATTGTTTTCTCATGTGATTTTAAATATTCAGCTGCTTTATCAATACGATATTGTAATGAGTACGATGGTTTCGTCCCATTTACTTTCGAGCCTAATACAATGATATAATCAGCATCGTCGGTAGCTTTCATATGCCCATGCTTATAAATGTTATATTGTAAAAAAACCGCGTACACAGCGCAAACCGTTATAATTGCTATAATATACTTAATTATTTTCTTCTTTCTCATATCCATATACTCCTATGTTCTTTGCTTCTTTCATCATAATATCCATTTATTCGTTTGTATACAGACAAATTCCAAATAACCCTTATTTATCCTCTAAAAGGTAATATTTCTATTATTTTTGGGAATAGTAAGTACAACTTCGCACGAAGGAGTGTCCCTATTGCTTCTCTTTTTATGTAACGTATCATTCTTTTTTATTTTATTTTTACTATCCCTTAAGCTACTTGGTAAATCTGCATTGGCACAACTAACTCCTCATGATTTTGGGGCTATTATCTTTTTATCTTATTTAGCTTTTCAAGCCATACCAGTCGCTGGTGCTTTACAAGCATTTCTCGGTATGGTCGTTATTACATGTTTGCACTTACTTCTTACAAAATTAAGCTTACTCAATAAACTAAATCGTTTCATTCTCGGACACCCCATTATTTTAATTAAACATGGTGATATTATTTTTGAGAACTTACAAAAAAGTAGATATCCAATACCCGAATTGCTTTCTAACCTTCGCGTCGCCGGATATCCAAGTGTTCATGAAATTGAATACGCTATTTTAGAAGCGAATGGAGCCATTAGCATTTTACCAAAGCGAGAACTTGTACCATTGACTCCAAAGGATATGAATATACATGTTAAGTATGCTGGATTACCAATAGCCCTTATTGTCGATTCTCAAATTCAATACGATAACTTAAAGTTGATCCATAAAGACGAAAAGTGGTTATATAAAGAGTTAAAAGAAAAAGGCATCACAAATATTAAAAATGTGGCTTTTGCGTCTGTTCAAGAAACTGATGGGTCTTTTGCGATTAGTTTAAAAGAATGAAAAAATCCCCTTACTTGCTCAAGGGGATTTTCTTCATTATATTGCTTCTTTCTTTCCTGCCATATGTAATGGAACAGGATGTTTCATACGATTCATCGTAAATACGATAATTGCTGTCAATACTTCCGCAACCGGCATAACGAGCCAAATTCCGTTTATTCCAAATAACTTTGGCATAATCCATAACAACGGAATAATAAATAGTAACCCTCGGCTCATTATAATAAGTACTGATTTCTTCGTTTGTCGCACTGATTGGAAGTACTCTCCATACACAATGTTGTAGCCTAAAAATACGTATTGGATAAAGAACAAGCTAATACCTGTTAACGTTAACTCCAATAGTTCTGGCGATTGGACATCAAATAGACCAATGATATATTTCCCGAAGAATAATCCGACAATTATCGCAATGCCTCCGAGTACAACCGCAATCTTCACAGCAAACTGTAATCCTTCACGCAATCTTTCTGATAAATTTGCACCGTAATGGAAACTTGCGATTGGTTGTAATGCTGCTCCAACACCAAAGAATAATAGTAATGCCATCGCATGAATGCTATTCACCATTGCATAGGAAGCGACTCCTACTTCTCCTGCATATTGAACGAATGCGATGTTAAAACCAATCGTTACGATTGCTACTGTACTTTCTGCTGTAAAACTTGGGAAACCAATCACCATTATTTGTTTAACCGTATCCCATTCAAAATGGAATTTCGTCCACTTTAAAATACTACTCTTTCTAAAGAAGTGAGTTAATAATACAAGGAAACCAATTGCTGCCGAAAGAATAGTCGCTGAAGCAGCACCTGTTACACCCCATCCAAAGATGAAAATAAAGATATAGTCAAACATTATGTTTAATACAGCCGTTACAACAAGACCTGCCATTGCTAAATTAGGATTTCCATCATTTCGTATAAATGTACTTAAAATATTTTCTAATACGTATATCATTCCAAATGTTAATAACACGTGTAAATAGTCTAACGCATACGGTAAAATCACTTCATTTGCACCGAATAAGTATGCTAAATCTTCTATTCTCCATACGCAAATAGCCGCTAAAACGCCTACGATAATAACTGCTACAGTCATAGATTGCGTAAAAATAGACCTTGCTCTTTCAAGTTTATTTTCGCCTAGTGCAATCGAATATAATGTTGCTCCGCCCATTCCAATCCATAATGAAATGGAGAAGAAAATCGAAAATGCTGGAATAGCGACGTTTACTCCCGCTAAACCGTTCGCTCCAACTCCCCTACTAATCATGACCGCGTCAATCACAATATTAACTGACATTAATACCATTCCGAGAACTGCCGGTATTAAATATGAAATAAATAAACTTTTTATCGGTTTTTCTCTTAATTTTTCTGTTGCTTCCATACTAATATGCTCCTTTTTTCAACGCTCTGTTCACAGTTTAAACCTTCAAGTAACTTGAAGGTCAAGAGAGAATTTAAAAATAGGTAACTTAATTATCGTCATTGATGCCGATTTGTAATTAGTACGAGTCTTACACCTTATTTCATTGTTTTTTCATTATAGGGATTTGAATTTCCGTTACTTGCTCCTCTGGATTTTCTGTTACAGACCAATCAATTAATGCAATCTCAATCGAATCTCCGCTCACTTCATATCCCTCTTGAGAGATGTATTTCATTAACTCCTTGTATGTTTCATCTGTTTCTTCATATGGTCCATGATGATAAGCACACGCAAATATACCTGCTTTAATTTCATCTGAACTATGTACTTGAAAAGGCATATAATCCAAAAGAATAAAAACACTATTGTATGATTGAAATTCATTTTGAATTAATGCTTTTTTGGCAACCGTTACACCGATATCTCCAGAGAATAAGCTATTATCTATTTGTTTCATATTTTTCTGCAACGAATGGATATAATACTCAAACATATCATCTGTTGTATTTGGTGCAACCGCAATCGCTGTAATCTTTCGCTGCGGGATTTCTTTAACTATGATTTTTTCAGCTTTTACTTTCGTCGCTTCCTTAATTACATAAATTCTATGTTCCATTTTTGCTAAAGCATACTCAATTTCTCTTTGCTTCTTTAACATCATTTCTTGTTGCTTTTCAAGTAAATTAAGCGCATAAGATGGGTTCCGCTCATCAATATATTTCTTAATTTCCTTTAACGGAATATTTAACTGTCGTAAAAATTTAATCGTATCTAACAGTGAAAACTGATCAATTGTGTAATAACGATAATTCGTTTGCGGATCGACAATAGACGGGTGAAAAATTCCTTTTTCATCATAATACCTTAATGTAGATTCTGCGATATTATGCATTTTTGCCATTTCTCCAATTGTAAAGCGTTTGTTTATTAACATATTCCATTCTCCAATTCATTAAAAATGTTTCCTTATTTCTTCTTATTATATATTGATTCCCTCCATACCTAAATCGAATCTCATCATGAAAATCTGCTATTTTTTCATTGATTTTTTATAAATTTTATTATATATTGATTACAGGTTCAAGTTACAAGTTCAAAAGAACTTGTAATTAGACCCTTTGTTTAATGGGTTTTACATATTTTCATTAGGCAAATTCCGAGAAATCGTTTAATAAAAATACAAAGTGATAAGGAGAGGATCAAATGGAATTCGAATTTTTCTTTCAAATTGCACTTATTTTATTAAGTACAAAGCTTGCTGGTGACCTTAGTGTTAGATTAGGTCAACCTTCTGTACTCGGTAAATTAATTGTCGGTATCGTTATCGGTCCAGCTGTATTAGGTTGGATTGAAAACTCAGAACTTCTAACACAATTAAGTAATGTTGGTGTTATTCTTTTAATGTTTATGGCTGGACTTGAAACAGACTTAGAAGAATTAAATGCAAATCGTAACTCTTCTTTAGCAGTTGCACTCGGAGGTATCATTCTTCCATTCGTAGGTGGTTATGTTTCCGGTCTTGTTATGGGAATGGAACAAGGGAACGCTGTATTTTTAGGATTACTTCTATGTGCGACAAGTGTTAGTATTTCCGTTCAAACACTTCGCGATTTAGGTAAGATGAAAACACGTGAAAGTACAACGATGCTTGGAGCAGCTGTATTTGATGACATTCTTGTTGTTATTTTATTAGCATTCGCAATGAGCTTCTTAGGCACAGACGATGTTAACTTAACAATGGTTATCTTGAAGAAGGTCGTATTCTTCGCCTCTATTATTTTAATCGGATGGAAAGGTGTTCCAGCGATTATGCGTTGGTTATCACCATTACGCGTATCTGAGTCTATCGTGAGCGCGGCTCTTATTATCTGTTTCTCATTCGCATATTTCGGCGAATTATTAGGAATTGCTGGTATTATCGGTGCTTTCGCAGCTGGTATCGCAATTTCTCAAACGAACTACAAACATGAAGTAGAAAAGAAAGTAGAACCGATTGCTTACGCAATGTTCGTTCCAGTATTCTTCGTTAGTATCGGTATGAATATTACATTTGATGGTATTGGTAATCAAATTTGGTTCATCTTAGCATTAACAGTTATCGCTGTCTTCACAAAACTAATCGGTTGTGGATTTGGTGCACGCATGACTGGATTTGATGCAAAGTCTTCTGCAATTATCGGTGCTGGAATGGTTTCACGTGGTGAAGTTGCACTTATCATCGCAGGAACAGGTCTTTCTTCTGGACTATTAGCACAAGATTACTTTACAGCTATCGTTATTGTCGTTATTTTAACTACAATGATTACACCACCAATGTTAAAATACACTTTTGGTGCCAAAGATAAAGCAATGAAAGCAAGTAAATAAGTTTACTATAATAAAAGGAGATTACTATTTTATAAAATAGTAATCTCCTTTTTCATTTTCTCTTTAAACAATCTCATTCGTCTTTAACCATTTTTCAAAAATAGTCCTTGCTTCTTCATCATCAATATTATCACGAAATGAATATACTTTAATGCCATAGTCATCGATATATTCACCTAGCTTCATTTCCTCCACTTTCTTATAAAAATCGTCTACCTCATAGTGCGGAATATACGCATCCCAAACTGGTTCCTTTATTCTTTTGTACGCTGTCACTTCTAAATCATATCCATCTTCATAATATCCGATGTGATAATGTTGACTAGGATCATATTTCTCCATTCATATCCCCTCCCTTTAAAAAACTACCTTATTTCACGTAATAAACAAAAGCGAGCCTTATATTACAGCTCACTTTTGTTCTTTTATTTGATTAAATACGCTCCATCGCTGTCTTCAACGTACCAACAACGAAAGCAATTTCTTCACTTGAAATAACAAGAGGCGGCGCTAATGTTAAAACATTATTATACCCTGCTGTTGTCATACCGTTTCGTCCTATAATTAAACCTTTTTCTTTACAAGCATTTACAACAGTCGCGATTTTGTCGTTATCAATCGGTTCTTTCGTCTCTTTATCATTTACTAGTTCAATTCCTACTAATAGACCTTTCCCTCTAATATTTCCAACTAGCGGATGTTCCCCGATTTCTTCTTTTAATTGCTCTAATAAAAGTGAGCCCATTTGTGCAGAGCGTCCAATTAAATCTTCATTTTCCATAATCTCTAAGTTTTTAAGTGCTAATGCACAAGCCGCCGGGTTTCCACCAAATGTATTAATATGGCGGAAAAATTCATATTCCCCAGTTCCTTTAAATGCTTCATAAATTTCTTTTTTCACAGCTGTTGCTGATAATGGTAAGTATGCACTCGTAATACCTTTCGCCATCGTAATGATATCAGGCTTAACATCATAGTTCATAAATCCAAATGCTTTTCCTGTACGCCCGAAACCACAAATCACTTCATCACTAATGAGTAGCGCACCGTGTTTTTGACATGTTTCATGAACAGCTTTCATATAGTCTTGTGGTGGCATTAAAATACCTCCGCCTGTAATGATCGGCTCCATAATAAATGCGGCTATCGTTTCACTTAATTCCCATGTCATAACACGATCTACTTCTTTCACACACTCTACATCATAAATATTTTGTGATTCCATTTCTGGCATACGATAACAATCTGGCGGTGTTACGTGTAAAAATCCTGAGGCAAAAGGCTCATATTGATATCTACGCTGCGCTTGTCCCGTCGCTGCCATTGTCGCCATTGTATTTCCATGATATCCTCGGTAACGTGACATAAATTTATAACGATGTGGTTCACCTTTATGTGCATAGTATTGCCTTGCTATTTTAAAAGCTGTTTCATTCGCTTCTGACCCACTATTTGAGAAGAAAATAACATATTCTCCTCCAAGCCACTCATTTAACTTTTCAGCAAGCTTTATTGCTGGCTCATGTGATTGCGACATCGGAAAGTACGATAATGTTTGTAATTGTTCATAAGCCGCTTCTGCGAGTTCTTTTCTTCCATACCCACTATTCACACACCAAAGACCACTCATACCATCTAAATATCTTTTTCCATGTATATCTTCAACCCAGCACCCTTCTGCTTTTGCCCCTACCATTGTACTACTTGGACTAAAGGGACGCATGCCGTGCCAAACATATTGCTCATCTTTTGCTAATAATTCATCAGTTTGTTTCGTTTTCATCATTTCTTCCACCTTCCATAACAACTTATTTTTCACAAAAGCTGCGCTGGTGCCATGATGATTTAAATTTCTCCCTGCTTATTTTCATTCCACAAAATTATGACAAATCCTACTTACAACACAGTAATATTTATCCCGCATTAACGGGCAGTAAAACTCCCACTCCAAAATTCAGCTGGAGCAAAGAAGTTAGGTGGGAGATTAACTGCCCGTAAAAGCCCGATTGGTGCGGGCTAATAATTGGTCAGCATGCCCCCCTACTGATTAAAGTTTCACTTTATAAGAAAATGACAAAAGAAAAAGAGCTTTTCTTTTAATACGAAAAGCTCCTCTTTTTTAATGTGAAGATGTGTCGCTAATACCATGACCAGTATTCGATTTCACAAGAATTTCATCAAACTTCGCTACATCTTCTTTCTTACTAGAGAAAATAGTTCCTAAATATGCTGCTAGGAAACCAAGCGGAATCGAAATAATGCCAGGTGTCGTATATGGGAATAAGGCTTCTCCAACAAAAATAGCTTTTCCAGCTACAGGGTTCCAGACGTTTGGACTTAACGCTACAAGAACAATTGCTGATACGAGTCCAACGACCATACCAGAAATGGCACCCGTTGTATTAAAACGCTTCCAATAGATTGTAAATAATATAACTGGTAAGTTTGCACTAGCCGCGACTGCAAATGCTAATGAAACTAAAAATGCTACGTTTAAGGTTTGCGCAAATAACGCAAGTATAATAGATACTACAGCTACTCCAATCGAAGCATAACGAGCCATTGACACTTGCTCTTTTTCCGTAGACTTTCCTTTACGGATAATCTCGTTATAAAAATCATGCGCAAATGCTGATGCTGCTGTTAATACGAGTCCTGCTACTACAGCTAAAATGGTTGCAAAGGCAATGGCTGATACGAAAGCAAATAAGAAGTCCCCACCTAATGCTTTAGCTAATAAAGGTGCTGCCATATTACCAGCAGGATTTGCTTTAATAATCGCCTCATTTCCTACAAACGCTGCTGCTCCAAATCCTAAGAAAATTGTCATAATATAAAATGCGCCAATTAACCATGTCGCATACACAACAGATTGACGTGCCGTTTTTGCATCTCGCACTGTAAAAAAGCGCACAAGAATATGTGGCAATCCAGCTGTACCAAGTACTAGTCCTAAATTTAAAGAAAGTGTATCAAGACCATCTTTATACTTTACTCCTGGATTTAAAAACGAATCTTTTAATGGCGTAGCTGTTTTCATTTGAGCAAACATTTCAGTCACACTAAAATTAAATTTTGCAAAAACGATAACAGAAATAATAAATGTACCAGCCATTAGTAATACAGCTTTAACAATTTGTACCCAACTCGTAGCAGTCATACCACCAAAAATAACGTACACTGTCATTAATGTGCCAACGATTAAAACTGCTGTCGTATATTCTATTCCTAATAATAATTTAATAAGTGCACCCGCACCGACTAATTGGGCAATCATATAAAAAATTGAAATTGTCATCGTATTCAGGGCAGCAATACCGCGAACTTTTTTCGCATCAAAACGCGCTGCAATCATATCCGCCAATGTGTACTTCCCTAAATTTCTAAGTGGTTCTGCAACTAGGTATAATACGACTAAATACGCAACTAAAAATCCAATACTATAAAAAAATCCATCAAATCCAGTTAACGCTATCGCTCCAGCAATACCGAGGAATGACGCAGCAGACATATAATCCCCAGCGATGGCCAGACCATTTTGCCAACCCGTTAATCCCCCTCCAGCCGTATAAAACTCACTCGCATTTTTCGTTTTTTTCGATGCAAAATAGGTTATGACGAGCGTACCAAGAACAATAATTAAAAATAGTGCAAACGCAGTAGTATTCAAATTCAACTCCTCCCTTTTTGCATATCTTGTAGAATTTCCCGCGAAATTTCATCAAAGGATTGAGCTTTCTTACTATAAATCATACATAATGACCATGTCATAATAAATTGCGCAAAAGCAAATACCCATGCCCATGTCACATCACCGAATGCTGGTGTATTAAGCACTTTCGAATACGATGTTAAAATAGGTAGCGCAATAAAAAAACTGAAAAAGAAAATACTCATTGGAACGATAAACTTCTTCTTCGTATTTAATAACAATTGAAATTCTTCTGACTGAACAACCTCTGTATAATTCACTTCATTTTGCAACTTACGTGCTGACGTATCATCTCGTTTCATCCCCTACTCCCCTCTCCAACTCGAAATACACTTCCCCTTCGCATACCCAAAGACTAAATTTTATAAATATTCAGAAACTTATTTTCATTTTAGACAATCCATACATTCCTGCAAAGATTTTTCGGTAGACATTTTTCGTCAATTTTCTCTAAATTTTTAATATACTTTTTCACAATAAAGTGCAACTTAAATCCGTATAGGTTTCGTACACCCCACACCGATTATTAGCCCGATTCTAACAAATACCCGTACACATTTTTTCCTCGTTAAGAAAGAAGTGGTGCTTAATCCCACGTCTTTTCCATCTTTAAGCGTTCCAAATATAAAATTGAATACTGGATTTGAAACACCAAACCAAAACTTTTCGTTTTTATAATGGTGTAATATATGCTGTTTTTTTAGCCACCTTCCAAACTTAGTGACGGGACTAATCGGCTTATGTGCAATATAATGTTTCCATTCATAAACAAGAAGCATGATAATCATTCCGATTCCAAATGAAAGTGTAACAGTAACACTTTTTGTAATACCATATGATATAAGTAAATATATAGTAAAGCTAGGTACACTAAACCATACAGGCAAAAATAAAAGTTTCAAATCATCTGGGTATACGTGATGATCATAATGTAATCTTCTTAACATTTTTAATAAAAATACGTTTTTAGGCGGCTTTAAATAGAATAAAAAACGATGGGTCATATATTCGTTAAGCGTATAAAAAACAATACCAAACAGACACGCTAACATACCGATCCAAGTGAAAAATTGCATTTTTAAAATAATGATGAAAATAAATAAAATACTATACATAATAACAATATCATGCTGCAAAAAGAACTCTTTCCCTACTCTCTTCATCTTACTTCCCCTTTTTCCAAAAAAAACAGCCGCAACGTATCGTTACGACTATTTCTTTTCTATTCACTTTACAAATTTGCCTGCTGTTCTATTGTCGAGAAAAAATTGTTTGTTCCAAATATATTTTGCTTCGGAATAATGTGTTCTACTGCAAACACTGTTACTTCTCCCCTTTGTACCTCTCCAATAATGAGTCCAAATACCTCATGATTTACTGCAAACGTTGGTTGTTTCGTTTGTAGCAATCTGGCTGCAGTATTAAATACCGCTTCATATAATGGATCCCTATCAGTAATTTCTTTTCGGATTTTTGGTGCTAACGTAATAATAATTTCTTTTCCGTCAATAGTGGTTCGATACATAAAAATCTCCCCTTCAATCTTATGTGAACAACTGTAAAGCTTTGTATGCAAAATGGATAGAATATCCTACTAAAATAATACCTGCTCCGGCTGTTATGTAGCCAAGTGCTTTCTGTTTTAATAAAGTCCTTCCAAAATGTACAGAAAAAGCAATATTTAAATTCCATAAAATAATACCAACAATAATGCATAGACTGTACAAGAAAGCTTCTTGTTTCGTTACCTTCGTAAGCAATGAGCTAAGTGTGCTTCCATATATACCAAACCAAAAAACAAGATTTAATGGATTGGATATAGCAATTAAAAATCCTGCCATAAACGATTGTTTAAGGCCACCTACCTCTTCTTTTTTATATTCCATATTCGAGTGGGAAATTCCTTGTTTTACACTTTGAAATCCTAAATAAAATAATAAGAAAAACCCCGTGCAATACATAAGAGCTTGTACGTATGTATACATAAACACAGAAGATAAACCGAAATAAATGAGAAGCATAAACAAAACATCTGCAGTCATTCCACCAATTCCAACAACCCACGCATGCCAAAACCCGCGTTCAATTCCTCGTTTTAACATTTCAATATTAATTGGACCTACTGGTGCCGCTAATGAAATACCTAATACAATTTGCTGTATAATTGCTCCAAACATCGCTCTATCCTTTCTACTTCCTTTACTATTAAGTAATGATGTAACCTTTAAAAATAGACTAGCTTTCATAATAAAATACCCTTTTTTATCCAAAATATACAAAAGAGCCATCTAGATGATGGCTCTTATTTCTCTACCTTATGATGAAAAGGACATTTCCCTTTTATTGGCTCAATATCGTCTCCAATAAAATATTGTTTCCATTCTCGATGGTCAAGATCACCGTAATGACTAATGTTAGGATGTTTCGGCAGCTGATCCCACTTTTCAACTCGTTCACGAACCATTTGCCTTGAATAGGCCCCTTTAGGACGATCACCTTCTAATCCATCGAAAATGGTACGTGGCTGAAACCCAATAACGAGTGAATTCCCTAAATGCCTAGTCTTTCTCTGTTTATAAGCGGGTGCATTCCCAAATGCAAATATCGGTTCACCACCGAATGAAAATTCCCATAAATAATGATCTGGATCTTCAGGAATTTGCTGCGGCCATGTTTGATTATCATGTTCATGTAAATACTGTAGTACTTTCCAAAAGTAATCACGATAATATTCAAGTGATTGTTCTTCCCATTCTGGTTCCACAAAAAGAAAAAATCCTCTTCGTACAATTGGCCGCTCTTTCATTAATTCTAAAAAAGATAACATTGTATGTGGCAAATGACTCCAATCATTATGAGAAAGAAATGAATAACGAAGTTCATTCTTTTTCAATGCTGTTAAACCGAAATAACATGGGAAAGTTGCTTCTAACACGATGCTTGAAAAATTTTGAAATTCTTTCGCAACCCAATTCGGTATATCCGTTCTCGTTCTCATTCCTTCATTATCTAATAAGTAAGACTTATTCATTCTTTCACCTCATTATGTATAGCATTCAATAAAGAATATTACATAACCGGCCTGTCCTATACCTTTTTAAACATTTGACCAGAAAATTATTTAAAAATACAAAAAAATAAAATCGCTTACTTGACTAATTTCTACCAATTCGTGTATATTTAAATTAATCATTTAGCAGAATATTCAAGATTATAGCATTTTTAGTTTATATTATCTTTTCAAATGAATTTCACTAAATGAAAAAAGCAAATGTTTCTAGGAGGAATTGTAACATGCAAGGAAAAGTAAAATGGTTTAACAACGAAAAAGGTTTTGGATTTATCGAAATGGACGGCGCTGACGATGTATTCGTACATTTCTCTGCTATTCAAGGTGACGGCTACAAAGCTTTAGAAGAAGGTCAAGAAGTATCTTTCGATATCACTGAAGGAAACCGTGGACCTCAAGCTGCTAACGTAGTAAAACTTTAATCCAACATATGACAGGAGGTTACCTTACTTGGTAACCTCCTTTGTTATTCCTTTGTATATTTCCGTTTTACAGAGCGAAAACTATGTGAAATGCGCAATTCACAAAGGAGGCAATTACAATGGGTTCAGAAGTAAATGATTTTGAAGAAGTGAAATTCCGTGTAGAAACAGCACAAAAAATGGTAGGTTCTGCAACAATTTCAATGGATCCAGACACACTGGAGCATGCCACTACTGCAGTAGAAGCAGCTCGCTCTCAACTTGAGATTATGAAATCTGTTGCAACAGATTTAGATGAGCCATTTTTAATGAATGAGGAAAAGAAATTAAGTAAGTGCGAGCATCAATTACATGAAGCGAAGCACTAAAAAAACATCCAGAGAGTTTTCTCTGGATGTTTTTTATGACAACTGTTCTCCATATTTTTTCAACGTTTCTCCAACTGTACATTGCCTAATACAAAATGAATGGGCATAATATTTACTATTCGTTTTCCGATTATGTTCTCGCAAAAAACATCCTTCACAATACGTTTCTAATAAGTCATTTACCTCTGTAATGAGTTGCTTTTTTTCCACCTTTGCACCTCTCTATTCGGTTATTTCTTTATGACTATCAATGACTGTCCCTTCTAATGCTTGCGTTGCTAATTGATGTGCTTCTTTATTTTGTTTTCTAGATATTGGCTCACATACAAGCTTTAATTTCATTTGCTTCGCCTTTCGTTCAATTTGATCTAAGTAATGATTTAAATGCTCATCATAGCAAGGCCATTCTCCAGCCAATTGCTGCAGTACAACTTGAGAGTCTCCACGAAGCGTAACTGCTTCATACTTACTCCCTAATTCTTCGAGTATATTTATACCGTATAATAATGATGCATATTCGGCTTCATTATTATCATATATACCTTCTATATATGCGTTGCGGCGAATTCGGTAGTTTGTATTTCCTTTTTTATAATACACACATATACCTACTCCAGCTTCTTTCGTCTGAAGATCATACCCACCATCAAAATAAACATATATTTCTTGAATCTCTTCCTCCACTTGTTTACTCAGCTTCTTCATTTCTTTTAATGACCATTCTGCATCCATTTCATCGTAAAATAAAAGTTCTTTCGCTCTTCCTGTTTTCTCAAAATCCTCCGCAAATTGAAGTACTTCTTCTATGTTCATATAATCTGTCGTTAATTCCGTCTGCAATCCGCGTTTTGTTTTATATAACCAATGAATTTTATATTTCATGCTAAATTCCCCTTATATAAGAATTCTTATTTATATTTTATTATATTTTATCAAGAGTCACAGTATTATATTCAATATAATCACATACAAAAAGAGCTATCCCTATAGGAATAGCTTTTTCATCTATTACATAAATCTTTCAAATTGTACTCGCTTATTAATCCAGTACATTACAGGCATCCCAATCGCCATTACTACGAATTCACCTGCTGCACATGTTAACCAAGTCCACATAAATGGTAAATCAAATGCAAGATGAAGTTCAATTGCAATCATAAACATTGTAATCGTAAAGATAACTGTATTAAAAATCATACGAGCCCAAACACCTTTAATGAATCGCATAGAAATAATCGTTGCAACTAATGCAAGAATAGATTGCCCTACTCCAAATACTAAATCATAAGCGACCATAGGTGAGAAAAAGAGATTCGTTAAAAATACACCTAATACAATTCCGTAACTTGCTTTCTTATTAAATACAACGAGATGATTAAACATCTCTGAAATACGAAACTGTACACCTGTAAAGCCAAATGGCTGAATAAGCATAGAAACAGCAATATATAATGCCGCTATAATACCATTACCGACTATTGTTCTTATATTCATGACAAAATCTCCTTAGTTTTTTTACGTGGGATGGTTTCGAACCACGTTATTCGTTTTTTAAGCAACAAGACTATATTTTACGCATTAGACACTCTTTCGTCAATAGATTCCTATCATCAACTACCTTTTTTCTTTTAGACAACGTATAATGAAACATATGAAAGATTTAGGAGGTTTCACTTCATGACAGCAACAATACAAAATGAAAAAGTAATCGTTTCCATTTCTGACAAAGGTGCAGAATTGCAAAGCGTTCGCTTAAAAGAAGATAACACAGAATATTTATGGCAAGGTGATTCTACTTATTGGGGACGTCGCGCACCAATTTTATTCCCAATTGTCGGCCGATTAGTAGATAATACATACTACGTAGATGGTAAACCATATTCTTTAACTCAACACGGTTTCGCTCGTGATCTTACGTTCTCTGTAAAAGAACAAAGTGAAACAAAAATCACTTATATCGTTACTAGTAATGAAGAAACATTAAAAAAATATCCTTACGAATTTGAACTACTCATTTCTTATGAGGTAGAAGAACAAAATATACATGTTACATATGAAGTAAACAATCCTGCTTCAAAAGAGATGTTCTTCTCAATCGGAGCGCACCCTGGATTCAACTTCCCTCTATTAGACGGCGAATCATTTACAGATTATCATCTATCATTTAACGGTTCTGAACGCTTAGAAACAAGTGTATTAGAAGGACCTTATCTTTCAAGTAAAAAACAATTAATCGCTGAAAATACGAATGAATTGCCACTTACATACGATTTATTCAAAAATGATGCACTTATTTTTGAAAATATGAATACGAATGAAATTTCTATTCGTTCTCATAAACATAATAAATTTGTAAAAGTAGAATTTGCAGGATTTCCATTTGTCGGCGTATGGACACCAGGAGATAACGCACCTTTCTTATGTATTGAACCTTGGTATGGAATCGCTGATGAAATAAATCCAGCAAAAGATTTCAAGGAAAAAAAAGGAATTCAATCTTTACAAGCGAATGAAACATTTACATGTCGTTATAGCATCACAATCGGATAAGTACTCTATCCCCTACTTCAAAGAAACATTTAAGTAGGGGATAATCTTATAATTTGGAGGTTTCTCATTTTGATTGAAGTGTATATTGATGGTGCATCAAAAGGAAATCCTGGTCCTTCTGGTGCGGGAGTATTTATTAAAGGCATACAGCCACCTGTACAATTATCATTACCACTTGGAACAATGTCCAATCATGAAGCGGAATATCATGCTTTACTTGCAGCATTAAAGTATTGCACGGAGCATAATTATAACATTGTCTCTTTTCGTACAGATTCGCAACTTGTCGAGCGAGCTGTTGAAAAAGAATACGCAAAAAATAAAATGTTTGCACCACTATTAGAGGAAGCACTACAGTACATAAAAAGTTTTGATCTCTTTTTTATTAAGTGGATTCCAAGTAGTCAAAATAAAGTCGCTGATGAATTAGCTAGAAAAGCTATCTTACAAAATTAACGGGGGTATGAGTGTGAAAAAAGAGTGGCTTGCTCCTCTCGCTTTATTATTTGTCTCTTTTATTTGGGGAGCTACGTTTGTTGTCGTTCAAAATGCTATGTCTTTCGTTGGTCCATTTACTTTTAATGGCCTTCGCTTTTTATTCGCCGGAATTATTTTATTATTTGTTCAAATGATTTTCTCACAAAAAACTTCGAAACAACATATAAAGCAGAGTAGTTTTGCCGGATTAATTGTTGGATTCTTTTTATGCGTTGGCTATTTATTACAAACATTCGGCTTACTCTATACAACTTCTTCAAAAGCAGGTTTCTTAACAGGACTAAGCATTGTTATGGTTCCAATCTTATCTTTTATCTTTTTAAAACAAAAGGCTACCATTTTCGTCGTACTCGGTATCACTGTGGCAACAGCCGGTTTATATTTATTAACAGCTGCTGATTCTTTTCAATTCAATATAGGAGATATACTTGTTCTCGGTTGCGCAATCGCATTCGCTGCCCATATTCTCATTAACGGTTTCTATTCTAAGAAAATATCACCTTTATTACTAAGCACATCCCAAGTATTAACTGTTGGTATATTTTCTTCTATTTGCGCTTTTTTATTTGAAGATTGGGAAAATTTATTTTCAATATCGCTATGGACGAATCATTCCTTTTTATTCGCCCTATTTCTAACTTCCTTATTTGCGACATCCATTGCTTTTTTCATTCAAACATCGGCTCAGAAACATACTTCTCCAACGAGAGTAGCAATTATTTTCGCAATGGAGCCCGTTTTTGCTGCATTAACAGGTGTTCTCGTTGCTAACGAACAACTTTCTATGTCTGCTATTTTCGGATGTCTATGTATTTTTCTAGGCATGATTTTTGTTGAACTACCTTCCAAAACAAAAAAAGAAGCGCAGGCCGCGTGAAGTTACGCTTGTAACTTCCGCATAAAAGCCTTAGCGCTTTTTTTATCTGTAATTTCTTCTTCTTTCAATCGTTCTAATAACGCAACAAAATAACTGCCATCAAACTGTAATTGATGTTTAATTGTCGCTTCTATTGCTGCGTTCACAATTCCATCAGATGCACCAGTATATCCTTGCCCGAACATAATAAACCCTTGTGCTTCCTCTGATAATTTAAATCCTTTCGTATGTAAGAATGAAAGATAATCTTCTACTGTTTGCATGATATTCCCACCTACTCAAAAATTCTCCACTTCCTATCATACATGTTTTTACACACTATGAGAATGAAATTTCTTTGACAACTTTGTAAATCAATCGTTTACTTCGCTTGCAATGGAGGATTTCCTAACAATCTGAAGGAATATGTACAGTGGAACTTATTTCATATTAAAGGGGAGACACGATGAAACAAGCACTATTAATTATCGATGCTCAACAAGAATTAATTGATGGAAATGAGCAAGAAAATGAAGTTTTTCGTAAAACTGAGTTATTAGCTACACTAAATACAGCTGTACAGAAAGCAATTGATTCAAATGCCCTTATTGTTTTCGTAAGAGATATCGATGTTGCTTCTGGTAGCGGCGTGGGATTTGAAGTACATAATCAAATTCAAGTACCTCAGTCTGCAATCCTTATTAATAAAGCGGCAACGAATTCATTCTATGGCACTTCTTTACTTGAACTTTTAAAAGAAGAAAAAATTAATCATATTGTGATAGGTGGATGTAAAACTGAACATTGTATTGACACAGCTGTTAGGACAGCAACTGTACAAGGATTTGACGTTACATTAATTAAAAACGGTCATTCCACAACTGATTCTAACGTATTGTCTGCAGAGCAAATTATTGGTCATCACAATAAAATTTTACACGGTCATTATAACGTTGATCATTTTTCTATGGTGAGAGATATCGAGGAAGACCTCTTCCAACCAACTCACGACCAATATCGTGATTAATAAACAAAGAATCCTTCATTCAGAAGGATTCTTTGTTACCCAAAAATTTGTGCTGCAATACTATATAGTTCTCCATTTCTTTTCAAAAATTGATCACTATTTTTCATCATAATTGGTGGTGTATTCACCTTTTTAAAACCAGTAACCTCTAATTCTTTCACAAAATCTTTCTTTACTTCTGGTACATCTATTCTTAATTTCCCATTATGCCCTTTTGCTAAATAATGAACAATATTTATTGCCATCTCATCATTTTTAGCAACTACCGGTCCTAATATTTTATTTTCCGGCGTTTGTATACTCAAACCATATCCTATTATATTTTGTTCCTTATCCTTCACAACAGTGCACTGTTCACTTTGCATCATTCTTTTCTTTAAAAACTCTTTTCTATTTGTTCCAAACGCATATTCATCTATTTTTATTATTTCTTCTAAATCACCTTCCTCATAATCCATCATATATTCTTCATTTCTTGCACATTTATGATTCGGATTGTACGAGTTACATATGTATTTAGAAACATAGCTTGCCACCCTAAATCCTAGCTTTTCGTATAAATGCTTCCCCTCATCCGTTGCAATAAGCATAATTGGTGTTCGAGCTGATACGCTATTCATGCATGAATGCGTTATCGCCTTTCCAATTCCTCTTCCCTTATAATCTGGATGTACAATTACCATTCCGATAGACGCTACTTTCTCCCCATATAATATTATTGCCGCGCTAGCAATAAGTTTCTTTCTCTCATTCCACACACCGTATACAATGCCTGCGTTAAAAATCGTCTCAATTTCTTCTCTGCTATAATCCCAACCAATATAAGAAGATAACGCAACAATATCGTCTATTTTTTCTTTTCTAATACGCTCCACTCTCATTTCCAATTCAATCATTCTCCATCTCCTTATTTAGACATTTAAATCATTATTACTAAATCAACTTGTACATGTTTCCCTTTATTTGTCACACACATATCCTATTTTGACCAAGACTATATTGTAAATGAGGTGACAACATGCCCATTACGAATCGATTTTCTACCACCACTAACGGCGCACTCGCTATTACAGGAAACACTTTGGGCTTAAGTAAAATTAGTAACCAAAACCGTGCTGGTACAATCGGGGCAATTGGTGCATTCGCAACTACGAATACTGCTTTACAAGTAACTACTTTTCCTGCTGGTACAACGTTAAACTATACACAAAATAGTTCTACCGCTATTTTAAATATCCCTGCTGGCAGTACGATTCTTTACGCAGAACTCGTTTGGGGTGGAAACTATTTATCTCGTGATCAAAACATTACGAGTGTATTAGGAAATCCAGTTTCTTTCACAACACCTGTGTCAACATACTCCATTACCCCTTCAGCTGTTACAGCTTCAAATCAAACTTTCGTTTCTGGATCTGTCACATTTGGATTTTATACACGATCAGCAGATGTAACGTCACTCGTTCAAGCCGCTGGATCTGGATCTTATACAACAGGTTCTGTCCCTGGACTTGTAGATCCTATAGATGCTTCTAATGGAACAATCAATTCGGCTGGATGGACGCTTATCGTCGCTTATCAAAATGGGACATTACCTGCAAGAAACTTAACCATTTACGTAGCTGGTAACCGTGTTTCTGCAGAAACTGGTAGTGCCGATGTTTCTGTTTCAGGATTTTTAACACCTTCAGGAGGACCTGTAAGCGGGCGGTTATTTTTAAGCTCTACCGAAGGAGATGCTGATTTAACCGGGGATCAAGCTTTATTCGGACCAAATTTCAGTTCATTAAATGCTTTATCTGGACCAAACAATGCTATAAATAATTTCTTCGGCTCTCAAATTAATAATGCCGCAGGGAACTTAGATACAACGGGGACATTTGGAACGCGAAATCAAAGCGCTTCTACAAGTACAAATATCTCCGCAGGAAGGCAAGGTTGGGATATTACTTCCATCGATATTTCCTCTTATTTAACAAACTCACAAGTTTCCGCCGCAATCCGTTTAACTACTAACGGAGATGCATATATGTTAAATACAGTCGGTTTACAAATTAATATAAATTCACCTAACATACAAGCAACGAAAACTGTGAATAAAAGTGTTGCTGCCATTGGAGATATTCTCACTTATACCGTTACTATCCCTAACACCGGACTTCTTCCCGCCAATAACGTTATTTTTATAGATAGTCTCCCTAATGGTACTTCCTTTATACCTGGCACTGTAACGGTAGATAACGTACCACAAACAAATGCAAATCCTGCCGCTGGTATATCTCTTGGAACAATTAACAATAGTGCCTCTCGTACAATAACTTTCCAAGCGACTGTCGTTTCTCTTCCAAATCAAAACCCGATTTCTAACACTGCGAATATTACATTTCAATATACACCAATTGCCGGGGGAACGACTTTTAACGGTCTTGCAACAAGTAACTCTGCAGGAACACAAATTAACCTCGCAGATATTAATGGCACAAAATCAGTTAACAAACTTTTTACCGATATTGGTGAAACATTAACTTACAGTATTGCCTTAGCTAATGTAGGAAATATCGCTGCAACGAACGTTATATATACGGATCCGATTCCTAGCGGGACTACTTTCATTCCAGGGAGCGTAACTGTTAACGGGGTTACTCAAGCGGGAGCAAATCCGGCTAATGGTATATCAATTGGATCGATTGCTGCAAATTCCACTACTACTATTTCATTTCAAGTATTCGCTCCTTCTATCCCTCAAACAAATCCAATATTAAATAGTGGTACAACAACATATCAATACATTCCTGTACCAAACCAACCGGCAGTAAGTGGGACTGATACGACCAATATCGTATCTACTCAAGTGAATAACGCTACTGTAACTATGGCAAAAGCAGTGGATAAAAATTTTGCAGATATTGGTGATAAACTGACTTACACTGTTTCCTTTACAGGTACAGGTAATACGAATGCGAACAATGTTATTTTTACAGATGTCATTCCTACAGGAACAACTTTTGTCCTAAACAGTTTAACAATAGATGGCACGACACAAGTGGGAACAAATCCGGCTAACGGTGTGAATATAGGATCCATCCCAACTGGCACAACAAAAAATGTTTCATTTCAAGTAGTAGTAAATGCAATACCCGCATCAAATGTCGTATCTAACGGATCAAGCGCTTCTTATCAGTACACCGTCAATCCTAGCCAATCACCCGTTACGAAAAACATTTCTTCTAACGTCGTTACTACACAAATTAACAACGCAAACTTAACATTAACAAAATCAACAAATAAACAATTTGCCACAATTGGCGAAACGATAAGTTATACAATTCTTATTACAAACAGTGGAAATACGGCGGCTAATAACGTTCAACTAACAGATCCACTTCCAAATGGAACGATATTAACATTAGGTTCTGTAACGCTCAACGGCGTTTTACAAAATGTAGATTCTCTCGTCGCTTTACCTATCGGCACAATTCCTGGCGGAGCTACTTTCACCTTATCCTTCCAAGTAACAGCCATTAACATTACTGCACAAAACCCTATCATTAATAACGCTTTCGCCTCTTATATTTACACTGTAAATCCAAGCCTGCCACCAACTTCAAAAACTGCAAATTCTAATTCTGTTACATCAACAATTAGACTAGCAAACCTTCACGCTAATAAATCTGTAAGTCAAACGTTTGCGGAAGTTGGAGATGTATTAACTTATACCTTTTCTCTTACAAACGATGGAAATGTTGCGGCGAACAATGTATTACTATCCGATTCAATTGCGAATGGTACTGCCTTTGTACCGAACAGTGTTATAGTTAACGGTGTTTCTCAACCGGGCGCAACACCAGCTAGCATCACTATTGGTAGCATCAATGCTAATGCTACAATTACAGCTTCATTCCAAGTATTAATAACTAGCATTCCAAACCCAAATCCTATTTCGAATAGTGCCTCCATTTCCTATAACTTTACCGTTGATCCAAATGCTTCACCTGTAAGTAAAAATACAACTTCAACCACTACATTTACTCAAGTAAACGATGCAAATGTCATTTCAGCCAAAACAGTGGATAAAGTGTTCGCTACTGTAGGGGATGTATTAACTTATACCGTCGTTTTAACGAATGCAGGAAGTGTTTCTGCTGATAATCTAACTTTCGTAGATACAAATCCAGATGGCACTACCTTTATTCAAAACACTTTCCTTATTAACGGTGTACTTCAAAATAATGCAGATCCAAATATAGGTGTTCCATTACCTGCCGTTCCTGCTAACAGCTCACTTACCGTCTCTTATCAAGTAACTGTCATCTCTTTACCAGCACAAAACCCAACAACAAATTCATCTAGTACACAATATAGTTTCATTTTAAATCCGGGTGATCCACCAACTATAGAAACATCTTTAAGTAATACTGTAAGTACACAAATTAATGTAGCAAATGTAGTTATTGTCAAACAGGTAGATTTAACTATTGCTGATGTTGGGCAACCAATCACATATACAATTGCCCTAGCTAATCCTGGGAATACTCCAGCGAATAATGTAGTTGTTACTGATATACTACCTCCTGGTACGACTCTCATACCAAATAGTATTTTTATAGGCGGTGCTTTACAACTAGGTGCAGATCCAAGTGTCGGTCTTCAAGTTGGCACAATTCCAGCAGGCGGAATTACAACTATTGTCTTCCAAATTAGTACGAATGGGATACCTTCACCAAATCCAGTGCAAAACAGTGCTGCACTTCAATATAGCTTTATCGCAGATCCAAATTTACCTGCTGTTGCGAGAAATGTTACTAGTAATATAGTAACGACACAAATTAATACCGCTAATATTGTTGCTACGAAACTAACAAGTACAAATTTCGCTGATGTTAGCGATGTCATTACGTATGCAACGATTTTAACGAATAACGGCAATATCCCTGCCTCCAATGTAACGTTTACAGATATCATTCCAGCTGGTACCATCTTCCTTCCTAATACTGTAACGATTAACGGTGTCCCTATAGCAAATGCAAACCCTGCTAATGGCATTTTTATCGGTACGATAGGAGCGAATTCATCACGTACTGTTTCATTCCAAGTTTCTGTACCAACTATTCCTAGTCCAAATTCGATAACGAATCAATCGAGCACTACATTCCAATACACGTACGATCCATCCAAACCAGTTGTAATGCAGATGATTGCTTCTAACACTGTACAGACAACTATTAATAATGCAACGATTACCGCTGCAAAATCGGCAGATAAACAGTTTGCGAACGTAAATGATATTATTACTTACACGACTACTTTAATGAATAACGGGAACACACTTACATCAAATGTAATATTTACAGATGTAATTCCAAACGGGACATCGTTCATTCCTAATAGTGTTACTGTAAACGGGAATACACTGCCTAATGTCAATCCAGCAAGCGGAATTGCAATCGACCCAATAAATCCGAATGCCAATACGATTATCTCGTTCCAAGTACAAGTAAATTCTATCCCGAATCCAAATCCAATCCCGAATCAAAGCAATACAACGTACCAGTACGTCGTAGATCCTAACTTACCTCCAGCATCCGCCAATGCGTTAAGTAACGTAATAACAACTCAAATTAATAACGCTACTATTGTCGCTACTAAGTCTGTGAATACACCAACAGCTGCAATTGGTGATATCGTTACCTATACGATTGCAGTAACAAATACAGGTAATACCCCTGCTAGTGCGACTGTTTTAACGGATGGGCTTGGCACAGGAGCTTCATTTATCCAAAACTCCGTAACTATCAATAATGTTCCACAACCAGGATTAGATCCATCACTTGGTATTCACTTGACAGATATTTCGCCAGGAGATACTGTATTCATTACTTTTCAAGCACAAATTTTAGCGATACCACCTAGTGGCACATTAACAAATAATGCTCTTGTAAATTATGAATATACCGTGAATCCAAACCAATCTCCTGCTGTTGGTAGCACAATTACAAATACGACGGTTACCCCAATTATTGATGCTACTCTATCTATAAACAAAACTGTCAATTCAACATTTGCTACTATTGGAGATACACTTACTTTCACTTCAACCATTACTAATTCCGGTAATACTACCGCAAACAATGTTATTTTTACAGATTTAATTCCAAATGGAACAACTTTTATTCCAAATAGTTTTACGATAAATGGAACAACCATTCCTAATGCAAACCCACAAAATGGCATCAATATTGGTAACATGAATTCAAATGCATCTGTTACACTCAGTTTTCAAGTAAACATTACAACACTTCCAAACCCTAATCCAATCCCGAACAAATCATCGCTTCAATATAGCTTTATTGTAGATATAAATGAACCGCCAGTTTCACGAACAGTTAAATCTAATAAAACTTTTACACAAGTAAATACTGCTTCTGTTATCGCAACAAAAACTGCAAGCAGTGCTTTTGCTGCTGATGGAGATACAATTACGTATACAACTACCCTTACCAATAGCGGAAATACTACCGCAAACACACCTGTTTTTATCGATATATTACCACCCGAACTTTCATTCGTTCCTGATAGCGTACAAATTAATACCATCCCACAACTTGGATTTAGACCAGATAGCGGGATTTCTTTAGACTCAATTCCAGTTGGAGGAACGACAACAATTAGCTTTCAAGCTATCGTTGGCTCAATTCCAGCTACTAACCCAACGTTGAACCAATCTAGCACAACATACTCAATCATTGTTGATCCTACCCAGCCGCCGGTGACAGAAACAGCTACAAGTAATCCAACTTTAGTTCAAATTAACGAAGCGATTATTCAAGCAAAGAAAAGTGTAGATCGACTATTTTCTGACGTAGCACCTGGAAATTCATTTTTAACGTATACTGTTTTATTAGAGAATATAGGAAACACAACTGCTACGAATATCATTTTTACAGATCCGATTCCAAATAACGCAGTATTTATAGAAGATAGCGTTCGAGTAGGCGGAGTTTTATTACCTGGGGTAAATCCAGCGAATGGGATACCGATTGGGGATATTATTGCAGGAGATTTTATAAACGTTACCTTCCGTGTGCAAGTAGTTAGCATTCCAAATCCAATTTTCACAATTGGACCAGGCGGACCAAACTCACCGGTTGTAAACGGCGCTTCCATTAATTATCAATTTATGACAGGACCTAATTTACCACTTGTTTCACGAAGTACGACATCTAATTCTGTTTCGACACAAATAAATTCTGGGGAAATTGTGGCAATCAAATCTGTAGATAAAACTTTCGCTACGATTGGCGATACAATTTCTTATACAATTACATTAAGTAACCCTGGAAATGTCACTTCACAAAATATAATTTTCACGGATACTTTACCTGATGGAACGACATTCATATCTGGCACTCTTACAAACGATTCTGGTACACAGCAAATCGGAAATCCAGGTAACGGGATTCAGATTGGAAATATAAACCCAAGTGGAACGGCCATTATTGCTCTCAACGTACTTGTTACAAACATTCCAAGTATAAATCCAATTTCTAATTTTAGTTCTGTACAATTTCAGCATATTGTCAATTCAAGTCAACCAGTTATCACTCAAACCGCTTCATCGAATACCGTTACTACGACAATAAATAGCGCAATATTAACTACCACAAAAAATGCTGATAAATCCATTATTTCTGTTGGCGATACGATTACGTATACATCTACTATTACAAATACAGGAAATACAACAGCAACGAATATTACATTCACAAGCGCTATTCCAGCTAACACTACATTTATACCAAATTCTTTCACAATCAATGGTATGCAGCAATTTGGTGCACGGCCAGCGCTCGGAGTAACTATACCAAATATCGCTCCTGGTAAAACAGTAACCGTTACTTTCCAAGTAAATGTTATTTCTGTGCCTCCTTCAAGTTCAATTATGGATAACGATACAATTTTATACTCTTATACTGTTGATCCAAGTGCCGCTCCTATTACAACTTCTACTTCAACGAATATCGTTACAAACCCGGTACTAGATGCTATGATAACGATGGTAAAATCGGTCGATCAAACAATTGTAACACTAGGTGATACCATTACCTATACAACCATTTTAACGAATAATGGCAATACAAATGCATCGAATATTACTTTCACTGATCTTATTCCAGACGGCACAACGTTCATTCCGAATAGTGTCACAATCAATGGCAGTACACACATCGAACTCGATCCTAATACAGGTATAACAATCGGATCAATTGCTCCTAACAACTCAATATCTATAGCATTTCAAGTTACTGCTACTTCTACACCAACCCAAAATCCTGTAGCCAATTCCGCTACTGCTTCTTACACATTTATCGCTGATCCAAATGCACCGATCGTTTCAAGAAACGTTACTTCAAACACAGTGTTTACTACGATTAATACAGCTAACATTCTTTCATTAAAACAAGTCGATAAATCCTTTAGTCGTATTGGAGACACACTCACTTATACTGTCGTTTTAACAAACAATGGAAACTCATCCGCACAAAATGTTATATTTACAGATACCGTGCCAAGCGTCACTACATTTATTGCAAACACATTTTCTATTAATGGAGTTCCTCAAAGTGGGGTGGATCCATCGAACGGTGTGAATATTGGGACAATAACAGCCGGGACTACAGTAACAGTTTCGTTCCAAGTTACTGTAACATCATTACCAACCAAAAACCCAATTGTAAATTTCTCATCAACATCGTATCAATTAGTCTCACCACCTGATGCAGAGACTTCAATTAGTAATCCTGTTTCAACACAAATTAAGGAAGCCATATTATCTATGACGAAGAATGAAAGTGTATCCTTTGCAGATATCGGGCAAACTACTTTTTACACTACTTCTATTTCGAATATAGGAAATACGGATGCAACGAATATAGTATTCACAGATGTATTACCAAGTGGACTCACATTTGTTCCTAACACATTAACTGTCGATGGCGTTTTACAACCTAACGCGAATCCAAATACAGGTGTATTACTTGCAACACTTCCACCAAATGAAATATATAGTATCGTCTTTCAAGTTAAAGTAAATAGTATTCCCCTTAGTAACCCAGCACCAAATACAGCATCAACGACGTATGAGTTTACTGTTGATCCTGTTAATCCTCCCGCTTCAAGTACAGCTAATTCTAACACTACGCTTCTTCAAATAAACAATGCAAATATTATAAGTACAAAAACGGCAGATCTTACCTTTGCGGATGTTGGTAATACAATAACATTTACACTTAACCTTCCTAATACTGGGAATTTGGTTGCAACTGATGTTACCGTTATCGATATACTTGATAGCAATTTAAGTTTCGTTCCAAATAGTTTCACAGTTAATGGGCAAACCATTCCAAACGCCGATTTATCAACTGGTGTAAATATTGGTTCCATTAATGGTGGTAATACGGCAATCGTTACATTCCAAGCAACTGTTATTACACTTCCAACACTTAATCCCATTTCTAACTCTGCTTCTACCACATATCATTATGTCGTTGATCCTAGCCAGCCATCTATTACAACTTCCAATCAATCTAATACAACGACAACACAAATTAATAGCGCTATCCTTACTGCGCAAAAAAATTCCAATGTATCTACGGTAGATATCGGGCAGGATATTACCTACACCGTTACAATTACAAATAGCGGAGATGTTAGTGCAACGGATGTTATTTTTACCGATCTTATTCCAGACGGAACTTCCTTTGAACCGAATAGTTTTACACTTAATGGAACTAGCATCCCAAATGCGGATATCGTTACAGGCGTTCCAATTGGTGATATCGCGCCAAACGAATCTGCCATTGTAGCATTTCATATTAATGCCAATGAAATTCCGCCTATAAATCCAATTACCAATCAAGCTAGCGTTAGCTTTCAACATATCGTTAATCCAGCCAATCCTCCAGTTTCAAAAAACATTACTTCTAACAATGTTACAACAAAAATTGAAAGTGCTATTTTAAACACTATAAAAATAGGAGATAAAGCATTTGCAACGATCGGTGATACAATTACGTATACAACGACTATTACGAACACAGGCAATATTCCAGCTAACAACGTTGTTTTCTCAGACCCTTTACCGACATGGACACAATTTGTTGCAGAATCCGTTGTTGTTGATGGCACTCCATTATCATCCGCTTCCATTATTGACGGTGTTGGTATAAATACAATCAATCCAAATCAAACTGTAACAATCATATTCCAAGTGCAAATCGTAAGCAATCCAACAACGTTCACACCCGAACTCCAAAACTTAGGATTTGTTAACTTCCAATATAACGTAGGCAATGCATTACAGGCTCAGCCTGGCAACGTGGAAACGAACGTCTTCGTTACTTCTATTAATTCAGCAATACTTTCAGCTGTAAAAACTTCTAGTACAGCCTTTGCGAATATTGGAGACACGATCACTTATACAGTTTTAATTCAAAATAGCGGCAATACGAACGCTACGAATGTAAATTTCTCAGACCTACTTCCAGCAGGAACGACCTTTGTTGAAAATAGTTTTGCTGTAAATGGAAGTACCATTCCAGGTGCAAATCCAAATAACGGAGTTAACATCGGAACCGTTAGTACGAACAGTTCCTTAACCGTTACTTTCCAAGTCATAGTTACATCTACTCCACCTTCAAATCCAATTACAAACGTTGCATCTATTCAATTCGCATTCATTGTTGATCCGGCCTCTCCTCCTGTTACAGGCACAGTAACTTCTAATAGTGCTTCTACACAAATTAATAACGCTACTGTTACAACGGTTTTAGAAGCAAATCGAACAATCGTATCTATTGGAGATATAATTACGTACACTGCAACATTAACAAACACTGGAAACTTTCCTGCAAATTCTGTATTACTCATTAATGGAATTCCTGAAGGGGCATTATTTGTTCCAAATAGTGTTACGCTTAACGGGATTTCACTTCCAGATGCAAGTCCAACGCTCGGCATTCCAGTTGGTATTATCGCACCAGGTGATTCTGCTACTATTACGTTCCAATTTCTTGCAAGTTCTATTCCACCGCAAGGGGCAATAATAAATCAAGCACTTACAAGTTACACGTATATTGTCGATCCGAGTCAACCTCCAGTTACAGCAACATCCTCATCTAATACGGTGACTACAGCTGTCGTTGATGCATCGTTATCCGCAATTAAAAATACAGATTCTCTCGTACAATCTACTAACGGTACAATCACTTACACAGTAGTTGTTCAAAATAACGGAAATACAACTGCAAATACAGTTACTTTAACAGATTTAGTCCCAGAAGGTACTGCATTTATTCCGAATAGCGTGACCATTAATAACATCTCAGTTCCAGGTGCCGATCCAAACGTAGGAATACCATTAAACTCCATCGCGTCGTCAGAAATTGTCACCGTCACATTCCAAGTTATCGTTCAATCTATTCCAAGCGTGAATCCAATTTCTAATATAGCCCGTATTGACTATACTTTTATCGCCGATCCAACTGCTCCTATCATCTCTCGAACAATTACTTCGAATCCAGCTTTCACACAAATTTCAGATGCGAATGTTCTTTCTTTAAAAGCAGTCAATGCACAACAAGCAACAACTGGCGACATTTTAACCTACACGATAACACTAGAAAATACCGGAAATATTCCAGCTACTAATCTCATATTTTCAGATACTATTCCAGAAGGGACCACATTCGTAGAAAATAGTTTTACACTTAACGGAACAGCTATACTTGGTGCCAATCCAAATGTAGGTGTTACTTTGCCTAACCTAGCAGCAAACGCTACTCACCTTATTGCGTTCCAAATTCTTATTAACGATTCATTCTCGCAAGAATCGATTACAAATCAATCTAATACAACATATACAATTCAACCAGACCCAGGGCAACCGCCTATTACTGAAACATCTACAAGTAATATTGTCATTACAAATTTCGTGCAAGCACAATTGACAATTACAAAAACGTCCAATCCAATAACTGTAGATATCGGTGGAACTATCCTTTATATTTCTGAAGTGACAAACATCGGTAATGTTGATGCAATAAATATTATTTTCACAGATTCTATTCCAGCCGGGACTACATTCGTTCCCGATAGTGTCACAATTAACGGTGTCCTGCAGCCAGGTGTAAATCCTGAAAACGGAATACCAATTGGCACGATTCAACCAAACAGTTCCAAAACGATACTATTTCAAGTGCAAACAAATAATCCACCTACTGAAACTGAAATTGTAAATCAATCTTCAACAACTTATCAATATGTAAGTATTCCTACAGCTCCACCAGTGAATCGCTCTGCAAATTCTAACATTGTTACAACATCACTTCAAAATGCAAATATTATTTCTGTTAAACAGGCGGATATTACTTTCGTATCCATCGGGCAAAATATCACCTATACAAATACACTACAAAATATAGGAACTGTTCCAGCTAACAATACGGTATTCATTGACAACATTCCAGAAGGTGCTATATTCATTGCAGATAGCTTATCAATAAATAACGTGATTCAGCCTAGTGCAAACCCTGAAAATGGAGTAATTCTCGGCACCATACAACCAAATGAAACAGTCACTATTTCATTCCAAGTACAACTTACAAATATACCAGAGAACAATACAGTCATTAACATTTCAGACACTTCATATGAATACCAAATTGACCCTAGTTCTCCAATTATTCAGCGTGGATCGTTATCAAATGCAGTAAACACGGAAGTGCGGACGGCTAATGTTCGTGCAATTAAATCTGCCAACAGATCTATTACACGCATCGGTCAAATCATCACATATACAGTCGCAGTTACAAACGCTGGTACAGTACCTATTACAAATACTCTCCTAATTGACGCGATTGCAGCTGGCACCACATTCATTCCCAATAGCATCCTTGTAGATGGCATACCAAGGCCCAATGAAAATCCAATTACCGGAATCACCCTTAATATTATCCTTCCAAATAATACGATTATTGTTACGTTCCAAGTAAATGTAGTCTCTACACCTTCTCAAAATAACATTAATAATATCGCCGTCATTCACTATGAGTATCAACCAGACCCAAGCTTACCACCAATTTCAGAAACGACCTCTTCCAATACTACAAATATACAATTTATTGATGTTATTCTTATCGCTACAAAATCCGCTAATACAGTATTAGCTAATATTGATGAAATCATTGCATATACAGTACTCATTCAAAATAACGGATCCACTACAACTAACTCCATCTTTTTTACAGATACGATAGAAGATGGAACAGTCTTTATTCCGGGAAGTGTAATAGTTAACAACACTGTATTTCCTGCAGCAGATCCAAATATCGGTTTTTCTATTCCTAATATTGCGTCAAGTCAATCGACAACAATAACATTCCAAGTTTCCGTTACGAATTTACCTGCTGTAAATCCAACACCTAATACTGCAAACATCATCTACGACTTTATTTTCAATCCTGACTTTGCACCAATTCAAAAATCTACTACTTCCAATACTACTTTCGTTCAAATTAATGATGCTGATATCATTTCACTTAAAACGGTTGATTTGACCTCTGTAACAATTGGTGACATTTTAACTTATACAACAACTTTAACGAATACAGGGAATACGGATGCCACTGCTGTTGTATTTACAGACAATATCCCTGATGGAACAACCTTTATAGACGGTAGCGTTTTAGTAAATAACATTCCGCAGCTTAATGCCAATCCAAGTAACGGTATACTTGTAGGCACGATTGCTCCTAACGTTACGATCACAGTCACATTTTCCGTTACTGTGGTAGCTCTTCCAGCTAGTGGCCATGTTCAAAATCAAGCAACTTCTCGTTATACAATAAATGGTGAAGAACAAATATCAAGTAGTAATATTACCTTCACTGAAGTTATTTCTGCAAATGTAATTGCAACAAAAACAACACCTATCCAATATGCTGACCTACAAACTATCATCCCTTATACAATTTCCATCACCAATAATGGGAATATACAAGTGGAAAACATTATCGTAACAGATATCATCCCAGCAAATACGAGCTTTATAGAGAATAGTGTTATTGTGAATGGCGACGCTCGTCCAAATGACAATCCACTTAGCGGTATACCAATTGATAACATTCCGCCTAATACGACAGCAAATGTTCTATTCCAAGTACGGGTTACTTCTATTCCGCAAACAAATCCAATCTCTAACACGAGTACAATTCAATATGAATACACAGTACCAGATCAACCACCTATTACCGAAACTATTATTTCATCAGCTGCCATAACAGAAATTCATCACGCGAATTTAAATAGTAATAAAGCTGTTGACCTTGCATTTGCAACGGTCGGTGATACGTTAACGTATACGATTACCCTAAATCAAACTGGTAATGTTGCAGCAAATGATGTAGTTATTCAAGATATTATTCCTCAAGGTACTACGTTTATAGAAAATAGCGTTATTGTAAACGGAGAAACTCTTCCCGGAGTTAATCCAGTAAGCGGCATACCAATTGGCACTATAATTGTTGGTGGAGATGCTATCGCTTCATTCCAAGTTTCTGTGACTTCTATCCCAACACCAAATGAACTCAACAACGAAGCAATTACTACTTTTAACTATATAGTCAACCCAAATAACTTACCTGTTACAAATACGACTACAACAAATACTGTCACAACAACTGTCCAAAATGATAATGTTATTGCTATAAAATCTGCTGATGTCACGAATGCCTTACCTGGTCAAACTTTAACGTATACAATTACGATTACGAATAGCGGTAATGTAACGATTGAAGACCTTCTTGCCAGAGACACCTTACCAATAGATACGACTTTTGTTGCTGGTAGTGTTACGATTAACGGAATCAATCAGCCTAATGAGAATCCTGAAAATGGTATTACATTAGGAAATCTTGCTCCTAATGAATCTGTTATTATTACGTTCCAAGTGACAATATCTTCTTCTACTCTTCAATCTACAATTAATAATAATGCTTCTGTTTCCTATACCGTTATCATTGATCCAACAAAACCACCTATTACAATTACAAAACAAACAAATACCGTTACAACGACAGTCATTGATCCGATGGTTCGCATTGAAAAAACAGCAGACAAATCTATCACCGTTATAGGAGATATCATTACATTCACATTAGCGGTATTTAATCACTCCCCAATCCCGACAATCAGTACTTCTGTTATAGACAGTATTCCAGCTGGTACAACATTTATAGAAAACAGCGTAACAATTAACGGTGCTCCGGTTCAAAATGTTCGTCCAGACACTGGTATTAATATTGGTTCTTTATCTGCAGATACAGTAGCAACTATAACATTTCAAGTTCTCGTAACTTCTATTCCTTCAAACAGTACAATTATAAATTCTGCAATAGTTACCGCTGCTTTTCAATTGACACCACAGGATCCAATTATTACTTTCATTGTTAATTCAAATATTGTTTGTATACCAGTTCAATTTGCAACTGCAACAGTCACGAAAAATGCTTCCGTCAGCTCAGCTTATTTAAATCAATATTTTGATTACACGGTGCGTATTACGAATACTTCCGAGATTTCACTTTCAAATATCTCGTTACAAGACACCATTCCAGCAGGTTTACAATTTATAAACGGCACTGTCTTCATTAATGGGGAACGCTCGCCATTAGCGAACCCGAATATCGGTTTCCTAGTCGCTACTAATTTGGAACCGAACGAAACAATTATCGTGTTATTCACAGTACAAGTGATAAGTCCACCTATTCATAATGAATTTAAAAACACAGCAAACGTTTCTTTACAACTTCAAGTCTCGCCTACCGATCCACCAATTACAGTAACCGTTACAAGTAACGAAAACATCGTCACCTTTATTCCAGAAAATCCAGATGAAACACTACCAAATTTTAATTGTTTCTTTGACGGTGAACGTTTCATACGCATTACTCCTCGAAATATACGAAATTACTTTTGGACTTGGATTTGGTGGCGTTAATCAAAAAGAAAAAGCTTGTAGTTCGGATAATATCCAACCTACAAGCTTTTTTCATAAACAAAATTATCAATTGCTAGCAGCACTATATGCTACATGTCGTTTCTCAATCCGTTCTTCAATTTCTTTCATATTCTCTTTATTAGTTAGTAGGGATTGTTTATTTTCTATTAATAATTGTTTAAAGGATTTTCTCACTTTTTTTCGCATGTTTATTTTCCTCCTTGGGGGATGGTTTATATAAAAGATAACTTGAAACTTTAATCAATGAAAGGATGTACCTTCACTAATTATTAGCCTACATCAATCGGGCCTTTACAGGGAGTTACTCTTCCATCATCACTCTTTATTCAGCGATAATATTGATATAGAAGTCCCACCGCCCGTTAATGCGGGATAAGGATTTATCTGTGTAGACTTATAATAATTGATTGTTGTGAAATCCATTTGAACTTCACATGAAAATTCCGTTTATTTTCTGACAACTTTGTGAACAAAAAAAGAAAGACCGATTCATTCTAAATCGGTCTTTCTAGTATTTATAACATGTTTATTAATATTTCAGGTCTTCCCCAATCCATTTCGTTACATACAAAGCGTAGTTTTTCTTCGTCCATTGTGTGTAACCCTTCTTCTAACGAACATGAAATTGGAACTTCACAATGAATTTGCGCTAATTGTAAAGAGATATTTAAATTCTCTAAATCACTTTCAATTTTTGTACGCTGCGCTTTCGTTAATGATGCTATATTTTCTAGTACTGCCGATACTGTGCCGTATTCTTGAATAAGCTTATACGCTGTTTTTTCACCAATACCTTTTACGCCTGGATAGTTATCACTCGTATCTCCCATGAAAGCTTTCGCATGGACAATTTGCCAAGGTTCTACACCTTTCTCTTCCATGATTTTTTCCGGTGTGTAATACTCGTAATTTCCAATTCCTTTACGAAGAAGCATAACTGTAACATTCGTATCAACCAGTTGAAGTAAATCTGTATCACCTGTCAAAACATAAACTTCTGCCTCATTGCAATATTGTTTTGCAAGCGTACCAATACAATCATCCGCTTCATAACCTTTCATGCCTATTACAGGCATAGATAATTTCGCAGTCATTTCTTGCACTAAATCAAATTGCGGAATTAATTCTTCTGGCGGTGCTGCACGATTTGCTTTATAATTCGAGAAAGATTCCGTTCTAAATGTCGTACTTCCCATATCCCAGCACGTTACAATGTGCGTTGGTTCGATTGCTTGTGTTGCTGTTAATAAATGCTTCATATAACCATGAATCCCGTTCGTTGGGGTACCATCTTGTCGTTTCATAAATTGTCCGTAGACACTTGTTGCGTAAAAAGCACGAAATAATAGTGCCATACCATCAACTAATAATACTTTTTTCATAATTCCTCTCCTACTAACAAAAAATAATAACCCCACGTTATCACGTAAGGTTATATAAATAGATTACCATTCTACGTTTTTTCAACTTTGTCTATTATACATTGTTTTTATATATTTAGCATCATTAACACATTAAGACGTTCTACTGCAACAAGTATGAAGTATTCCTGAATACGTATTTTTACCTGTTGAAACAACTACAGCCTTTGCATTTCCACCAATAATATTAGTACCTTTAAAACATACATTTTCAAGTTCAAGTGGATTATAGTCTTTCATCCGTTTTAATGGAATAAATCTTTTACGTTCAAGGTGGTAGCAACTTTCAAATTTCTCAACATTTGCATCGTTCCCTGTCAATACAGATTCATTTACTAATAAATCATTTGCATAAATGATACGTACATCTGCCGGTACTATATCACCTTCTGAAAGAAAAATCATATCTCCTGGTACAAGTTCTTGTACTGGTAACTTCATCATTTTCAGTTCGTTATTTAGCCCTGTACTACTAGCACATTCTACTCTAGACACAGTAATTGTTTCACATTGCAATTGATCACGCACATGTTGTTTTGAAAAACCTGGAATCATTCCACTTAACTTCATTATTACTTCTGCAATACGCGCTCTTTTTGAAGTTAATTCATTTCGACCGTATACTTGAATACGTTTTTGCGCCTCTTTCATAGATAATCCGTCTCTTGTTGTTTTAAAATACGCAAATACAGATTTTACATCTCTTGTTGCAATTTCAATTAATAAATCTTTATTTTTTTGAAGCATTGTTTGTTCTTTCATTGATTTTTTACTTTGTTTATATGACGTGTTACCCACAGTTTTGTTTACATATAACATATTATCGTCTCCTCCTTTACAACATAGGAAGAAACGCTTTGTTTCTCAATTTATCCACTTTACCGTGAAAGTGTCTAGCGCTTAATTATGTATATAAACGCTACATTATGATAAATATAGAGGGAGGAACAAGTCGTTTCCTGCCTACATCATATATTTTTGATTTGAAGTATATGGGTAACGGAACCGAGTCAGAATTTGACATGCTCCTCACCTCCTCGTTTATTTTTATAGTTTATACTATGAAATGACTCATAGATTGGTAACAAAAAAGACCCTTACTCATAAGAGAGCAAAGGTCATTGCATACACAAATAAACGATTCCTAATATAATTAGAAATCTACGGACCTCTCCCTCGCCGAGTTTTAGCACTGTATAGCATAGGTTCATTACCAGCTACGTTAAGAAAAACCTTAATTCGATCATTCCTGTTGACCCATTGGCGTCTCTCGACATTTTTGGGCAGTAGCATTTCTCTATACAGGAGCCTCACCTAACAGAGACTTATTTTAATTACATAGAAAATGTTACTCTTATTTAAAATAGATGTCAACACTTTGTATGGAAACTTTTCCTTATTACAGAAAAGCCCTCTCTGTTGTTAGCCTATTTTCTCATATATAGTACAAGTTAGCGAACGAAAAAACTTACGTATAAAACGTAAGTTTTTAGTAAGTTACACAACCAGCAATTACAATACCAATTGAAAGTGATAAAAACATAAGAAACAGGCCGACTGCTTGATTATCTTCTTCAAGGCTTTTATTTATATTAAAGCGTGGTGTAAGCCACTCAGCTAAATAATAAACAATAATTTGGGCCAAAATACCAACCGCTCCCCACGAAACCATATCCAAAAGTGAAATGGAATTAGCGGCCGTTGAATATAAAACGATAGCTAGCCCGAGTACCCTTCCTCCAAGTACATAACTGACCGCTTTGTTACCCTGAGCCATTAACTTAAATTCTTTCACTTTCGTTGTCACTTCCATAAGGAACAAACCTATACATAAAAGTGCGAGTGATACTGCTAAATATAGTAAAAAATTAATCATTTATTTTCCCCCTTCTTAATACCTACTGGTAAATAATAAGATTCATTTCCTGTAATCTTTTCCCCAGCACGTATACCGATACTGCTCGCTTTTCCAGCGATTAAAAACGCCCCAAACACATACGATAGTTTCTCCACTCCTTTTTCAGTTTCCAAACATACAACTGGAAGCTCTATATACTTTTGAAATATCGGCAATGACGTTTTATATGTTTCATGTGCATTTCGAATCATAATATTCGTGTCTTTATCGCGAATTGTAATTGTGTCACCTTCCCTACCAAACGAAGGTTTTTGAACGAAAGAACCTTTTCCTAAAAATAAATCTGGTTCTAAATATGTAGGTAGCATATATTCTTTAACCCACTGTTGTTCCTCATCTGTATAAAAAGCCCCTTCTTCTGCTAATCCCCAAATAAGACACTGAATTGATTTTGGCTGAAGTAAAAAGGCAGACAAAGGATTTATAATAAAGAGATTTCCGTCTTTTACAAGTTGTAAAAGTTCGACACCTACAAAATCTCCAGTTTCAGGATCTTGATCCTCAATCAAATCTTCTATCGGATACGTTTGGCGGTACAACACATCAATTTTCACACCGTCATTATCTACTAATGCATCCTTTGTAATTCTAAGTTCTGACATTGGAATCACTTTATTTTCAACATGACATAGCTGACTCAAATACATAGTCGTATTCCAATCCTCTATATGTTCATGATGTGCTGTAAAAACGACATTTGGATTATCTATTCCCTTTACAGCCTCCATTACAGCTTTCGTAATACCAGAAGATAGTAACCGCTCTTGATTTATATTTGGATCATCGTAACCGAATTCTTCACAAACCTTTCCATTCATTTGAAAGCATTCCATAATAAAAGTTGGTGTATCACTATTAAATTCAAGCATTTTAATTTGATTATCATCAGTTAAGACAAAATCAAATCTTGAAATGATAGATTCAGGATACAATTCTTTCATTCTAATAAAAGGTAAACTTGCAGGTGGAAATCCAAGTTCAAGAAGCTGTTCGTCACATAAATTGCGCAGAAGTCTAGCAGTCTTAAAAAATATTTTCCCCATTCGTTCAGTCGCTATTTGTATTTGTTTCATAGTGCGAAACGTTATTGGAAACATATGAAACAAACTATATTCACCTTCATATAAATCCGCCCAAAAATTCGGATATTTCGAATAAAACTCATTTCGCTTTCTTTTGTATTGCGACATATTTTAGCCCCCAAATCCTCCCTTTGAACCGCTTCCAATTCCACCTTTAAATTCCGCAGACGATTGATACGATTTAAACGCCGATGAATTTTTAAAAGTGGATTTATTTTGATAGTATCTCCCACCATAGAAGTAATGTCCACGATAACCTGAACTACTATCATCACACTGCCATACCCCAAGTTCATCATCCCAATCCCAATCTGAACAACTATTATCATTCGGTTTTGGGGGAAGATCTTGTGCGCAGCCAAATAAGGTGCCCGTCATTAAAGACGTGACGACACCACCTACTAGCCATTTCGTTTTTGTCACCCTCGCACTCCCCTTTTTAAATTCTATTCCTATTATATAGCAGAGCATGATAAAGTAGAAGAAAAAGGAAGAAGAGGGTAACTAACTGTTACGATTTATTTAACCGATTATAACCAATGTTAATTAAATATATCAGTAAGCCCTGCTAGTCAAGTGATTGGCTAGTAGCGAGGGTTAACTGCGGGCAATCCCTAAAGCTGATTGAACTACAACGTGGCTAGAAATAGCGAGCGTGAATGTCGCGAAAGCAGAAAAAATCAATCAGATGATGCAAGGTTAAATCCTAAACATTAAAACAATGGGTCTTCCGCCTCGAATCATCTAAGTCAAAAGTGATAAGATGAACGTTCAACGACTATCTCGTATAACTGACGAGAGTACATCACAAGCCTATGGTGCTGGAAAAATCCTCTATCTCTAAAGAGATAAACATATAGTCTGCGCTCATGTGAAAACATGAGAAGTTCATAAGAGAACTGGCTAAGGAATTGCGCCCTTAGTTGAACGAGATACATTTAATTAAATCTATCAAACCTCATTGAATATATCGAACATACGTGCTATTGTAGGTTCAATGAGGTAAGAATAATAATGAAATTTTTACGAGTTAGTCAAGTATCAGAATTAACAGGTTTGCATCCGAGTAGTCTTACGAGAATGCTGGTGGAACACGCTACTATTCAGAGGAATCCATCTTTCATTATCTAAAAGGTGAGTGTCCGAATAATCGCACAGTAAAGGAGTAGGCTTCTGATGATATTGGCGAAGAAAGTTAGACTGATTCCAACGCCTGAACAAGAACAAGTGCTTAGAAACCATGCTGGTGCTGCAAGATTTGCTTATAACTATTGTAAAAGAATGAGTGATAGATACTATAAGCTATTTGGAAAATCTGTTTCACAGTTAGCTTTACAGAAACGATTTACAAAGATCAAAAAGCGAAAGAGATATGAGTGGTTAAAAGACATCAATGCACAAGTTCCCAAACAGGCTTCAAAAGACTTTGATACGGCGAGAAAAAATTCGTTCAAAAAGTACAAAAATGGTTATCACACTTCTTATAAATCCAAAAAAGATTTAATTCAAGGATTTTATGCCAATTATGAAAGACTGGTTATAGGAAAGAAAGTAGTTCATATTAGTCTATTGGAGAAGTGAAAACAAGCCAACAACTACCAAGAAATAAAAAACCATCCAATTCAAGAGTTACATTTGATGGTCGTCACTGGTGGATTAGTGTAGGGTTCCAAGAAGACTTTGAATTACAAGAACTAACCAATGAGTCGATTGGTGTGGATGTTGGTTTAAAAGAGCTGTTTGTAGCTTCTAATGGTATGAAAGAACGAAATATAAACAAAGATGCTAAGGTTAAAAAACTTTTGAAAAGGAAAAAGTCAGCGCAAAGCGATATGTCTAGGAGATTTAAAAAAGGTGTGAAAATTCAATCTGCCGGATATGAAAAAGCGAAAGCTGAGCACCTGCGGTTATCTAGGAAAATTATGAATATACGAAATAACCATATCCATCAAGCAACAGCTAAATTGGTGAAAACCAAACCAATGAGGATTGTTGTGGAAGACTTATCTATCTCAAACCTGTTAAAAAACAAAAAACTATCGAAGGCACTTTCCTTTCAAAAATTAAACTTCTTCTTTCAATGTTTGTCATACAAGTGCGAGAAGTATGGCATTGAGTATGTAAAAGCTGATAAATGGTTCGCTTCAAGCAAGATTTGCTCATGTTGCGGAGTTAAATACGACCATTCAGTTCAACCAGAAGGACAGTGGAGTTTAAAGATTCGTGAGTGGCGTTGTGTTCCATGCAATAGCCATCACGATAGGGATGTAAATGCTTCGATAAATTTATCAAGATGGGTAAAATAAATGCTTGATAATAGGAGGTAACGATACTGCCTCGTGTGGAGTGTTATACCCCTCGTCCCTTCCGGGTTGCGAGAACACGATGAAGCACTAACTTGTGTAAATTTGATTGAATTATATAGATTTAGTTAAGTTTATCGTATCGGATAAAATGCGCTTAGAATATCGACTTAATGATGAAACGAAAGGGTATCCTGCTTTATGGAACTACGCCAATATTTCTAATTCTGAAATTATCGCACGCATGACTTGTGAATATTTTATTAAAGAGAAAAATACTTATGTTGTTACTGCAACTTCGGTTGATCCAGACGGAACAGCAGTTATTTATATTCAAAAAGAAGTTTTCGCCAATGACCCTTCAGACCCTACATACTCCCACATCGGTTTTGAAATTAGAGAACTAAGTGAAACGAGTTCAAGCTTAGTAGATAGTCAAGATGTATGGAACTACGAAGAAATTTTACCATCTCTTCATTCAGATATTATATATATTCAGCGAGACGGCATGTCTATGGAATTCTCCTTGGATTCAAGAGAGATTGATGAAGACAGAAAGTGCTACATTTATTACGGAAACTTCACAGGTGAATCAAGATAATATTGATATATCTATGCAACAAAAAAACCTTACGTATAAAACGTAAGGTTTTTATATAGCCCCACATATGCCGTTCTCTCTAGATGTCCATAAACCTGCTCTCACAGGTGGATGCTCTCACAAATGTTTGTAACTTCCTTCTTAAAAAGATGGCATGTTAGCTACATTTAAATATTGAACTTCCATATTAAACTTATTGGTTTAAGACATGCATAAGCTACGTACACCGTAGGAATTTTATATAAGGTTAGTTGAAATAAGACCCCCGCACGTGCCGCTCCTCGTAAATGTCCAAAAACCCGCTACTCGCAGGTGGATGCCCTCACAGTTACCGTACATCTTCCTCCACAAGGAAGGCTTGATGATGGTCGCTAAATATTGAGCTTCCGTATAACTAACATCGGTTTTAGACATAAATAAGTTACGTACACCGCAGGATGTATTATTTACTTGTCGTTATATTATCACATTGTTTCCAATGTGTAAAATACAAAGTTTTTCGAGCAATCTCTTGCTTGTGACCTTATTTTAATACAAATTATTTTTGCATGCAAGTGATTAATCTTCTTCTTTTGCAATTTGATTTTCTGGATAAGAAATCCAATCACTCCAGCTACCTGCATACAATTTAACATTTTGGAATCCAGCCAATTTTAACGCAATGATATTTGGACATGCCGTAACACCAGAACCACAATATACAATGGTTTCCTTATCTTTCGACAGATTTTGGAATCGTTCTTGTTGCTCAGCTTCATTCTTAAATTGTCCTGATTGCAACATTCCATCCTTCCAAAAATAGTTTGCTGCTGTCGGAATATGTCCTGCTTTATGATCGACAAGTTCCTCTACACCAGCATAACGTTTCGGCTCTCTTGAATCAATTAACGTAACATCTGCACCTGCCTGGATATTCTCTCTTACTGTTTCCAGCGATACAAGCATATGATCTTGTATGTTTGTTTTGAATGTTTTTCGTATAACAACAGGAATTTCCGTTGTTGTCAGTAGTCCATTCTCTTTCCAAACCGGGAAACCACCATCTAATATATATACTTTCTCATGTCCTACATAGTTACATAACCACCATAAACGAGCAGCATTTGCACCAGCTTGACTGTCATACGCAATTACTGTCGTATGTTCATCAATACCAACCTCCGAAAGCTTGTCCGCAAACTCTTCAATGCTTGGCAACGGATGGCGGCCACCATGTTCTGCTATAGGACTTGATAAATCTAAATTCAAATCAAAATATAACGCATGAGGAATATGTTCTTCTTCATACTTTTCTCTACCCCAATTAGGATTCGCTAAATCAAAACGACAATCGATTACACGGACGTTCTCATCTTCTATATGCTCACGTAACCATTCGACTGTAACTATCATCTTTAACGACCTTCTTTCTCTTGTAAACGACTTACATACTCCATAACCATTTCTTCTGTAACATATTTACGCTGTAAGGTAACACCATTTTTTGCAAGATCATTAATTTGCTTTGTTACAACATTAATGACATCAACCGAAAATTCTTTCCCATTTGACGCAAGAGATACGGCTGCTTCAATAGCTGCTTCACGCTGCGCATCTAATTGTAAACATGCTTTTACACTTTCATTTTGTTTACGAGAATGTGCTGTAATTGCTTTATGTACTTCCATCTTCTCTTCCCCCTAAATAAGTTATACGTTCTAATTCAATTCCATTGCAAGCCGAATCATATCACGGCATACAATGCCATTTTCAATAATCTCTTCTTCATAATGCTTCGAAAAGTAATCAAAATCAATAGAAAAAATACGAAATCCACATTTTTGATATAAAGCAAGTTGTGAAACACTAGAATTGCCTGTACCAATTTCAAGTTTTGACATACCATATCCTTTAGCAGTTTCTACGGCATGCCTTAATAGCTTCTTCCCAATCCCTTTTCCTTGCAAATGCTCTGCAACCGCAATATTCATGATTTCCATCGTCTTCGGCCTTGTTTCCAAAAGAACATACACACCGATGACGCTGCCCCCTTGCTTTGCTACGTATGTTAACCCTCTTTGTACATATATAGCTATTTGCCGTTCACTTGGATCAGCAAGTAGCAATAAAGACTTCGGTATAGCCTCTTTTAAAATACGTTCTATTACAAAAGGCATAAAAAATCCCCCCATCTCTATTGTTCTAAACCCTCCTTGTCTACCATAAATAATAGAAAGGAGGGATTCACCATGGACAACAATGAGAAAAAATGCAACGTCATCTCTATTGATGGAAAGAAGAAGAAAAGCGACACGTATTCCTATCCAAAATTAGTAGTTGAAAATAAAACATACGAATTTTCTTCATTCGTCTTATGCGGTGAAACACCAGATGGCAGACGACTCGTTCTTACTCATATGATTTCTACCGATGAATTTGCTGGATTTGTCAAATCTTTAGATACTGTACTGCAAAAGAAAATTGAACGAATCTTTTTCTCATAACGACTATATAACATAAATTTCTTTTTCAATCTCTACTAACTGCTTGTGCAATTGTTCTTTACTTTGTTCATATAGAAATACATCGATCGTTTCAGCCAATGCAAACAATATACTTTCATAATAGTTCATCACATCTTGTTGCATCGCTTTTTGGAATAAGTTCCACTTCATATCCCATTCTTGCTTATAATGATGAACAAATAAATCTTTTTCATCGGCTACATAGTTTGATACAAGCGGTTCTAATACAGATTTAGCGTCTTCTTGCATAAAAGCTTTGTCATTCTTTTCAAAAAAGCTTTTCTCATTTTTAAAATGTGCCAGTGCTTTTTTGAAATCTTTTATTTCAACTGAAGGGAACGGTTCTTTATGTGTAATATCTTTATATTCATACTCCACTGTTCCATTCATAGAAATTGATTGATTTTCTACTTTACAGTTCACTACAATTTCGTCCTTTGCACGCTTCATCGCTTCGTCTATCCATTTTTCAAGACGTAATGATGTCGCACGCATTTCTTGTAATAAATCATGCTGAATAAATGCTACTAATTCCATAACACACTGTTGCAATTGTGTTTTCACATTTCCATCCGTTCGAAGTGACGCCGGATTAATAAATTCAGTAAACACATCGTTATAACGTAGGAATAGACGCTGTTGCACGTAATAAAGCAACTCTTTCACTTCATTTTGCATCGCCTGTTCTTCAGCAAGTACACTATATGATGAAATGATATGAAGTAGTTGATCACGCTCTGCTTCATATTTTTTCGTTTGCTTCTCTTTCTCTTCATTCCCCTGCTTTGCACCATTTATCATGTTTACTAAAAGCTGATCTGCCCCTTTCAACGCACCATATAGAGCATGCACAGAAACAAGCATTAAATCTCTCATCATAAAGGACGTAAATGATTCCTCAAACTTAGTAATTCCAGAGTTTTGTAAAATACCATACTTCTCTTTTTTAACATTCTTTCCTTGTTTCTCTTCAAGCGCACATAAACTTGAAATTGCAAATAAACGCGGATTTCTAATACCGTATTGCAGTAGCTGATCTGCGATATAACCTTTTACCATTTCAAGTTCTTCTTCAGACTCTGCTAAATCCGCCGCATTAATTAAGAAGAACATTTTATCAAGAGCAAAAGTATCCTTTACACGACCAAGCTGAATTAAAAATTCACGATCAGCACGAGAGAATACATGGTTATAATATGTTACAAATAAAATAGCATCTGCGTTTTTAATATACTGGAATGCAACATCAGTATGGCGAGCATTAATAGAATCCGCTCCAGGTGTGTCTACAAGCGCTACTCCCTGCCTTGTTAAAGCACAATCATAATAAAGCTCCATATACTCAACGAAGCATGATTTTTCTTCATTCGCTACATAATCAGAGAACTCTTCTAATGTGACTTGTACTTGTTCTCCTAAATAAGTAGAAACTGCATCATACCCTTTTTGTACCGCTCGTAAAAAGCTAAATGTTGTTTTTTGCTTCCCAGTCGGTGAAGGATATTTCATAACTTTATCAATTTGTACTAACGCCTCATCTAACGTAGTAATCTCATAATGAAACAGCTTATAAACAGCTTTCATATCTTCTAATAGAGCTTGCTTTGATTTGAATTGAACCATTACTGTTCCGTGTGGTTTTTCCTCTGTAACCGGCAAAATTTGATTAATCGTTGCCGTCGTCGGATTTGGTGATACAGGAAGTACCTTCTCACCAAGTAAGGCATTGGCAAATGATGATTTCCCAGCACTAAAAGCTCCGAATAACGCTACTGTAAATTGTTTCGTTTCCACACGACGCCTTTTTTCTATCACCTCTTGCTGTACATGTTTCAGCGCTGGCAATGGCTCTAATATCATTTCAGCTTTCTTCACTTTCTCTAATATACGCTGAATATTTAAAGCTGCCGTTCCTTTTATCTCTTCTTCATGAGCCGCTACATTATCATTTACAATTTCCTGCTCTTGTAGTGTGAATTTCTCACTAACAATTTGTTTTTCACGTTGCAATATCTCCTCTATTTGCAATCCTTCTGGTGTAGCAACACGCTCGTGCCAAACATTTTGTAAATAACTTTCATATGTCTCTAAATTGTTACTGTATTGTAATTCCGTCTCTTTTGCCGTTTGCAACATCGTATATTTTTCAATCTCTTCTTCCATACGAGCAACTGCTTCCTTCACTTTTTGCTTTAAAACGACTGCACTTTTATCAAAAATTTGCTGTGCTTTTGTAAAATAACGTTTCTTCAGTTCATTCGCTACATCCGCTGTATAAAGAAGTAAGTAATCACCTGTGAAACCTGCACCTTGTTTAATGACTTCAGCTAACATTTCTGGTCCAAAAGCAATTTCTAAAGCATATATGTCTTTCCCAATTTCCTCCGTGAACAATCCTTCTTCTTTTAAGAAGGCTACAATAAATTCTTTCACATGAAAATCAAGTTGCGTTTCAACAGTCTTTTGAAGGGCAGAATAAAACGCCTCTACACGTCTTTGTTTTTCTTGCTCCGTCTTTCCTTTCGCAAATAACAAACCAACTTTAAACTTTGTTAATTTCGTTTCTAAATATGCATTTGCCAATTCTCTCATTTCAAATGGCATTAAATACGCGTTATCTAATATAGCTTGTAAACCTTTTATAAATTCGTTTCTCACATGAGATTCTTTACTAGCCTCGTGATGTTTAGTTTCCGTTAGCTCTTCTTTCTTTTCAACTATTTCTGAAATCGAAAGCGGTGATGCTAACTCTTCCTCATATGTCAAAAGAGCTTTTTCATTTTCAGAAACAATAAACGAGAAATGTTCTCCCATTAAATATTCTGTTTCTCGCTCCATTCCCTCTCTTACATACTGCTCTTTTTCTTTCATAATAGAAGTAATTAATGTTTCTAAACTTCCAATTTCATTATGTTGATGGTTCATCATTCGTAATGACGTATAATAAACTCCATCTACTTCAATATCCCAGTTAGAGAACGATTGTTTCACACTATCTTTATAATCCTCAAATGATAATTCATTTTCTTTATGTTTATCTATTTGATTTACAACGAGATAAACCGTTTTATTACGTTGTTTCAATTCTTTGACAAATTGCAAATTCACTTCCGATTGGACGTGATTATAATCCATCATATAAAAAATTACGTCTGCTAGATGAAGTGTCGATTCTGTCGCTAGTTGATGGGCATCATCTGTCGAATCAATTCCTGGTGTATCAACTAACATAACTCCCTCAGGAATTGGCGCATCATTTCGATAAATATGAACACCAATTACCTCATCGCCATCTTTACAAATCTGTTTTAATTCTTCTGCTGAATATGCACCGTCATATTCGTACTGTTCTCCAGATTTGACCGTTACAACAACACGATCTAATCCCTTTTCAATTTTGACGACGTTAGCGCTTGTCGGAATCGGACTTGTTGGTAACAACTGCGCTTTATATAGATGATTCATCATCGTTGATTTCCCTGCCGAAAAGTGGCCGCAGAATGCTATCATAAGCTGCTCTTGTTTATATTTTTGAATCACTTCAAACAACTTTAAGCTATTCTCTGCATCCCCGTGTTTTTGCCACTCTTCATAAAAACAAACAAGTTTTTTCATACCGTTTGTCTGTACTATGTTTGTCATCCCCTTGTTCCCCTTTATCCAAGATGTATATACTTTTCCCCGCTATTTGCGAGCTCTTAATCAGTGAGAGATGCATCTCCCCATTGATTACAGTTTCACTTTACTATCATACTAAATTTTCAGCATATTCTCATTAAAAATAAAAAATCCCTTTCATTCTTTTTACAAATGAAAGGGATTTTATGTAATTTTATTCATTTTGCTGTTCCTACTCCATTTAAAACATATTTCGCAATAACTGCATATACAGCAACTGTACCTGCTACTAATGCATATACCATACTCGCGCACCAACCTTTTTTGATAATGATTATCACTTTTGAATACATTTTATCATTAAAGAGAATCATTATCAACAAATTTCTAAAAAAGAAAGCTCCTTCGGGAAAAGGAGCTTTACTGCCTGTTTTAAAGAAGTTTAAAACTTGCTGTGCACTCTTATTATATCTCATAATACACATCTTAACAGTTTTAAAAATTGGAAATCCCCTCTATCCCCTCCCCCTTACATTTTGTATAATAAAAGGGAATTACTTATTAAGGAGGAAAATAATGACACAAAATCTCACGCAAGGCGAGAGGATACACTCAATTGATATCATTAGGGGAATAGCTGTACTAGGTATTTTTCTTGTTAACTGGCCTATTATTGCTGGAATTGACTCACGTGATCTTTCAGGAGTTTATGAGGGACTAGATAGTTATATCCGTCTAATTTACGATATGTTTATTCAAACAAAGTTTTATACTATCTTTTCGTTTTTATTCGGACTAGGCTTTTATATTTTTATGACGCGTGCTGAAGCGAAAACAGATCGACCAAAAACTTTATTTGTTCGTCGCTTACTTATTTTATTATTATTTGGTTTCTTACATTATGTGCTTTTATGGGACGGAGACATTTTACATACTTATGCAATCGCTGGATTTTTCTTATTTTTATTTTATAAGAGAGAACCTCGTACCATTTTAATATGGGCAATTGCTTTATTAAGTATTTTTCAATTTCTTATACTAATTGCTAGTATTAGTGTTGCCTTAATGTCAAAGGCTGAACTTGGATTCTCCTTACCAGTCATGCCACTTGAAGACTGGGTGTCACAAATACAAAATCGTTTCCATGCATTTTATGCTGATGGAATAGTATTAAATATTACAATGCTCCCAGAAACAGTTGGGCTATTTTTACTTGGTTTATACGCCGGTAAAAAGGATATTTTCCGCCGCACGAAAGAGTTAGATACAAAACTTAAAAAATGGCAAATTATTACGTTCATTTTAACATTACCAATGTGGTTCTTCATGGTCCGTTACTTCTTATCAAAACCATTTTATGAACCAATTTATATGCAGGCCTTTACAATGTTCAGTGGAAAAACATTATTCATCTTCTACATTTTCACGCTAATGCGTTTATTACAAAAAGAAAAATGGCAAACATTATTACGCCCATTCCAATACGTTGGACGAATGGCGTTAACAAATTACATCTCACATACAATTGTTACATTACTTGTATTCGGACTATTGTTCAAAAATGATTATCTTGCTCCATTATGGGTAGGACCTCTATTTTGCATCAGTTTTTATACGTTACAAATCTTTATTAGCCGCTGGTGGCTTTCACATTATCAATACGGGCCACTTGAGTACATTTGGCGGCTTGGTACATATGGGAAAATGATGCCACTTAAAAAGAAAAGCAAGGTCTCATAATGAGACCTTGCTTTTCTATGCTTCTCTTACTGCATTTTGCATCGAAACTGGCTCTTCTTTTACTTTCCCTTTTCGCTGCGGCACCATATTAAATACAATATTTAAAAGTACTGCTGATGCACTTCCAAGTACAATTCCGTTATCTGTTAAAATACGAATATTTTCTGGAAGTTGTGAGAATAATGTAGGAACGACTGTAACCCCAAGCCCAATTCCGACAGAGCATGCAACAATTAATAAGTTTTCTTGCTTTCCAAAATCAACGCTACTTAACATTTTAATACCATATGCCATAACCATACCGAACATCGCTAACATCGCACCACCAAGTACTGATTTCGGAATGATTGTTGTAATAGCTGCGATTTTTGGAATGAACCCAAGAACGATTAACATACCACCGCAAGTATAAATAATAACGCGATTTCTTACTCCTGTTAATTGAACAAGTCCTACGTTTTGAGAGTAAGTTGTATATGGAAATGCGTTAAAAATACCACCTAACACCATCGCTAACCCTTCTGCGCGATAGCCTTTTGTTAATTCTTTTTCACCAATCTTTTTATTACAAATATCAGATAACGCAAAGTATACACCTGTTGCTTCTACAATCCCTACACAAGCAACGAGAATCATCGTAATAATTGGCGTTAATTCAAATGTCGGTGTACCGAAGTAAAACGGCTGAATACCGTGGAACCAATCTGCTTCTCCAACAGCTTGCAAGCTTACTTTCCCCATAAACGCTGCAACGATTGTACCGAACAAAAGACCTAATAAAATAGAAATAGAACGGATAAATCCATCAAAGAAACGATACATAATGATGATAAATAATAATACGCCAAATGCTAACGCTAAGTTTTCAAGACTTCCGAAATCTTTGCTTCCTACTCCGCCAGCCATATCATTAATCGCTGCTGGAACAAGTGTAACTCCAATTACAGTAACAACAGACCCTGTTACGACAGGGGGAAATAATTTTACAAGCTTTCCAAATAATTTCGCAAAAATAACAACAAACAAACCGGCAGCAATAATTGCTCCATAAATAGAAGACACGCCGTATTGTTTCCCAATTGCAATCATCGGCCCAACCGCTGTAAATGTACAACCTAGTACAACTGGAAGTCCAATACCGAAAAAGCGATTTGATAATGCTTGTAAAATTGTTGCAACGCCGCACATTAATAAATCAATTGAGACTAAATATGTTAACTCTTTTTGATTTAAGCCAAGTCCGCCTCCCACAATAAGTGGAACGATAATTGCACCGGCATACATAGCAAGCATATGCTGCATACCTAGCGATGCGATTTTAAATGGATGTTGCTTCATCGCTTATTTCACCTCCGCAGTTTCTTGCTGTACAAATGTAACTGTGCCGTTATCAAGTGATGCAATTTCTGCTAGTGACTCAACACGAACGCCTTGTTCACGAAGCTTCTTTCCTCCATCTTGAAATGCTTTTTCAATAACAATTCCAATTCCCGCAATGCTTGCTCCAGCTTGCTCTACTAAACTCATTAAACCCAAAGCAGCCTGACCGTTTGCTAAAAAGTCATCAATGATTAATACACGATCATTTTCATCAATATGAGTGCGAGATAGTGAAATTTCATTTGTTTCTTGTTTTGTAAATGAATATACGTTTGCAACATACATATTATCTTGTAACGTTAACGATTTACGTTTTCTTGCAAAAATTACTTTTACACCCAGCTCTAATGCAGCCATAACCGCTGGTGCAATGCCAGAAGATTCAATCGTCACGATTTTTGTAATGTTCTCTTCTTTAAAACGTTTAGCAAATTCTTTTCCAATCTCTTGCATAAGTACCGGATCAATTTGGTGATTTAAAAATGCATCTACCTTTAATACGTCACCAGATAAAACCTTTCCTTCGTTCAAAATCTTTTCTTGTAATACTTTCATGTTTGTTCCTCCTCTTATGCAATAAAAAAACTCCAAAAGCCGCCACCACTCGTTACAAGTGAGAGACGTGCTTTTGGAGTTTCGCAAAAAAGAATGCTTAACAAGCAAATATATTCGTCCTCACTCATAGTCAAAGTATTTACGGTACTTCGGTAGAAACTTGCAGGCCATATCCCCGCGATTATATGAGTGTAGCTAACTATTTATTTTATAGAAGGATTATAACGCAATTTTTATACTTTGAAAAGTATTTATTAATAAAACACGTACAAATTTTATAAAAACACTATTTTCGTTCGATTTTTGCAAACTCTTACATTCTCTATTACAACTTCGTTAAAATGACTGGTCCATCTTTTGTAATCGCAATTGTATGCTCGTATTGAGCAGATAATTTCCCATCCATCGTTCTTGCAGTCCATCCATTTAAATCAACTTTAGAATAGCGCATACCTACATTTACAATCGGCTCAATTGTAATTACCATGCCTTCTTGCAGCTTAGGTCCTTGTCCCGGTTTACCAAAATGAAAAATTGCTGGTTCTTCATGAATCTCTTTACCAATCCCATGCCCCGTAAAATCTCTTGCAACAGAAAAACCTTCAGCATTTGCATAACTTTCAATTGCAAAACCAATATCCCCTACATGATTACCGATTATCGCCTGATCAATTCCTTTATATAAAGCACTCTCAGCCACTAGCAATAACCTTTTTGTTTCGTCAGAAACATCCCCTACTATATATGTCCATGCAGAATCTGATAGCGCACCATTTAAGTTTACTACCATATCAATTGTGACAACATCTCCCTCATTTAAAGGAACATCGGCCGGAAACCCATGACACATTTCATCGTTTACAGACGCACATATCGCATATGGATACCCGTTATAACCTTTCTGCTCAGATGTTGCACCATGCTTTTCTAAATACACTTCAACAAACGTCTCAATTTCTTGTGTTGTTATTCCTGGTTTTATCATTTTTCCAATTTCTCTATGACATGAAGCAAGTAATTTCCCAGATTCATGCATCAAATCTATTTCACTTTTCGTTTTAATTGTAATCATTCTACCTCTCCTTGCTAAGCTTGCTATTTGCTACTAAAGTTCAATCATACACACCCTCTAGCAAAAATTCCAATTACAAAAGCAAACATCATTTATTTTTATTTTTTAATATGCATTTTTTCGGATGTTTATTTAGTGTTTTTTATTGATATTCACTTATAAACAACGTATAGTGTTACTATACTATTAAAAGGAGGGTTTTTAAAAATGATGCATGCAGGAAGACTACGTCAGCAAACTTTGAACACTAAGTAACTTAATATGTTCAAAGGCTCTGTTTTCATAAAGCAGAGTAAACGGGATTAGTCTGCACATTTTTAATAATCTTCAACGGAAAAGTACACTTTCTACATGGAGAAAGGCAGATATACATCTGTCTTTTTGTCGTATGTTTTTTCATACAAAGAGAGACCTCTATTTCTTATATCCTCGTCTACTCTTAACCACAGACAGAAGCCCGTCTGTGGTTTTTTTATGATTACATCTTCTTATATCTCACTAATTTGATCCTATTGGTGTAGTTAGGGGGAAATGGTAACAGAAAACGTACTCAAGCATTAAGATTAAAATAAGCATTTGGAGGAAATAAAAATGAACACACTTAAAATTAAACAATTAGCAACTAAGGAAGGCCTAAATATCTTAGAAGATTCAATAAAAATCAATGAATCTGGTGTTGACTTTCAAGTAGCACACGCTAAAGAACAAAACGGAGATAAATGGATACTAAGAATTCCTCGTAGACCAGAATCTATGAGACATGTCCTACAAGAAAAAAAGGCATTGGAAATCATAAAAAACCATGCAGGATTCCAAGTTCCTGATTGGTCTATATTCACTGAAGACTTAATTGCCTATAAGCAACTAAGTGGCGTTCCTGCCGCCACTATTGATATAGAACAACAAGGATATATATGGAGCTTTAATGAAAAAAACGCACCATCTGAATACCATATTTCATTAGGAAAAGTTCTAGCGAATTTACACTCATTACCTCAACAAGAATTTAATAATATCGGTATTGAAATTCTTACTGCTAATGAATTAAGAGCTTCTATGGAACAAAGGATGAATCGAGTGAAGGAACAATACTATGTCAATCAAAAATTATGGGATCGTTGGCAAGCATGGCTAACTGAAGATTCTTTTTGGCCATCTCATGTAGGAGTAACGCATGGGGATATACATCCAGGTCATATCCTGATTGATAAGAAAAATAATGTAACTGGCTTAATCGATTGGACAGAAGTAGGGATAGCTGATGTTTCTATAGATTTCACATCACATTATCTGCTCTTTGGGAAAGATGGACTAACAAAGTTAATTAGCTCTTATGACAATGCTGGTGGTAAAACTTGGTCAAGAATGGATGAACATATTATCGAACTTCTAACAACAAGTAGTATCACTGTTGCTGAATATGCTCAAGTGTCAGGTTTGAAAGAGATGCATGAAGCAGCTGTACACATGCTAGCAACTGAAAGTTAATATAGTTACAAAAAAACTTTAAACTAAAAAACAGAAGAACTCTCTTCTGTTTTTTAGTCATTTTTACATATATAATTCATTTTCAAAAACTCAAAACAACTACCGTTCGTCTCCTGGATAAACGTTCCCACTGCTTCAAATCCTGCCCTTTTATATACTTTAATCGCTCTCTCATTAAATGTCGCTACTGATAGTGTTATATAGTTGCAGCCGTATTTTTCTTCACTAAAATCTAGTCCAGCCTTCACGAACTTTAACCCTAATCCATTGCCAGCTATATCAGGTCTCATTCCAAGTCCTATATCAACCGTTTGATTATTCATTTTAGAAAAACTCCAGTAACCAATGAGAGTACCATTTTCCTTCACAGCAAACGTATCGTCTCCTCTCATTTCAGTACTTAAAAACTCTGCTAAATCTTCTTGATCTGCCTCTATATCATAAAAGGAATATTTCCCTTCATAATGCCAGTTGTATGCAATTTCCTCTGCTTCTTTTTGGTTCATTACTGTAAATGTATAATCCATTCTCCCATCCCCTTTAAAAAAAGAGCTGCAATTAAGCAGCTCTTTTTTATAACTCGTAAATCTCTCTATACTTCGCTTCTAAATAATCAGCTAAGTAGTTTGCATTTAGCCCTTCACCTGTTACATCTTCTAAAATTTCAAGTGGCTTTTTCGTTTTGCCATATTGATGAATGTTTTCTGTTAACCATTCACGAATTGGCGTCACGTTACCTTCTTCTAATAATGCATCAAAGTTTGGAATATCTTTTAGCATTCTTTGCTGAAATTGCGCTGCATACATGTAACCAAGCGCATAAGATGGGAAGTATCCAAATGAGCCACCAGCCCAGTGAACATCTTGTAATACACCTTGTGCATCATTTTCTGGACGAATTCCTAAATATGCTTCCATCTTATCATTCCAAGCCGCTGGTAAGTCCTTCACTTGTAGTGTACCATCAAATAATTCTTTCTCAAGCTCATAACGAACCATAACATGAAGCGGATATGTAAGCTCATCTGCTTCTATACGAATGAATGAAGGCTTCGATTCGTTAATCGCATCATAAAACTCATCGACTGATATATCGTTAAATTGACCGTCACTATACTCTTTTAATAAATCATAATTTTTCTTCCAGAATGATTTATTACGACCGATAAAGTTTTCAAAGAATAATGATTGCGATTCATGAATACCCATAGATGTTCCACTACATAGCGGTGTACCCTCAAACTTTTCTGCAATATTTTGTTCATATACAGCATGACCACATTCATGAATTGTTCCAAACACAGCCATACGGAAATCTTTCTCATCATAGCGTGTTGTAATACGAACATCCCCTCTATTTAATGTAATTTCGAAAGGATGTACCGTTTCATCAAGACGCCCTGCTTCAAAGTCATAATTCAATTGCTTTAATAACTCTAATGTAAAGTTCTTTTGTTTTTCTTTCGAAAAGTGTTCCGATAAAGCACTTGTTTTTAATCCCTTTTTAGACTCTGAGATTTCTTTTACAAGCGGCACGATACGCTCACGAAGTTGACCAAATACGTGATCTAACACTTCTACTGTAATACCAGGCTCATACATGTCTAATAATGTATTATATTTATATGTTTCGTAACCCCAATATGTAATAAATTTCTTTTTGAATTCAACAATTTTTTCTAAATACGGACGGAACATTTCGAAATCAGATTTTTCGCGTGCTTCTTCCCACACACTTTCCGCTTTCGCTTCTAATTTCACATACGCTTCGTATTCAGCTTGTGGAATTTTCTTATTTCTATCATATTCTTTACGACACTCTTCAACCATTTTCTTCGTCGTTTCAGAAAGTTTATCTTCAGATATTAAAGCTTCAAGCTCAGTTAAGTAGTTCCCCATCTCATTTGAAGTCGACATAGCAAACACTTCTGACGAAAGCATCCCTATGACTTCTGAACGCTGATCCACACCTTTTTTTGGTGCACCCGTTCTTAAATCCCAAAACATTAAGCTTAATGCTTCTCCGTAATTTTCTATCTTCTTCACATATGTTAAAAATTGTTTTTCTACTTCATATGTAGCAACTGTCATCGTATAAAAGACCTCCTTTTTCTACCTCAAACTTATTTCGACACGAAAACATAAATTCCTTTTATAATAGAAAAAAAGCTTGGCAAGCGCCAAGCTTTTCCTTATAATTCTTTACCTTCTACCGGAAGTACTTTTTTCACTGCTTCTATCACTTTTTCATCTTCCGTATCTGATAGGAAGATTGATATAGCACCTTTATCGTCGCTCGTACGAATTAAACGTCCAATCCCTTGACGAAGGCGTAAAATCATATATGGCACATCTACATCCCAGAATGGATTATTTACGTGCTTACGTTTCGCTTCAAACACAGGATCGTTTGGAGGGAATGGTAATGACCAAATTATTACATGTGATAATGATGAACCCGGAATATCTAAACCTTCCCATAAATGAACGGCACAAAGTACAGTCTCTTCTTCATTTTGGAAACGAGAAACGAGCTGACTAATTTCTTGATCCCCTTCATATAAGAACGGAACTGACATTTGCTCTTTACTTACATATTCTTTGAACGCTGCAAGTTCTTGCGTTGTACGGAATAATACAAGCGTACGTCCATTCGTTTTCTGTATATTTTCAAGTGTATATTGACACTTTCTTTCCCATTCATTTTCTTTCGTATGCGATAGTAAGTTTACTGCCATTTGCTCTTCATAATTAAACGGTGAGGCAACTGAGAATGATAAGTAATCTTTTACCCCTAAGCTATTTGCAGTAAATGCGAACGAATCGTTGTCCGATAATGTCGCAGAAGAGAAAATGTATGGAATTTTCTTCGAGAATACTTTTTCTTGTAACACTTCTTCAACTGCACGCGGCATAATAACTAACGTGAAGGCACCATCACCTTCTTCACCCCACGTAATTACATTTTTCTCATGCATGAAAAGACGAAGTGAATGTTCTAACACATCTAAATGTTCATCAACGATATTTAAATCGTATGTGTTTACTGTATGCATTTCACTTTCAAATACTAGTGCATCACCGACTTCACCGATTTTTGCATAAAGTCTTTTCGCTTCTGCGGTTACTTTTTCTGTCACAGTAATTTCTAAACGATCAGAACCTTCAATTTCCTTTTTATTCTCTTGTAACACATCAAAGAATCGCTCTGTTTGCCAAATTGTTTCTTCTACTAAATGTGCAAACTCTTCACGAATATCGTTCTGTAACAATCTCGTTAAAAGCTGCTCCATCATCGTTTGCTTTAAACGGTACGTTAAAGCTTTTTGAGCTGCATATTCTACAAGATGTCCTTCATCGAATACAACGCAGCTACTTTCAGGTAATAACGGAATTTGTCCTTCACGTTTACGAGCATCGTACGTCCAAATATGATCCATATAAAAATCTTGAGAACAAATGATTAAATCTGCCGCTTTACGATAATGTTCACGAGAAAGAGTTTGTCCACAACGATGACGTGAATCACAAGTGAAGCAATCTTGGAAGTAATCCCAGTTTACTTTTGACCATTCCTCATCATTTAAAAGTGGAAATTCTTTTCTGTCACCATAGTGAGTAAAGTTTTGCATCGTACCATGATCAAATACAAACTGTGGTAATTCATAATATACGTCTTCAATTACTTCTGGAGCTCGTCCACTCATAACATCTTCAAGTTTACGTAAACATAAATAGTTATCCATCGATTTCGCAAGTCTTACGTCAACAGATAGTCCTAATGCTTCTGATAACTTAGCAATGTCCCCTTCTTCTTTCACAAGCTGCTCAATTAATGTTTCATCTGCACAAGCGATAATAGCAGGTTTTCCTGTATAACGCGCATAACAAATTGCATATAAAAGGTATACAATCGTTTTCCCTGTTCCTACACCCGCTTCTGCGAACATAACTTTTTTCTCTTGGAAAGCACGCTCTAATTGAAACGCCATAAAGATTTGTTCATCACGCTCTTCAAAGCCTTTTTCCGGAAGGATGTCGTAAAATACATCTCCAATCCACTCATTCAACTTATCATAAAAATTATCTTGTTTTCCTACTTCAAATGGTAATCTCTTCTCAGTAAACATCCTTAGCCTCCAACCAAAAAGTTTTTCTATAAAACGATATAGTAACTGCTACTCATATGTGTGCAGCCACTTTCCCCTGTTGCAATACTTAGAAATACACGAAAAAAAATTTTCCTTTCGAAAAAGGAAAATTTTCTTCTATATTAACGACTTTAAATACCGTTTATCAATCGCTGTTTCATGTGAAAGAGCTGATAAATATTCTTCTTGAGCTTTTTGTATTTCATCTACAATTACGCCTTGACTATCCACTTCTTTTCCGAGCTCATCATACGTACGGTGAATAGCTTTTTGAATCATCGATAATTGAAAACTATCCATATCACTGCCTCCTTTACGCATTACATAATAGCCAGTATATGCGTGCTGGAGGAGTTTTATACTATGAATTACGCGGTGGACGTTTTCCGAAGTATTGGTAGTAATCTGTACGGATAAATCCGTTAAATAGTTTACGTTTCTTCGATGCATCTTTTCCGTAACACTTCTCAAATGCTTCGTAACTTGTTAATACATACGCTGACCACGTATCTAATGGGCGAAATACTTGTCCCATTTCTTTATACAGTTGTTCAACGAGTGCTTTTTCACTTAAACGTTCTCCGTATGGAGGATTCGTTACGACGTAGCCATAATCCTCTTTTGTTGTGAAATCTTTTACTTGCATTTGCTTAAATGTGATTAAATCACCTAAACCTACTTCTTCTGCGTTTTCTTGTGCAACTCGAATCATACGATGGTCAATATCAGATCCAATGATTTGTAATGGTTGATTATAATTTGCTAAATCTTCAGCTTCTTGACGAGCTTCGCGCCAATTTTGTTTACCAACCCAGCCCCATTCATCCGATGCAAAGCCTCGGTTAAATCCTGGTGCGATATTTTGTCCAATTAATGCAGCTTCAATCGGAATTGTTCCAGATCCACAGAAAGGATCCACGAAAGGACGATCTGGCTTCCAGTTCGTTAACTTAATTAGAGACGCAGCTAATGTTTCTTTTAAAGGAGCTTCCCCTTGATCCATGCGGTACCCACGTTTATGAAGTCCAACACCACTCGCATCGATTGTTAATGTTGCAATGTCTTTCAACATTGCAATCTCAATACGGAATAACGGACCATCTTCTTCAAACCAAGTTGTACGTTTATATGTTGTTTTTAATTTTTCAACGACAGCTTTTTTAACGATACGTTGGCAATCCGAAACACTGAATAACTCAGATTTTAGAGATTTACCGATAACAGGGAATTCTCCGTTCTCTGGAATATAATCTCCCCAGTTTAATGCTTTCGTTTTTTCAAATAGCTCATCAAATGTTGTTGCTTTAAATTCGCCAACTTTAATTTTCACACGGTCCGCAGTACGTAACCATAAATTCGTACGACAAATCGCCTTTTCATCTGCCTCAAATGTTACTTTGCTGTTTTCTACTTGACATTCATAACCAAGATCGCGAACTTCTCGGGCAACTAACGCTTCAATACCCATTGCCGCTGTTGCAATTAAAGTAACTTTTCCCATTTGCATTCACCTCTTATGTATATTCAAACAATAATTAATAGCAATTTGTCCTATTAATCATTACATTTTACGAAAATTTTTCTCATTAACCATTGTAACTCATAATTTATAACTTCATACAAATAAAAAGCCCTCCTCTAACAAAGGAGAGCTGAGTTATTTCATAGTTGGTTCATAACGTTCTGTAAGCCATGTTCTGTTCCTTTGTACTGCAAACGGCCCACGCCTCGTACTCCGGTAGCAATCATCTATCTACAGGTTATGAAAACCTGTCCTTTTCCGTCGTTCATTTCCTTGGAAAAGATTCCCCTACCATTATTTGGGTTTCTCGCTCGTGGGGTTTACCTCGTTCCACTCCTATCATTTCTTCAAGGACTTCGTCACTGTGGCACTTTAAAGGTAGTCAAACCATATCCGAAAGGACTTAGGTTTTTTCCCTGCCGTTAAACCAGCCTTACAGCCAGAATACCCTAGCTTATGAATTGGCTAGGCACGAACACTACAGCCATCTCAGGCCGTGCGAGCATGGACTTTCCTCTACAACGTTGGCGTTGCAGCGATTGCCCAAACGTTATGACATCCATTAGTATAGTGGAAACAAAAAGATTTTGCAATGTTTTTTTCTATGTACAATGCCTCAACCTTGTTTCCACCTTATTTTATTCGTATAACTTACTTCCAAATACAGCTTTTTCTAAGTTGGATAAACGTTTTAAAATATCCGTATTCGTGTTGTTATATACCGGTTGTGCAACTGGTGTTTGTACAGGTTGTTGTGGAGCTTGTGTTGCAGCTAGTTTTTGTTCTTCTAATTCTCGTTTTAAACGAACATTTTGTTGCTTCAATTGATCAAATTCTTTGTGGAAAGCTTCATAGTCTTTAATAATCATATCAAGAAACTTGTCTACTTCTTCTTGTTGATAACCTCTCATACCTGTTTTAAATTCTTTTTCCAAAATATCTTTCGCCGTTAATTTAATTTTATCCGAAATCATTTTCTTCACCTCAAATTTTTGCCAAAACTTTCATTAACTAAATTTTTTCAGAAACAATGCCTTTTGTCAATCATATATACGAGTACAATATTACATATTACTCTGCAGTATTCCACTGTTCCTCTTCTATTATATCTTGTAAATCAGAAAAAAGAATGAAATAACTGTGATAATTTTCTATTTCTCCTTTTTTCTTAGCTACTTCTACAATATATTTAGGACTCCCAGGCTTTTCTTCATCATATACAGCTAAAAGAGCATCACTTTTTTCAATAAAAAATTGATTCTTTAATTTAAACTGCTCTGGGCTTTCGTACTTCCGTTTCGTAATACTATCAATGTGGTCTGCTTGTGAAAGAATAAATTCGTAATATTCACGGTTATCTTCTTTCCAATTTTCTTCTTGTTCTAAAAAAGGAGTAAATACCGCTAATTTTAAATCTGGATATTCTACTTGAATTTCAAAAACAACTTCAGCAGCCCACAATTCTACACCTAGCTGGCCGCTTATAATAACCCACTCCAAACCATCTTCTACAAAAGCAGTTAATTTACGATGCAGCGCTTTTTTTATGCAGTCTACTCCTGGATGATCCTTTTTAAATATTCCAAGTTCAAATGGCTTATATCCTGTTACAGCAACAACTTTCATATCAACACTCCAATTACAAAAAAAGAACTAGCATTTTGCTAGTTCTAACATATCATTTACTTTTTAAATATTCCACCAACGTTTGGTCCAACATTTGGTCCTACATTCGGTCCTGGTCCAAACGGGGATACATTCGGTCCTGGTCCAAATGGGGATACATTCGGTCCTGGTCCAAATGGAGATACATTCGGCCCTGGTCCAAATGGAGATATTTGATGACCGTGGTGATGGTGACCATGACCACATGGACCACATCCACCGCCAAATCCTGGATCGATTGGATCTACAACATTTACATTTGAGTTTGTTTGCGGGAAGAAGTTTTGGTTTTTAATTTGTTGATGGTGTACATGTGTCGTATGCGTTGGGAAAATGTGTGGCACCACCGTTGTTGAAAAAGAATGTGTTACACACTGTTTCGTCGGATGAATGACAGGAGCAGTCGTACAAATAGGTCCTACAGGCTTATGCCCTCCAAAACAAGGATGACAATGATGCATAGTTTTTTCTCTCCTCTCTCGTTAAGAAAATCTGATTACACTTTACAATATGAGAAAAGAGGTGAAGCCGTTTGTTATATATACCCATTTGTTTCATGGAAATTTGTCTAGTGCTACACTTCATTCATGCTATTTCATTATGGACAACAATCCATCATCACTTACCAAAGAACCCTCCAACCTGCTTAACAATCCCCGTCACTTGATTCATCGCATTCATCATTTGTCCAGCTGTATTCATCATTTTATTCACATCATAGTTACCATCTGAATTTTTAAATTGGGAAACAAAGCTCGAAAACTGACTTGGTTGCTGTTGTTGCTTTTGTTTATTCATCGTCGGATACGGTTGTTTTGGCGGATAAAACATCGCTTGTTGATTTCCATAGGGAGATGGTGGTGGTGGCATATAATATTGTGAGTTCATATAAGGTTGCTGCTGATTCATATAGGATTGTTGCTCTTGTTGCGATTGATTCATATAGGGTTGCTGCTGTTGTTGCTGTTGATTCATAAACGATACTTCAAATGGCTGGTAATAATTTTGATTTCCATAATGAGGCTCGAAAGGATACATATTATACCGTAAATATGTATCCGTATTATATTGGTACATATTTTGCTGTGCATATGGATTTGGTTGCTGATATACGTTAGATTGTTGAAACATGCATTCTCTCCTCCTTCACATAAGTTTCTACATATATAATATGTACTTGTAAAATAATTTGTGTGACGGAGTATCTGTCTATTTTTGTCGGAAGTTTAAATTTTTAAAAAATTAAAAAAGAAAACCCTTCCATGCTATGATAATTAAGAAGAAGATTCTCATGGGGGAGGAATCAACATGGTATTAGGGGATTTAAAACAAGCGTTTTCTCAAAAGAAGGGGTATTACACAGAGAATGTAAATGAATTATTAGACTTTGCGAGACATTGTTATCTCGAAGGAAAAATATGTATATCGGATTACCGAACATTAATAAAAGAATTAGAAATAAACGGTGCAACAAAACCTACAACAATGACAGAAGCTTAAAAAAAACAAGAGGGTTTCCCCTCTTGTTATTTACATTGCTCAACTATATTTTGCAAAGTATACGAAATGGCTTGATGTGTTTCAAAAAAACGTTTACCTTTTCCTTTATTTACAAAACATTGTAACACATTCGTTTGTAAATTATCGTACACTTGATCAATTTGCTGTACATGTATATACTTCGGTTTTTCTTCCTTAATCCACGTATAAGCTAATTCTTTCCACACCTTTAATTCCTCATCTACTATGTCTACAAACGGCTTCATATCCTTATAAAAGTCATATTCAATTATTTCTCTTTTTTTTACATTCGCTTCATTATTATACTGCATGAGTTTTTCTGAAGACTGTATTAATGCTTCATACTCCATTTCATTCCCACCTTATTATGCACTCACTACGATGTTTTGAAACGTCTTCACCCAATTCCCTTTTTCTTCGTGATGCACTAATTTATTTTCCATATGCTCAATATGCATTTCTGTTATTTCTATCTTATTACATATTTTTTCGCTCTTATCCTTCAATGCATGATTTATTCTAATTCCTATATTCATTTCCAGCAAATCGAGAGAACTTAACATTTGATCCATTTTTTTCATTACATCTACTTTCTGAACCATCGCCATATACAAAACGCCCCCTTCTTTGCTTTTCCTTTGTCATGTAATTTCGCCGGATAATTCTTCACTCCTGCACACATGACAAAACTAGTTGTTATTCGTCAAAGAAATCATTTTGAATGTCATTTATAGAAATGGTAACAATACAAAAAGGAGGTGTATGAAGATGGCAAAGAACAAAAACGAAAAAAAGAAAAAACAAAACAAACAACAAAATAAACCCGAGACTGGTAATCCAAAGCTTGATGGCCCAAACTTCCCTGCTACATAAAGTGAAAGTTTAATTAATGGGGCTTTTCCAAACTACTAATTTCTAAATCCCCCTTAATCTTCTACTTTCATTCAGTTTTGAGATTAAAATCTTAACACACTTAGCAGGATTTCTTCACATTAAGAAGTCCCATCTTCATTTATAAAGATGGGACTTCTTTTTTATTATATCATGAACTCGTCTATTCTTTTAACAAAACGATTCACGATAGAAACAGCATAGATCTGCTCCCTCTTTCTTTTATACCATTCCTTTATATTAACTTCATCCTTCGGTTCTTCAAATAAAAACAATGCATTCATTTTCGAATCTTCACAAAACCAATCCCTCATTGTTATTTCCTCATGTGCAACAAGAGAATACACATCTCTTAGTGCTGGTGTATAGGATTTTCTAGTTCCCCTTAAGTAATATTCATAATCTTCTCTAGAGCCAGTATGTGTAGTTTGTAGTGCAAACTTATAAAATAAACGTTTATAAGTCGGATGAAACAATAACCACGCTAATTTTTTCCCAAGCTCTATACGCTTTTGCAACGTTTCAAATTGATAAACTGAAAACCCATACATCCCCCCTTCAATGGTTGGAAAAATAACTGCACTAATATGCAACATGTCTTGAACTTTAAAAAGCGCCGTATGAAATACATGTTTTTTAAAGTAGCTATTCTCAATAACTGGTTTTTGAATTTTATTTTGCTCATTTATAATAAGCGCTGTCATAAGCCTATTCATATCTTTTTTCTCCCAGAAAAATGTCCATTCTTTTTCCATGAAAAGTGATACGTTGAAAAATTGCAACAAATGAAAGAGAGGTATACGTCTCCTCTTGCTTTCTTCATATAGTAGTAACTGCGGAAATGCATCTAAGAAAATAATCCAATTAGCCTGTTCATATATGAGAAACAAATGTTTTTTTACTAATCGAGGCAAAACAGTAGCATAATATCTTCCTTCTAAATCAGTCATATTCCAGCCTGCATTTCTCGAAACCATACTCGCTAAAAAAGACCACCTGATTTCACTATTTCTTACATAAAATTTTTGATACGATTGTGTCCGAGAAATGTTGTCCATATTAGCTATTTCTGTTTTCTTTTTAATAGTGTGAATGATTGCTTTTTCTTCCTTTGTACAAACCATATTTTTACGATATTGTTTTATTTTTTCGTAATCATTCCATGTAAACATAAATAAGTCATCATGCCTTTCTTCAAAAAGGTCACATCTTTTTTCATTTTTTGATATAATCACCTTTGTAAGTAATTCTTAAAAAGTTGGGAGTGGACACACTATGACCATTCGTTACCCAAATGGAAAAAGGTACAATCAAGCTTCACTACCTCCTAAAACACCAATAAAAAAACATACTTATAGTAATAGAGGTATGTCCCTTGAAGAGGAATTAAATGAAACAAATCAATATTACTTAACCCATAATATTGCATGTGTACATAAAAAACCTACACCTCTTCAAATTGTAAAAGTAGATTACCCCGCTCGAAGTGCTGCAGTGGTAAAAGAAGCGTATTTTAAACAACCTTCTACAACGGATTACAACGGTGTATACAAAGGGAAATACATCGATTTTGAAGCGAAGGAAACAAAAAACAAAACTAGTTTCCCACTTCAAAACTTCCACCTTCATCAAATTGAACATATGAAGCAAGTAATTGCTCATAATGGAGTTGCATTTGTTATTATTAAATTTACACTTTTTGATGAATTTTATTTACTCGATGCGAAACATATTATTGCATTTTGGAACCGTCAAAATAATGGTGGGCGTAAGTCAATTACTAAAGAAGAAATAGAAGCGCATGGATCATTGTTATCATGCGGCTATCACCCTCGGATTGATTATATCCGTGTACTAGACACGGTTTATTTTTCGTGATAGAGTCATCACTAAGGCTCTTTTTTCGACTTTTGAGGGAGAGAATGAAAGGTAGGAGAAAGTATAATGTCAGATAATTATCGTTCTCGTACAGAACGAAATCATGCGAAAAATCAAACGGAAGAAACAAATAAAGAAAAAAAACCAAAGAAAAAAGGCTCCTTTTTCAAGAAGTTCCTTATAGGTTGTCTACTTCTTGGTATCGTTGGTCTCGTAGCTGGCGTTTCCGCTTTCTTTGTTATGGTAAAGGACGCTCCAAAATTAGACAAATCAAAACTTGTCAATCCTTTATCAACAAAGTTTCTTGATAAGGATGGGAAGTTTTTCTATGAATACGGTGCGGAAAAACGAACCCATGTTACTTACGATCAAATTCCAAAAGTAGTTGAAAATGCATTCCTTGCAACTGAGGATTCACGTTTCTATGACCATAATGGAATTGATTTTAAACGAACTACAAAAGCAGTTATGGAAAATGTCACTGGTGGTTTCGGTTCCCAAGGTGGTAGTACGATTACACAACAAGTAGTAAAAAACTATTTTCTAACGATGGAAAAAACCGCAAAACGAAAAGTGCAAGAATGGTACTTATCTTACAAATTAGAGCAACAATACTCTAAACATGAGATTTTAGAAATGTACTTAAATAAGATTAATCTAGGTAATCGCTCTTACGGTATTGCAACAGCGGCTCAAAAATATTATCAAAAAGATTTAAAGGACTTACAATTACATGAAGCTGCGATGCTCGCTGGCTTACCTCAAGGTCCTAACATTTATGATCCAACAAAACCAGAAAATGTTGAACGAGCAACAAATCGTCGTAATATTGTATTAACATTAATGAATCGACACGGCTATATAACAAAAGAAGAAATGAATAACGCAATAAAGATTCCTGTAACTGAGGGTCTAAAAAAATCAGAACTAACTGAAATGAAGTTTCAAGCATTTTTAGATGCTGTCGTAAAAGAAGTTGAAAAAGAATACCCTGATGTAAATATCGGTTCAGATGGTTTAACGATTCATACAACCCTTGATCGAGATGCTCAAGAGTACGCTGAACAAATTATGGATGGCAACCTCATTAAGTATCCAAACGATCAGTTCCAAGGATCATTTGTATTTATGGATACACAGTCTGGAGAAGTTCGAGCAATTGGTGCTGGGCGTAAAGAAAGTAAGTCTACTTTCAAAGGTCATAATATGGCTGTTGATTTAAAACGCCAAGTTGGTTCAACAATGAAACCAATTTTCGATTATGGTCCTGCAATTGAAAACCTTCAATGGTCTACTTATCATCAATTAAATGACTCTGAATATACTTACTCTGATGGCACAAAGATTAAAAATGCTACCGGTAATTTTAAAGGTGACGTTTCACTTCGTGAAGCATTGAAGAAGTCATTAAACATCCCGGCTTTAAAAACAGCTCAAGCAGTCGGTATTCCTAAGGCAAAAGAGTTTGCTGAAGGTTTAGGCATGACGTTTAAAGATGGCATAGCACATGAATCTACTGCAATCGGTAGTAATGAAAGCTCTCCGTTAGATGTCGCTGGGGCTTATGCAGCATTTGGAAATGACGGTGTATACAATAAACCTCATTTCGTTAAAGAAGTTATTTTCCCAGACGGAAAAAAGAAAAGCTTTAAACCGAAAGAACAACGTGCAATGCACGACCATACAGCTTACATGGTTACTGACGTTCTTCGTGACGTAGTAAAACCTGGTTCCGGCGGTACGGGGCCAACAGCATATGTTTCTGGTTTTGACGTTGCTGGTAAAACAGGAACACAAAACTTTGATGCAAAAGATATAAAAAAATATGGCATCCCAGCTGATGCTAACAGAGATAGCTGGTTCGCTGGATATACACCACAATATACGATGGCTGTGTGGACTGGTTACGAAAAGAATGGTCCAGAAAATTACATTAGCGATCGTTATACTAAAATTGCGCAACAAATGTTCCAAGTAATGATGAGCAAATTTGCTACAGATAAATCTCGTTTCGAACGCCCTTCTTCTGTACAAGAAATAAACGGCGAGTTATACGTAAAAGGTGCGAAAAAAGATGCAATTAAAGAAATTAAAGTAGATCCACCTAGTGGCCTTAATGTCGCTTTCGATGGCGCTAGTACAGTTACACTAAACTGGTCTGGCCCAACAGCAGTTGATGCTTATGCCGCAACTTATAAAGCTACAGACGGTTCTAGCGGTAGCTTATCAGTTAGCGGTACAACAGCTACTCTTGGTGGTATTAAGCCTGGTGTTACTTACAGCTTCTCTGTAGTAGCGAAAAAAGGTACTGGAACAAGTCCAGCAGTTGGTGCATCCTTCACTGCTCCTGGTGGAACTCCAGACGCTAAGAAAGCTGAAGAAGAGGCTGCCAAAAAGAAAGCCGAAGAAGACGCTAAGAAAAAAGCTGATGAGGAAGCTCAGAAAAAAGCTAATGAAGATAAACTAAAACAAGAAGAAGCTCAGAAAAAGGCTGCTGAAGAACAGCGTAAACAACAAGAGCAACAAGAACAACAACGTAAACAACAAGAAGAGGCTCAAAAGAAAGCTGAAGAAGACGCTAAGAAAAAAGCCGAAGAAGACGCTAAGAAAAAAGCTGAAGAAGAGGCTGCTAGAAAAAAAGCTGAAGAAGACGCTAAGAAACCACAAGAGCAGCAACAACAAAACACAGGTGAAGATACACCTCACGCAGACGGAAATGTTGTTACAACAGAGTCTTAATACAAAAAAAGAAGTCCTTTCTCTTAACGAGGAAAGGACTTCTTTTTTGTTATCATTTTCTTTACATATAACTTTTCTATTTCAATATACAACTGTGCTAACTGAATATAAGAATGATAATTATTTGGTTTCTTTATAATGAACGAATATCGCTCCATAAAATTAACTGGTTGTACTTCCAATTCACTCGTGTAATCTTCCATTTCATTCAAACTATGAACAGGTTGCTCATTTAGCCAATATACAATTGATAACAAATGTGCTGCAAAAAGAATCATCGGGCCTTCAGCTTCTTGTTTCTTTCTGTTTCGAAATAATGTGGCAATGTCTTCATGCTTAGTTTTCCATACATTCAACATTACCGGAATACTGTTTTCAATTTCATTCCACGGCTCATATTGTCTTTCTATATCAAATATAAAGTAAGTATTTTGTATGATTTCTTCAAAAGATTGGTCTGTATGATACTTAATCGAATTTGCGTTTTTTCGAAAAAATGGTAAGTACCGAAATTCTTTCGGTACTCCTATAACTCGCTCCATCCTTTATTTCCCCTTCATTCGCTTCTTTCCTTCGCGACACACTTCTAGCAATCGGCACTCTTCACATTGTGGTCGCTGCGCTTTACAGTGATAACGTCCAAAGAAAATCAAACGGTGATGTGTAACGCCCCATTCATCCATCGGAATTTTCTTCATTAATGTTTTTTCGACTTCTAATACAGAGTCTTTCCATCTACAAATCGCTAATCGTTTGCTCACCCGCTCTACATGCGTATCGACAGCAATTGCCGGTATCCCAAATGCTACCGATACTACAACATTTGCTGTCTTCCGTCCTACACCAGGTAACTTCGTAAGCTCATCTCGATCTTTCGGCACTTCTCCATTGTAATCATCTAATAACATTCGGCACAATTTTTGAATATTTTTTGCTTTATTTCTATACAATCCAATAGAACGTATATCTTGTTGTAACTCTTCTAGAGAAACACTTAAATAATCTTCTGGTGTTTTATATTTTTGAAATAAATTTTTCGTCACTTTATTTACAAGTGCATCTGTACATTGTGCAGATAATGCCACTGCAATTACAAGTTCGAATGGATTATCATGAATCAATTCACAATGTGCTTCTGGATACATATCCGCCATTGTGTCTAAACAATAACGAATTTGCGTTTTATTTAACATATACTTCCTCCTACATTACTGCTCCAACCAATTATAAAAAGGCACTTTCCCAGTAAATTTCGTCTCTTGTGTTGTTACTTGTTGCGCTCGTTGCTGATTTGCTCTAAATTTCCGTCCTTGATTTTGAGCTTGATCTACTGTTTTAATTCCATTCTTTTTCCACTCAAATAAAATACGATCAATATATCGGAAGTTCAGCTTACCGCTCATCACAGCTTCTCGTAGAGCCGCTTGAATTAAATTCGGATGATGTTGATCTTGATCCTCCCACATTCCCAATGTTTCACATTCAAATGGAGAAAGTGGTCTTCCGAATTCTTTTTCAAATACTGTATATAAATTTACTTGCAGTTGTTTTTTTTCTTTTTGTTCTTCCTCTATTGATTCATTCATTAAGAAATGCAATATTTTTTCCCATAGCGGTTGTAAAGAATAACTTTCACACATCATCGCTTCTGATCTTTTTCCACCTTCTAGTGATAAAAAACCTTTTTGAATCAATGTTTGAATTACTTCCATACATTTCATTTCCGCTATTGTCATTCGTTCGGAAATCTCCGACGGAGTCGGAAACGAATTTCCCGATTCTAAAAATGTATGCACATGAAGTAAAACCATAAATTCCGTTTCATTTAACCCTAATTTTTTATAATGCATCATAAGTAATTTTGGAATCGCAATGCTTCCCTGTTCAAACCACTGTAACATCATTTTCTTTTTCATCACCAAACACCTCGTTCTCTAGTATAACACACCTTTCGCTATTTCTTTTTGCCACAATTCGTCAAAAAAACCTCCCTATTATATAGAGAGGTTTTTTATTGTATTAACGAAATATACAATTAAGCTTTCACTTTACTTTTCATAAACGTATGAATGCGTTCTAATGCTTTCTCTACTTGTTCAAGAGATGTCGCATATGATAAACGAACGTTATTTGGAGCCCCAAATCCTGTACCTGGCACAAGAGCAACTTTTTCCTCTTCTAATAAAGCTTTCGCCCACTCATCAACTGTATCATATCCTGATAAAGCTACAGCCTCTTTTACATTAGGAAATAAGTAAAAGGCGCCTTGCGGTTTAATACAAGTAAAGCCAGGGATTTGAATTAATTTATCATAAATAATGTTTAATCTTTCTTCAAATGCTTGGCGCATTGTTTCTACAGGTTGTTGTGAGCCTGCATATGCTGCAATTGCGCCGTATTGAGCGATTGAAGTAGGGTTTGACGTACTATGACTCGCTAAGTTCGTCATCGCTTTAATCAGCTGCTTATTTCCAGCTGCGTATCCAATACGCCATCCTGTCATAGAATGAGATTTAGATACACCATTAATAATTAGGGTTTGTTCTTTTAATGCATTAGAAAGCTGGGCAATTGAAGTATATTCCGCATCACCATAAATTAACTTCTCATAAATTTCATCTGAAACGATTAAAATGTTATGTTCTAAACATACTTCTCCAAGCTGTTGTAATTCTTCTTTGCTATAAATCATTCCTGTTGGATTGCTCGGTGAATTAATAATAACTGCTTTCGTTTTCTCTGTAATTGCCTCACGCAACTGCTTTGCTGTAATTTTGTACTCATTGTCCTCTAAACCTTCTACATAAACCGGATTACCGCCAGCAAGCTTTACTTGTTCTGGATAGCTTACCCAGTAAGGAGTTGGGATGATAACTTCATCTCCTTCATCAAGCAACACTTGGAATAATGTATATAATGCATGTTTTGCACCATTACATACAATAATTTCAGATGGATCATACTGAATGCCTTGATCGCGCGTAAATTTCTTCACAATTTCTTGTTTTAACGATTGTAATCCACCTGTTGGCGTATATTTCGTATGCCCTTCTAACATCGCTTTATGCGCAGCTTCCATAATATGCTCTGGTGTATTAAAGTCAGGTTCTCCTGCCCCTAATGCAATTACATCATGACCTTCTGCCTTTAACGCTTGTGCCTTTGCTGTAATTTCTAAAGTTGAAGACGGTGTTAAAGCAGCTACTCGCTTTGCTAATTTCATTTGTAGTTCCCCCTACATCTATTTTTGAGCGCTATATCGTCTTAAAAACGACCCATCTTTAAATTCAAGATAGTAGTAATTATAACGATTGTCATAATCAATATATGTAACTTCCCATAATGGTACTTCTACTGGTACACCATCTCTAATACCTTTTTCAAAGCCTAATTTCACTTTCAGAATTTCCTTTGGCTTTCTTTTTGATTCTTTATCGCCGACTTGTTCTATTGTTCTTTGTATAGCCTCTTTTTCGGAAATACCTTCACTCTTTTTCCTTACTACGGTATCCCCTTTTTTCTCAGGCACCCAAACGATAAGATGTTCTCCCTTTTCATCTGTACCCTGTACGACTGTATATGCAGCTTTTCCGTTGTAATAATCAACAGATGTCACTTTTGTAAGCTTTGCTTTTTCTTTAGCAATTTCTACAGATTTCGACTCTTTGGGAATTTTCTTGTCCATCGCTTTATTATAAACATACGCCCCATATATTCCGCTAGCAACGATAACGATAATGATTGCAAAGATCCACTTTTTCATTGTATCACTACGTTCTGTAAATCGTAAATACAGCTGTTTCTTTGTCTTTTTCGTCTAATGCTAATCCGAACATGAGGTCCTGCTCTTTTAACGTACGATTCAAACTATCAACAATTTTATACAAATCTGACGAATATTTAATACGCGTCGTTGATAGTACTTCGATTTTCTTCTCCATGAAAAAACTCCTCCGTTACACAAAAATTTCTAATTATAGAAGAACGCAATGCGGTTACAATAAGAGTACATTCTTTACAACCCCTGCTTCATCACCCATCTATTATAGCAGGACATGTACAGCAAAAAAAGGTTTCAAGTCGAAAACCAATACATTTTGTATACAAGAAGTAAGAAAAATAAAATTCCTCCTACCCACATTTTTTACGCCTGAAGTTTATAAGTACTTCAGGCGTATTTTTCTTCCAATTTTTATTCATTTGACGGTTCTTCTAATTGCACCAACAACTCTTCTAACGGTCCTTCATAAAGAGGTACATTAGGAATTGATTGTAAAAATCTTTTTCCATAGGAAGAACTCGTCAATCGACGGTCTAACACTACTACCGTCCCCGTATCAGTATTCGTTCGAATTAAACGCCCAAATCCTTGTTTGAAACGTAATATTGCTTGCGGGAGCGCTAATTTTGCGAATACGTCCTCACCTTGATTTTTTAACCATTCACCTTTCGCTTCCATCATCGGCTGATGAGGAGGTGTAAAGGGAAGACGGACAATGACAAGGCAACTCAAGGCATCTCCTGGAATATCGATTCCTTCCCAAAAACTGCTCGTGCCTAACAATATTGACTTGTCGAACTCTTGAAACTTTCGAATTAAGCGACTTCGACTCCTATTGTTTACACTTTGTGTTAATAATAGATAGCCTTCTAATTCATCATTGCTTTTCAAATTCACATACGCTTCTTTCAGCATTTCATACGAAGTGAATAAAACAAGCATTCTCCCTTTTGTAACTTTTGCTATCTTGGCAATATGTTCCGATACAGATTCAATATATTCCTCATTACTTACTCGCTTAATAAACGGTACATCCGTTGAAACCATTAATTTCATTTGTTTCTCATAATGGAATGGCGATTGAACCTGTAAAGTATTTGGAGCAAAATCATGTAAGCCAAGCTCTTCTTTTATATAGTCAAATGTATCGTTAACTGTTAATGTTGCAGATGTAAAGATAACACTCTTTTTTTCTGTTAAAAATTCATCAGCAAACCTTTCACCAATATGAACTGGTTGCGCGTATAAAATGGTTGAATGAATCGTTCCTTTCGTCTCCGTCTCCATCCAAGTTACATATGCATTTTTTTCCAATATGAGCAACTGTAATGATTCTGCCATCTTTCTCAGTAACCCACTTAGATGCATAAATTCACCCGTAACAACATGCATTTCCCACTCTAACTTACTTTGCAATATATCTACTTGTTTCTCAAGTATGGTCACTATTCTTCTTAATTCATATACAAAACGATTTGTTAACTCAACAATACTATCCCACAACTTACCTTGCTCTACTTCCGTGTTATATCGATAAATGAGCGGCATATTGTTCGTTCCTTGTTCTTGCTTTGTTTGTTTAAATATAAAAGTACGTAACATTTGGAATAGTTCATCCGCATCAAATTTAAGTTCCTTCAAACTATGGCTTATCATACGGAAAGTAGAACGGGATGCTTGCTCTGATTTTTTCATCATTTTATATACTTTAGAAAGCACATCATCCGTTTCTAGTGTACCAAGTCGAGATAAAATCAATTGAAAATACATACAAGAGAACTGTTCACCTAGTGTTCTACTCGCAGCTTCTTCAATATGATGAGCTTCATCAAAAATTATATGTTCACATGAAGAAAACAGTGGTTCTTCACTTGAAAAATCTTGAAATAATAATGCATGATTTGTAATAACGATATCTGCAAATAAAGCTTTATTTTTCGCTCGCTGATAAAAGCATCGACTAAACCAATTACTTTGCATACCGCCCGGACTATACGCATCACTACAAATACGATTCCAAAGTAACTTTCCGCCCTCTGGAATATTTAATTCATCTCGGTCACCTGTTTCAGTTTTTAATAACCAAACTAAAATTTTCGCCTTCGTAAGTGCCATATCGTAATTTTTTTCTTCCTCTTGCAAAGCATATTCAAATTTATGTAAACAAAGATAATGCTTTCTCCCTTTTAGAAGAGCTGTCTCAAATGAAAATGGCATTATTTTTTGCAATAACGGAATTTCTTTTTCAAGTATTTGTTGTTGAAGTTGTACCGTTTGTGTACTGATAACGACAGGTTCTTCTTTTTTATTCGCAAAATAAAGACTAGGAAGTAAATAAGCAAGAGTCTTTCCCGTCCCTGTACCTGCTTCAATAAGAGAAAAACGAGAATCTCTTAACGCCGTATATATCTCTTTCATCATCATTTGCTGACTTTCTCTTCTTTCAAACTTCAGCATATGTAATTCCAGTTTATCCATCGTTTTATTCAAGAAAGCATCAAATTTTAATGAATATGTTTCTCCAAGACTTAAGGAATAGTTCCGTTTTCTCAGTGCAATATTGCGATACACTTCATATTCCGCTTTTATTTCTTTACCATGCATTACTTTCTTTAAAATATTTTCAGAAAGCACATCAGCTATATCACTTTGGAAAACATCACTCAATTCATAAAGTGATTGTAATGTAACAAGTGGTAATTTTTCAATTTCATTTAAAAATTGTAAAAACAACTCTGCTGTCGCAAGAGCATCACTATCCGCACGATGTGGTTGATCGTGTTCGAGTTCATGTTTCTTAGCTAAATCACGTAATTTATAACTATCGGCTGTTGGCAAAAGAATTTGTGCCAATTCAACCGTATCGATTTTAGGACAATGTATTTCTGTATATCCAGCCTGCCTTAATTCTTCGTTTAAAAAATTCCAATCAAAGTGAACATTATGCGCAACGAAAGCGGCACCTTGTAATAGCTCAACAATCATCGGGGCTACATCTTGAAATAACGGGGCTTGTTTTACAAGACTTTCATCAATCCCTGTTAATTCTGTAATAAATACGGGAATCTCTCTCTTTGGGTTAACAAAAGATGAAAAAATCTCCAATATCTCTCCATCTTCTACTACAACAGCTGCAATTTGGGTAATTTTATCTTTCCCGTCTTTCCAGGAGTTTCCTGTCGTCTCTAAATCAACAACGACATAACGTTTACTCATATATGTAACACCTCAATTTCTTACCTTTCAAACAACAATAATTCATATAATGTTACTATACCACGTTTTATCTCATCTTAATGAAAAGATGCACAAAAAAGCTATCTCCTGATATAGAGATAGCTTTCCTCTTTTATAATATTGTACCAGCCTTTTCAGCACCTAACATTTCAACAATTTGATTTTGACCGTCTAACACTGCAATTTTTGGTTCTTGTTTATGAACCTCTTCTTCCGTAACTAAGCCATAACAAATTATAATTACTTTATCTCCCGGTTGTACAAGCCTTGCTGCAGCACCGTTTAAACAAATAACACCGCTACCGCGTTCGCCTTTAATAACATATGTCTCTAAGCGCGCACCGTTATTATTATTTACAATTTGAACTTTTTCGTTCTCTACAATATTTACTGCATCCATTAAATCTTCATCTATTGTAATACTACCTACATAGTTTAAATTTGCCTCCGTTACAGTTGCACGATGTAACTTTGCTCTCATCATTGTGCGAAACATAGATGCTCCCCCTTATTTAACCGTTAATGTTATATTGTCAATTAATCTTACATTTTCAAACTTAACTGCAATAGCTAAAATGATTCTTCCTTCCATTTCCCCTACTATTGCCAATGACGGATATGCATATAAATCCGCATAATCTACAGTACCTTTCGTATACGTCTCAATATGTTCTTTCACAAGATTTGTAATGATTTCTGAATTACGTTCGCCTGCCTCAATTCTTTCTTTCGCTATACATAGACTGCGGTATAAATGAGAAGCCTCTTCACGTTCTTCTTGTGATAAATACACATTACGAGAACTTTTTGCTAATCCATCTTCTTCTCTTACAATATCAACTGGTACGATCGTTACTGGAATATTGAAATCAGTTACAAATCCTTCAATTACAGCAACTTGTTGTGCGTCTTTCATACCGAAATAAGCACGATTTGGCATTACAATATTAAATAATTTCATTAGTACAGTCGCAACTCCAGAAAAGTGACCAGGTCTTTGTTTTCCACATAATACGTCAGTACGCTTTACAACTTCTACAGTTGTTGTTTGTTCTGCTGGATACATTTCTTCTACACTCGGATAAAATAAATAATCCACACCGTTTTCTTTTGCTACACTTTCATCTCTCTCAATATCACGAGGGTATCGCTCTAAATCTTCGTTCGGCCCAAACTGTAGTGGGTTTACAAACACACTTAAAACTACAATTTCATTTTCTTCTCTTGCCTTGCGTAATAAAGTAGCATGCCCTTCATGTAAATAACCCATCGTTGGAACAAAACCAATATTCTTTCCACTTGTACGAAGTTCGCTCGTAATTTGCTGCATCTCTTGCACTGTAGTTATGATTTTCATTACTGTTTTCCCCCGTATAACGCTAAGCATTCTTCTTCTTTCATTGTGAACGAATGTTTCTCTTCAGGAAATTGCCCTGTCTTCACTTCAGCAACATATTGAGAAATCCCACGTACAATTTCCTCTTGAACAGACGTATACTGTTTTACGAATTTCGGAACACGATTTACCCCATATGAGATGAGATCATGATATACAAGAACTTGCCCATCTACTTTTTGTCCCGCTCCAATCCCGATTATCGGAATTGTTAATTGCTTCGAAATTAATTCTGCTAACTGCATTGGCACACATTCTAACACAAGTGCTATCGCACCAGCTTCCTCACATTTCTTTGCATCGTCTATTAATTTCTTTGCACTTTCAGCATCTTTTCCTTGCACTTTATATCCACCCAATACTCCCACAGATTGAGGAGTTAAACCTAAATGTGCTACGACAGGAATTCCTGCATTCGTTAAATAATGAATCGTCGATATAACTTCTCCAGCACCTTCTACTTTTAGTGCATGTGCTCCGCTCTCTTGAACGATGCGGCGTGCATTCACCATCGTTTCTTGTAACGATATGTGATAAGACATAAACGGCATATCAGTTACAATAAATGTTTCTTTCGCTCCGCGGCGTACAGCTTTCGTATGATGAATCATATCCTCTACTGTTACAGGTACTGTTGAATCATATCCGAGTACAACCATCCCAAGAGAATCTCCAACTAAAATCATATCGACTTCAGCTTCTTCTGCTAATTTAGCAGAAGGATAATCATACGCCGTTAGCATCGTAATCGGCTCACCTTGCTCTTTCATCTTCAAAAAATCTGTTTTTGTTTTCAAAAACTACTCCTCCTTTATACAGGAGAGAGGCGATGGCCGAAATCATATAAAAAACCCCTCTGGCCATAAAAGGGCAGAAGGGTTGTGTGTTAGTCGGCATTATTCATCCCTCTGTCCCAGTCCGTTATTGGATCAAGGCAGAATCCAAGTTATTATTTTTTGTACTGCTTCGAATCATGGTGCAGTTCGCTCTGATACTGCCCACATTCGAACTAATTATAGCAAAGTACAAAAAGAAATTACTACATTTTTTTGAAAAAATAATTTTTTATTTCCATTACGGTATGTGAAATTTAATTAGATAGTGTATATGCTATATAGTTTTTACAGAGAATTCAGTCCTAAAAAATAAGTGGGTGCGTTTCCCATACATACCTTACAACTCCAAGTTAACTTCTTTTGTAATCCATTTAAATGCGAAAAATTGATTTAAAGATACTGATATTTTATTTGACTGTATAGTATAAGCCTAAAACTAATGATGCAAGTTAATTGAAGAAAAGCACTTAGAAAAGGAGAATTGCGAATGTCTATGAACAAGTGGTTATTTCCATTACTCGGTTTGTTTGTAATGATTGTGAGTGTGATAACTTTAGACTCCATCAACGTAGTTGCCTCAGCTAACGTCGTAACACAACCTATTGAGTCAACGAAAGTGATTGAAGTCGAACTGAACGATGATTACTTTAATCCGAATGTCATCACTATTCCAATTGAAGAAACAACAACATTGTTATTAAAAAATAAAGGTAAGAACGAGCACACCTTTACAGTGAAAAAACTCGGAATTGACGTCGTAGTTGAGTCAGGAAAAGAAAAAAACATTACCATAAAACCTAAAAATACTGGTACATATGAATTAATATGTAGATACCATCTCCTTAAAGGAATGGAAGGAAAAGTAATAATCAAATAATAAGCAGCGCTAATCGAACGTTACTCTACATACAACTTAAGTTGTAAAAAGTATATTGTCACATTACAAAGCCTACTCAAAAATATTGAAATAAAAAAGAAGTTCCAAAAAAGGAACTTCTTTTACTTCATTTCGATATCCGCAGAATGAATATGATGTATTTTCCCTTCATGGTCCTCCAGAAGCAATACACCCTCTTCTGTAATCCCTTTTGCTAGCCCCGTAATCGTCTGTCTCATCGTTCGGGCAGTAATTTCTTTCCCGATGCTCACAGCGTAACTTTCCCAAAGAATTTTAATTACAGAGAAACCATTTTGTAAATACTCTTCATATAATTTTTCTAGTTGTAAAAAGATTTGTTGCATAAGTTCCGCACGAACAATCGGCTTACCTGATTCAATCGCTAAAGAAGTGGCAATTTGCTGAATTTCCTCATCAAAATGTTCTTGTTTTTGATTCGCATTAATACCAATTCCCATAATGACAGCATTGATTTTATCAGGATCCGCTTGCATTTCTGTTAATATACCTACAGCCTTTTTACCTTGAATTAAAATATCATTCGGCCATTTAATCCCTACATTTACACCTGTGCATTTTTCAATTGCTTGTGCAACGCTAACAGCCGCTAGCAGAGTGAGCTGCGGGGCATGATGAACCGGGATCGATGGACGCAAAATAATACTCATCCAAATTCCTGTTCCTTTTGGCGAATGCCACTTTCTACTTAAACGGCCTCTACCTGCAGTTTGCTCTTCCGCAACGACAATTGTTCCCTCTTCTACTCCTTCATAAGCAAGTTTTGCTGCAATATGCTGAGTAGATTCAACTGATTCTTCAAAATAAACCGTTCTACCGATACGCTCTGTTTGTAATCCTAACTGAATTTCATTAGCAGTTACTTTGTCTGGCTTACCCGCAATGCGGTAACCTAATCGACGCACAGCTTCAAGTTCATATCCCTCATTCCGAAGGTCCTCCATATGTTTCCACACAGCGGTTCTTGAACAACCAAGTTTATCACTAATCGTTTGGCCAGATACAAACTCTCCATCCGCTTCAGAAAAAACTTGCAACAACTGCTTTCTTATAGTAGATTGCATCTTTGCAGCCACTCCCTTATACTCTCTTTCTCATTAACTACATTTCCTTGTACGATCGCTTCTTCGATTTTTTGAAGCATTTCAGCAACCCACGGACCAGGCTTTTTATTCGCCCAGTTTAATAGATCATTCCCACTCACATTCATTTCTTGACGACCCTTGATTGGCAATGCATGAAACATTGATTGTACTCGTTTAACAGATGTAGGGTTATAGTTTTCAATCATCGCTTCATATACTCTCTCTGTCATTTCAGCGATATGAATACCCGTTTTATAAAGAAGGACTGTATCCCAATCCCTCTCCTTTCTCGTACGAATTGTTAATAAAACTGCGATAATATCTTTTATTTTTTTATTCGAAAACTTCCATTGACGTAAAAATACAGATGGATGCTCTTCTCCGATACAATATAAGAAAAATGCCCATGCCTCAATGTCTGTTTCAAAAGAGTCCCATTTATACTGCGTAGCTTTTAACAGTCTCTCTTCTGACATTTGTAAATAGGGCAAATGAGAAAATAGCTTCGTCTCTACTAATTCTTTGAGGCCCTTCACACAATAGGTACCAGTTAACAGTTTCTCAAACTCTACTGTGATGCGCTCAATTGCTATATGTTCTAGCAAATGTCCATACGTTTCAATCGCTTGCTTCGTTTTCTTTTCTAAAGAAAACCCTAACGTACTTACAAACCGAATGCCACGCATCATTCTTAGTGCGTCTTCTTGAAAACGATTCGCTGCATTTCCAACTGTCACAATTTCTCTCTTTTGAATCGCTTCCTGCCCAGCAAATAAATCCACCATTTCGCCTTCTTCTGTCATGGCAATCGCATTCATTGTGAAATCACGACGTTTTAAATCCTCTTCTAATGAACGAACAAATTGAACACTACTAGGTCTTCGAAAATCTTCATATTCGCTTTCTGTTCGAAAAGTGGTTACCTCATAAGGTTCACCATTTTCTACAACAATTACAGTTCCATGCTCAAGACCAACAGGAACATGTCTTGGGAATATATCCATTACTTCTTCTGGTAAAGCAGATGTCGCAATATCAATATCTCCAATCGGCCTATCGATAATAAGATCTCGTACGCTCCCACCAACAAAATAAGCCTCATGTCCTTGTTGTTTTAATATCTCAATAATAGAACTAGCTTTTTTAAATCTTTCCATTTTTGTCATCCCTTAGTATGTCATAGTAAATTGCTTCATATTGTGAGACGATTTTTTCTGAGCGGAACTGCTCATAAACACTTTCTCTTGCTCGCTCTCCCATATTACGGTGAAGCTCTTCATTCTTTAATAGCTGAATGGCTTGATTGGCCACACCTGTTGTATCGCCAACTTCACATAAATATCCTGTTTCACCATGTTGAATGACTTCTGGAATACCTCCAACCCTTGTTCCGATACAAGGTACACCACACGCCATCGCTTCTAATAAAACAAGACCAAAACTTTCCTTCTCTGATAGAAGCAACATTAAATCACTCATCGCAAGTAGTTCTGCAACATTATCTTGCTTCCCTAGGAATAAAACGCGATCTTCAATATGTAAATTCTTCACTATCTGTAAAATTGTACAAAATTCTGGTCCGTCTCCAACAAGAAGCAATTTCGCATCAACTTCTTTAGCAACTTTAGCAAATGCCTGAACAACATCCTGCACACGTTTCACTTTACGGAAATTTGAAATGTGAATAAGTACCTTTTCACTCTCACTTATACCGTATTCTTTCTTTAATTGAGACATATTACGCTTGAAATATACACGTTCGTCTATAAAGTTATATACCGTTTGAATGTCTTTATTTGGTTTTACAAGCTCATGCGTTTCGTCAATTAATGAATGCGAGACAGCAGTAACAACATCAGACTGCTCAATACCAAAACGAATTAAATTATTTAACGAAGGGTCGGAACCTAACACAGTAATATCTGTTCCATGCAAGGTTGTAACAATTTTAATACGCTCTCCAATCATTTGTTTCGCTAAATAAGCACAAATTGCATGTGGTATTGCGTAATGCACATGTAAAATATCAAGACTTTCTCTTTGTGCAACCTCTGCCATTTTACTCGCTAACGCTAAATCATATGGTGGATATTGAAATACAGAGTATTGATTCACCGTCACTTCATGAAAATAAATGTTTGGATACACTTTATTTAATCGAAATGGTAAACCCGATGTAATAAAATGAATTTCATGCCCGCGTTCCGCCAATTGCTTTCCTAATTCTGTTCCAACAACTCCAGAACCACCTACAGAAGGATAACATGTAATACCTATTTTTAATTTCATTTACATCCCCCTATTAAATCAGCATGTAATAAAACCGGTTTCTTACTCATAAATCCTTCGGCATACAAGACTCCAACTTCTTTCCCAAACATCTTCTCACGAGCGACCACAGTTTCAACGTAACCCTCTGTTAACGGCGTCTTAACACCATCACTCCCTGTTGAAAACTGACTTTCATACGCTTCTAATGCTTCCACTTTTTGCGATAGGTACTCACTAATATCTATACAAAAATTCGGTTTATGAAAACCATTAATCATATAATTATAAAAAGACTCCACACGATGTGGTGGAAGTTCTGGCATATATTTACGGATTCCTGCTGAAAAAATTGCCTCTTCCACAAGCTTTGCACAATTTGCATGATCTGGATGACGATCTTCATAATATGGTGCAAAAACGAGTTTTGGTTTATATGTACGGATTACCTTTACAATTTCACGTATAAACTCTTCTTTCATATACAAGCCACGATCTGGCATCGCTAAATTCAGTCTCGTTTTTACTCCCATTATACGAGCTGCGATCTTTGCTTCTTCTTTTCTCAACTCTATCGTTCCATTTGAAGAAAGGTCAGCTTCTGTTAAATCACAAATACCTACTTCAAACCCTTGCTTCGTATATTTTGCAATGGTACCCGCCATGCCGATTTCAACATCATCGGCATGAGCACCAAACGCTAATATATGTAATCCACTCATAATTGTTCCCCTCATTTTCTTAACTTGCGATAATCTAAATCCCCTCGTTCTAATGCGTGCATTAACATTTCAGCACTTGCCATGTTCGTTGCAAGTGGAATCGCATATACATCACATAAACGAAGTAATGCATTTACATCTGGTTCATGCGGCTGAGCAGTTAGTGGATCTCGGAAAAAAATCACCATATCCATATCGTTTTTTGCAATCATGGCACCGATTTCTTGATCGCCACCAAGAGGACCCGACTGATATCTTGTTACATCTAAGCCAGTTGCCTCCATAATGCGAAGTCCTGTCGTTCCTGTTGCAAACAATTCATGTTTTTCAAAAATTGGTTTATATGCGTACGCAAACGAAACCATGTCATTTTTCTTTTTGTCATGTGCGATTAAGGCAATTTTCATCCGTTGTCTCCCCTTTAGTCGATAATGTTTTCTAAACCGTACACAAGATGATCAATGTTCATTACTGTTTCAATTGATAGTTTTACACCTGACATAAATGATGCACGATTGAATGAATCATGGCGAACCGTTAACATTTGTCCATCCCCGCCGAACATTACTTCTTGGTGTGCAATAAGTCCCGGTAAACGTACACTATGAATGTGAATACCGTCTACATTTGCACCACGAGCACCTTCTATTTGCTCTACTTCGTTTGGATGACCTTGCTGCTTTGATTCACGATTTTGACGAATTAATTCTACTGTTTTGACAGCTGTACCAGATGGTGCATCTAATTTTTGATCATGGTGTAATTCAATTACTTCAACATCTTGGAAGTACTTCGCTGCCATTTGTGAAAATTTCATCATAAGAACTGCACCAATTGCAAAGTTTGGAGCGATAATTGTTCCTACTTTATTATCTTTTGCATTTTCTGTTAATTGCTTTAGTTCTTCTTCCGTAAATCCAGTTGTACCAATAACAGATCGAAGTCCACGTTCAACTGCAAGTGTCACATGTTTCTTTCCAACTTCTGGTGTTGTTAAATCTAATAATACATCTGCTTCCACTTCATCTAAACAAGTATGTAAATCTGCGTAAATCGGTGTATCTAACATCGGCATACCAGGTAAGTCTGAAATCTTTTCTCCACCATGCTTATAGTCTACTGCTGCTACTAAATTGAAATGTTCTGTTCTTTCCATAAGAAGGACTGCTTCATGTCCCATACGTCCTCTTGGTCCAGCGATAATTACTTTAATTTCTTTCATTATTCTTTCTCTCCCTCATCAATGCGTGTCCAGCGATCTTTATCACGTGTATTAAATTTTTCCATTACAATGTTATGCGCTGTTTCTAAATCAATATTTAAACTATTTGCCATACAAATCATAACAAACAATACATCTCCAAGCTCTTCTTCAATACTACGTTCTGTTTCAGTTGTTTTCTTCGGTTTCTCACCGTAGTAATGGTTTACTTCCCTCGCAAGCTCTCCCATTTCTTCCGTTAAACGAGCCATCATTGCAAGCGGACTGAAATAACCTTCTTTAAACTGACCAATATATGCATCTACTTCTTTCTGCATATCTTTCATCGTTTTTGCTTCCATACTAATCACCTCTAATCCTTCCTCTTTCATGTTAGCCAATTCATCGCGATTTGACAAATATTATTCCCCGCCAAACACCTATTTGCGACCCTTTTTTGGATAGACTATAATGAAGTGAAACTTTCTTTTGCGGTTTTGGCAAAAGATCAGCTAAAATCAATTGTTTTTTTATAGCCTTCACTATTTTTATTAACAACTAGAAATTACTTATCATTATGTTTTACCGTTTCAGCGGAGCAATGCAATCTACATAATTAGGGGGATTTCTATATGACATCGAGTTTGAAGATTCGAAATATCATTTTCATTTTAATCGGTTCCGCTATTTTTTCTTTCGGTATTGTGAATATCAATATTGAAAATCACCTTGCAGAAGGTGGATTTACCGGTATTACACTATTATTGTATTTTCTATTTAAGTTTGACCCTTCTTATTCAAACTTAATTTTAAATATCCCTATATTTTTTATTGGTTGGAAGTTACTTGGAAGAACGACATTTATCTATACACTAATCGGCACATTCAGCGTATCTTTATTTCTATGGATTTTTCAGCGTTACGACGTTCTTAACTTACATTTAAACTTACAAAATGATATGACACTCGCGGCTTTATTCGCCGGGGCATTTATCGGTATCGGTCTTGGCATAATATTTAAATATGGGGGGACTACTGGCGGTGTAGATATTATCGCAAGACTCGCTCATAAATATGTTGGCTGGAGTATGGGGAAAACAATGTTTATGTTTGATGCTATCGTCATTATCGTCTCTATTCTTACCTATTTATCATACCGCGAAGGCATGTATACGTTAGTTGCTGTTTTTATCGGAGCGAAAGTCATTGACTTTATGCAAGAAGGAGCCTATGCGGCAAAAGGAGCAACTATTATCTCAGATAAAAACGATGAAATTGCTGCCCAAATTTTATCTGACATGGAGCGCGGAGCAACCTTTTTAAAAGCTGTTGGATCGTATACGAAAGTGGAACGGAACGTATTGTATTGCGTTGTCGCTAAAAATGAAATCGTGAAATTAAAAAATATTATTACTTCTGTAGATCCTCATGCCTTTGTTGCTGTAAGTGACGTACATGATGTAGTTGGTGAAGGTTTTACATTAGATGAAAATAAAAATCCGTTACATAATTAAATTCAACTAGAAAAGCTCTTTAGCTTTTCTAGTTTTTTATTACATATCTTTTAAGCTTCTCCCAATCCTCATAAATAAGCTTCAACAAACTCCGATTATAAAAAATAGAAGCTGGATGAAAGGTCGGAAAAATAGAATATTCTTTTTCTGTCCATACAAATTCTGTACAGCAACTACCTTTCAATTGTTGCACGGGTTGTTTTAACAATTCTCCATGAACATCTGTAATTTTATGATTTTTACCGACTAAACGCTGTAATGCAATATTACCAAGCGTAACGATAACAGGAGGGTCTATATGTTCCAACTCATAATCTAATAAAGGTGCATGAGCAAGTATTTCTCCTTGATTTGGTGTTCTATTATACTTTTTCTGTATTTTTTCGCCATTTCGTTCTTTTTTCTCTCTCCATTTATATGGCCTACTCCGGACCGCACTCGTAATATATACTTCTTCCCTTGTAACATGAATACGTTCTAAAAACTCCATTAAATGTTTTCCAGCTCTACCGCTAAACGGAATCCCATTATGAATTTCTGTTTCACCAGGTGCTTCACCAACGAGCATAATTTTTGGGTTTCCAGGGCCTTGTCCACTTAGAAAACCTTCTAGCTGATACGAAGCACTGCGCTCTTTCACTTGCTTTACTATATAGTCTGGATATTCCATTATCTCCCCCCTCATCGTATGCTACTTAATGATGATTTCCCTACAATATTTCTTTCATTTTATCCTGTCCATTTATTATAGATAATAAAAAAAGACTATCAAAATTGATAGTCTTTAGTCGTCGCTACGCTGCATACCAGTATATATTAATACAAGACGTAATAATTCAAATACAGCTACAGCTGCAGCTGCTACATATGTTAATGCTGCCGCATTTAATACTTTACGAGCTTGACCGTACTCATCTGTCGATACGATACCAAGTGCTTCAATTTGTTGCATTGCGCGTTTTGATGCATCAAACTCAACTGGTAATGTAACAAGTTGAAAAACAACACCTGCTGCCATCAAAATAATTCCTAGCAACAATAAACCAGACATTTGTGCAAACACACCAATTAAGACGAAAACCCAAGACATATTCGAGCCAAAATTAGCAACTGGCACTAATGAATGACGAACACGCATGAAATTATAATCTTTTGCATCTTGAATCGCATGCCCTACTTCGTGTGCTGCTACTGCTGTACCAGCAACTGAATGGCCATAATAGTTATCTGTTGATAATCGAACTGTTTTGGCAGTTGGATCATAATGGTCTGATAAATGACCTGGCGTTTCTTCTACAGCTACGTTGTATAATCCGTTTTCATCTAAAATTTTCCGAGCCACTTCTGCTCCTGTCATACCTGATGTTGAATAAACTTGTGAATACTTGCTATAGGCACTACGTACTTTTGACTGTGCATACAACGGTATGATCAAAATGATCGCGAAGTAAATTAAATAAAACATCATGAACCTCCATTGAAGTTTTAATTATAGTACTTCTCATTCTATTTTTTTCTGCCACCATTGTCAATGAATAAACCTTACAATCCGTATCTTTATTTATCCCGCTATTTGTAGACAGTTAGACTCCCACCTCAAAATTCTGCTGGAGCAAAGAAGTTAGGCGGTATATCCACTGCCCGTAAACGCCCGATTGATGAGGGCTAATAATCAATGAGGGATGAACCTCCCCACTGATTAAAGTTTCACTTTATCGCATTATCTATTTTTAGAATGTACATTACTTTTTCTTTTCTCTCGCTCGCCTTTATACTTTCTCCATCCAACATAAGTTAATGTGAATAAAATAAGTCCTCCAGTAATTGTCATAAACCAAATGAGAGAGGGGGCAATTTCATCTTTTTTTACTGTGTGAAATATCTTTTGCAAATCTCCTTTAATGATTCCTAATTGCATTTGCCCACCTTTCGTTTTTAACATAACGTTACGAAATTCATCCAAATAAGATAAATGAGCATTTACACGTTGCACCTCGTTTTCTGGCAAAGCAATCATTAGGCTTGGGTAAATAATATTAAATTCATTTAAGAATGTATTTAACGTTTGCTGAAACTGTCCAGTATCTTCTTTTTTCATCGCTTTTTCCATTTGAGAAAAAGCATCCATTACTTTCCCTTCTCTTTCCATCCAAAGCGGTTGATATTTCGATACTTGCGCATCAACAGCAAGTTGTAATGCTATCACATTATCAATTTTAACTTGCTTACCTAAATCTTCTTCCGAGAGAGATTGTTTCGCTTTGTCGTAAGCTAAAGAAATGACTCTAATTTGATCTGGTGTTACTTCTTGCTTCTTTTCATTCCCCTTCACTAAAAACTGCTCCGAGAAATATTGTAATACTTGTACTGCTTTTTCATCTTCATTACGCTTCACTAACTGTAACGAGTCGTCTAGCAACCCCGTTAGTTCACTCCACTCTTCAGCATATATACGTAACGGAAACATTATAATTAGAAATGCTATCAATCCAATTAATGTTCTCTTCATCCCGGTCCCCCCTATAACTACTAGTACAAAATATGTGGAATTGGACAAGAATAGAACAGAACTGTCCCGAAAAATATATTATCGTTTTACAAACAAAAAAATTCTCTTTAAGCAGAGAATTTTTCCTTTGAAATCCTTTTCTTTTTTACGAAATATCTATACAAGCTGTAACAAAGTATACTACCACCTAAAATGAATAATAAAATAGCACACGCCGCATGCATAAAAAATTCTTCTGGTAGCATTAAAATAATCGGATCCGATTCAATATCAAACATCCAATAATCGTTACTGAATAACAGCTTATGGAATAATACAAAACTCTTTTCAAAATTAATAGCGATTGGCAACACCAGTGCTATCGGAAATATAATTGTTACAATCGATCCATGCAGTAAAAATTTTTCGTTTTTTCTTTTTAATAAATAAACGCCGCCTATCACTACAATCATAATTGTCGCATACATCACATATTGAATCTTTACTATAATATTTTTAACATCTACAAAATGAATACGACCATTTGTAGACATATCTAATGTCGGTAAATGTAATACTCCGTCATAAAACGGAGATAAATATGTAATTAGCACATCATAATTTCTCTTAATTTCATCTTTTGTCATATCCGCTAAATCTGGAATGTTTAAAAAATCAATTTCAAAATAATACAGCCATTTTCCATATACAACTGCCATTGTTGCAAGTGCAAAAATAGAAAATGCTATGCTATATGAAACAACTAACGTAATCAATCGATCCAATATTTTTCCACTCTTACTTCTTTTCATTTTCTCCCCCTAAATGTTCACACCATCATAAAGAAAACTGTTTTCGGCGCTCACGTAAGCAATAATAGTATGTGATGCACAGTACGACAATACTTAACCAAAATGTAAAATAACCAATTTTCTCTACAAACAAATGCATAATTCCGTATCTCGGCATTTGCCAAAATAAATAATCAATTGCGTCATTATGTAATGTCCATATACCTGCTACTACAAAATGCCATTTTTTTATACGGTAAAACGGAGCATATAACACTCCCTGCACTGCCATTGCAAAATGCGATAGCATTAACATATACCCCATCAAGCCAATAGGACCTTTTACATAAATCATAACCACATTTACAACAACAGCCCATATACCATATTTTATTAAAGTTACAATTGCCAGCGCCTCTATTAATCCCCAGTTTCGCTTTACCAAGAAAGCAATTAAAACAAAGACAAAAAAGAGAGTCGCCATAGGACTATCTGGTACAAACGGCCAAAATATAGGTGACGTTTCTTTTAATTGATTTCCATACCATATAAATCCGTAAATTGTACCTAGTATGTTAACAATCAATAAAAATAATAATACTGAGCGTTGTCTTAACATTGCATACAAGTAAACCAAGCTGTATGTCCAACACCTTTCATTCTTTCCTCAAACTCTACTCTATTATATAGTAAACTTTCTGTCATCAAAATAAAAAGCTGACCACAAAATTTGTAGTCAGCTTTTCTATTATTTTTTATTATACTTTGCAACGAATTCCGAAAGCTTTTTCAGTTCTTCATCCGTACCTTTAAATACACCTTTAGGCATAGAACCTTTTCCATCTTTCGCAATTTTAGCGATTTCTTCAGGTTTTAAAGTTAAGTTCTGCAAAGCTGGTGCTGCCGCCCCGCCTTGTAAATTATCACCATGACACGTTAAACAAGTATTTTTTTGCATTAACTTGTAGCCGTCATCATTTTTATCAACTGGTGCTGTTTTTACAATTGCGCCTTGTTTCTTTGCAGCTTCCCAGTCGTGGTGTGCTACAGATTCCCAAGTTAAAAAGATAATCGATGCAATTGCTAAAAGCATAAATCCAGTGGCTACAGGACGCTTCAACGGGCGTCTTTCTGGACCTCGATCGAGAAATGGAGCTAACAGTAATGCTCCAAACGCAATCCCTGGCATAATAAACGCTCCAATTACAGTAAATGAACCAGAAGCATAAGAATACTTTAGTAACTGATACAAAAATAAGAAATACCAATCTGGAAGTGGTATATATCCGGCATCTGTCGGATCCGCCATTCTCTCAAGCGGTGACGGATGTGCCACTGTTAAACATAAATAACCGATTAAAAAAACTGCACCAACCATCCATTCTTTTAACAAGAAGTTCGGCCAAAATGCTTCTGTTTTTCCTGGGTATTCAGAATAATCTTTTGGAATATTTGGTTTCCGAGCTACTGGTACTCGAGAATCTCCTACAAATTTCATTCCTTTGCCGCGATGCATAATCTCCCTCCTTTAGTTCTTTCCCCTTTAATTTAGCAATCTCTTATAGTGGACCGGAAATACCTTGTTTGCGAATCATGATGAAGTGGAAGGCCATTAAACCTAGAAGTGCTGCTGGTAAGAAGAAGACATGAATAGCAAAGAAGCGAGTTAATGTTTGAGCGCCAACAATTTCGGAATGACCAGCGAGTAATGTTTTAATATAAGGACCAATGAGCGGCGTTTGCTCTGCGATTTGAATCCCTACTTTCGTAGCAAATAACGCTTTCATATCCCACGGTAATAAATATCCGGTAAAACCAAGACCTAACATAACAAAGAAAATAAGAACACCAACAATCCAGTTTAACTCACGAGGTTTTTTATACGCACCTTGGAAGAAAACTCTGAGTGTATGTAAAAACATCATTACAATTACGAGACTAGCACCCCAGTGGTGCATACCACGAACAATTTGCCCGTACGCAACTTCATTTTGTAAATAGTAAACAGATTCCCACGCATTTTTAATATCAGGCACATAATACATCGTCAAAAACATTCCAGATAAAATTTGAATTACAGTAACGAAAAAGGTAAGTCCTCCAAAGCAATAAACGAATGCAGAAAAGTGATGTGCCGGGTTTACATGTTCAGGTACTTCATGATCAGCGATATCGCGCCATATCGGTGTAATATCTAAACGTTCATCTACCCAATCATAAATTTTATTTAGCATCTACTTTGCACCCCCTTTTGGCTTCGCTTTTCCTAAATACAGCGTTCCATCTTTCACTTTAGACTCGTACACATCAAGCGGAGCAAGTGGCGGTGTGCCTTTAATGTTCATACCATCTTTTGTATAACGTCCTCCGTGACACGGGCAAAAGAATTGATTCGGATGTGCTTTGTCCGAATTCCAGTTCACTGTACACCCTAAATGTTTACACACTGGAGAAAATGCAACGATGTCTCCGCTTTCATCTTTATGCACCCAAGCAGATTTTGGCTCTTCAGACTTGTACCATCCGTCAACCTGTTTCACCTTAAAGTCGAAACGCTTCGGCTCTGTTGTAATATCCTTTACTTGCGCAACAGCAACCATATCTGTTCCCGCTTCTTTTCTTAACACCGGATCAAGCGCAAATCGCGTCATCGGCATTAAAATACCCGCTGCCATAAAGCCTCCTACTCCTGTAAGTGTGTAATTTAAAAACTGTCTTCTTGACACACGATGTTCTTTCTCGCTCACGAAAATTTCCCCCCTCTATCAGAAATTGTCCCCTCGTGAAAAATAATATAAAAAATAAATACTAGGACACTATCATGATATAATACCCTCATGCACAGGTCAATATCATACTACTCATAATAATAAGAACTTTCTGTTTATTGCTATTTTCCCCATTTTTCTTCTAACATTACCATTATATTTTTTATATGAGCGTGGATGACTTCTCTCTTCGCTTGATCACTAAATTGTTCTAACGCTAATGAGGGTAACCAAAATAAATCCCCCTGTAACTCTTGCATATCTTCTTTCCATGAAAAATCACTTGTAACATAAGCAATATGTTTAAAGCCTTGACTTTGTAAATGATCTGTCCATTCTTGCAAACGAGCTTTTTCATTCTTTTGACTTTCTACTAAATACGTAAATGCAGGTAGTAAAAGCACTCTTCCTTTATATTCTCTTTCCAACTCCATACTCAACAATTCAATAAATTCACCTTGTTCTACTACCGTTTTCATTTCTTTTGCTGCTGAAATTGACAAAAGAGGTATTACCCCTGTATCTACATACTCCCTTGCTTGCTCAAACTGTTCCACGTCTTTTACAATCCATTTCACATTTCTTCCCTCCCTCCAACTAAAATGACAGAACTTTCACTTTATATATATTAAACCATACTAAAAGGGGTAAAAAAAGAAAAACTACCCAAGATAGGTAGTTTTTCTTAAAAAATTCCGAAATTTGTAAAAATTTAATAATTCGAATAAATCCTATAAAGTCTTTAACTCCGCCGTTAACCTATGAAACGTTTCCTTATCTTGCTTATCCAACGCTTCATCAATTTGTTTCAAAAGACGTTCTCTTCTAAATGAAAATACACTCTCTTCTAAAAATCTCTCTGCAAGTAAACGATCTTTTTCATTTACTTCAATATGCTTTGGTAAATATGGATTGTCTTCTAATACAGCTACATAGTTTGCGTTTTGGAACGATGATTTAAAGTTGAGTTGAATATAAATATCCTCATCTCGATTTAAACGAATATCATGAAACGATTTTTCAGCATCTGTTGTCATAACATTTTGTTTAAAAAAGTGAAACGGTGTGTCTTTCACGCAATTTGCTGACATCACTAAGCCACGCGGACAATATTTTGCATGCTCTACGAAGTGGACTTTATGCATTAATTGGTCGTGACTCATTAAATAATTCAAAATCCATACACATTCACGCTGTTTCAGTTGGTAATTATTCAAAAACCATTTCACAAAATCCTTCTTCTCGTTTACAGAAACAGGGGTATTCATAGCAATTAAGTCCCTCCTCTGTCTTTCTCTTTTCTTTTTAGATTCAAGAAGCGGCATTCAGTTTCCTTCCAACTTATGAAAAATCCTCTAAATTATATAACAACTCTTCAATATGAATTTGTGTCGGGTCTAGTTGTAATAACTGAGTAAACACTTCTTTGGCCTCTTTTCGCATTCCTTCTTCCAATAAGAAATAACCGTACTCTTCCAAGAAGTCTGGATGATTCTTAAAAGAAGTATATGCACTTTCATAGTGCTTTAATGCATCCGAATACATTTCTAATTGTTTTTTTGCAAACGCAAGATCCCAAAGTAGTTGTGTATCTGGCTCTCCGCTATCAATAGCACGCTCTACAACTGTGATTAACTCTTCATACTTTTCTTGTCCTTTTAAAATATATGCATATTTTAATATTGCACCTAAATGTCCTGGATCTAACTCAAGCGCTTTTTGAAGCACTTCCTCTGCCTCTGCTACTTTTCCTAATTTAGCTGCAATGCTCGCTAATTCTACATAAAACGGAACAGCAAGCTCATCTACTTTAATTCCTTCTTGAAGTGTTTCATAGCTTTCTTGCAGCATTCCTTCTTTTTCATAGCTTTTCGCTAAATACATGTATAGTGATGCGTACTCAGGATCTAATTCTTTTAGTTCTTGCCAAGCACCAATTGCTCTTTGATATTCTTCTCCTTGATATAATGTGAAAGCATATCCAAATAAGGAGTGAATATCTTTTTGCTCCTCTAAGCCTGCTTCATAGTAAGAGATCGCTTCTTCCCAGTTTCCAATTGCACTTAACGTTTCTGCGAGACGAAGTGCAATGACAACCCCCCCCATTACTTTATGTTCCGCTAATAGCGACTCGTAATAAGTAATTGCCTTTTGTTCTTCACCTTTACTACTATATAATTCTGCTAATCCAAACGTAATAACAGGTTCGTCAGGCATCAATTCTTTCGCCTTTAATAGTTTTTGCTCTGCTACATCATCAAAACCTTGCATTTGGAATAAATCTGCAACAAGCAATAACGATTGAACATATAAATCATCATTTTCTGGAATATCATGAAGTACTTCAATCGCTTCATCTTCTTTATCTAAATCAATATATAATTCTGCTAAAAATACCGTAAATTCACTCTCTTCCGGATATAGCAAGCGTAAATCTTCTGTTATTACTAGCGCCTCATCCGTAAACCCAAGTGTATGATAGTAGCGAGCGATATCATACTTCTCTTCATCATTCGCAACTTGTAATTGTTCTTTTAATAATTGTAATCCTTTTTCCGCTTCACCATTTTCAATATATGACACAGCTTGTTCAAACTTTTGCATAAACGTCTCCTTTAATTCTAAAAAATATTCTCTTCTGTTCATTTATCCCGCTATTAACGGGCAGTAAGACCCCCACCTCAAAATTCAGCTAAGGCAAAGAAGTTAGTTTGGGGATCAACTGCCCGTAAAAGCCCGATTGGTTCAACTAATAATTAGCGGGGGATAAACATCCCCCCACTGATTAAAGTTTCACTTTATCATAAGCAACGCACTGTTATAACGCAACCTTTAGAATGAGCATGCTCCTTCTTGTACTTTTTCTTATAGCGTAGCTACTTGTTCAAAAAGTTCGGATGTGACACCGATCCCTCACTACTTTCTATTGTACCGTTTTCTTTCATGACCGTGCAAATAACTTCCCTTATTAATTATGAAGCAACACCAACCAAGCTTTTAGGAGCTGTTCATGCGGGATAAAAAAGACTCCTATAAAAGGAGCCTTCACAATTTCTTAAGAATAGGTTTCTTCTTTCTTAACTTGCTCATTTACAAGCTCTTTCAGTAATTCTATAATTTCATCATTTTCTTCTTTCAATCCGACGGTAATACGAATGCCATCATGTATTCCAAATGCAGCACCAGAACGAACAATATATCCTTTCTTCATTAATCGTTCGAAAGCTTCATTACCAGAAATACCAAGTTTTAAGAAAATGAAATTTGTTTGAGACGGATAATAGAATACGTTATATTCCTTACAAAATGCATAGTATTGATTTAACCCTTCAGCATTTTTTTGCACACAGTCTTGTAAAAATGTTTGATCTTCTAATGCAGCTATTGCTACAGCTTGGGCTACAGTCGATGTATTGAACGGTAACCTTGCTACTTCCAACTGCCCGATTAACTTCGCATCACCAATCGCATATCCAATTCGAAAAGCAGCTAAGCCATATGCTTTTGAAAATGTACGTAATACCATAAGATTTTCATATTTTTCAAGAAGTGGCAATGTTTGCGGATAGTCTTTTGCTTCCGCATATTCATAATATGCTTCATCCATAATAACGAGCGCTGACTTAGGTACTGATTCTAAAAATGAAAGTAATTTTTGTTTCTCTACATATGTACCTGTCGGGTTATTCGGATTACAAATCCACACAATCTTCGTTTTATCATCTACTTGTTGTAACATTGCATCTAAATCGTGAATGCCATCTTTAAGTGATACTTCACGAACTTCTGCCCCTTCAATAACAGCATGGTGATGGTATTGCGAGAATGTAGGATTCGCCATTACAACATTTGTTCCTTCATGTAGTAAGGCACGGCTAATCATTTGAATAACTTCATCTAACCCACTACCAAATAACAGTTGTTCCGCTTTTACACCTAAATGATCAGCTACTTTTGTCCGAAGTTCAAAAGCATATCCATCTGGATAAAGAGCGTATTGACTCACTAATGATGTTAACGCTTCTGTCACATTTGTAGAACAACCGAATGGATTTTCGTTCGATGCTAATTTCACAATTTTTGATAATCCATATTCTCTTTTTACTTCTTCAATATTTTTCCCAGGTACATATGCTCTCAAAGTTAACAATCGCTCTTTCACTCTCATTTTTCTTCCCCCAGTCATTTTATTGAATTCGATTACAGTAAGGGATTATAATCCCTTACTGTAATCTTTTATCATAACCGTCACTATTACGAAAACACCTCTAAATAAGCACTTCATAACTGTTCCCTATATTTTTAAGCCATATCCTTTTGAAATGCTTCTAACGCAATATGAACAGTCTCATCAGGAATAGATACGACGTTCACCACCCCATATTCCTGCATAAGTACCATATGAATTGTTCCAGCATTTGCTTTCTTATCTTGTTTCATCAGTTGAACGAGGCGCTCTACATTCAAATCGCTTGGCATTTTTGGATAGCCGTATTGCAAGAACCACTGCTTTATCTCTTCATAAGCAAGATCAACTTTATACACTTGCTCACTTAAAAATAAAGCAAATAACATCCCAACTGCTACTCCATCACCGTGAGTAATATTTCCATATCCAATCTCTTTTTCAAGAGCATGCCCTAGCGTATGTCCAAAGTTCAAATGAGCACGTACACCTTTTTCTGTTTCATCTTGCGATACAATATTTGCTTTTACAGGAATCGCCTTCATTAATATGTGAATTAACTTCTCATCACGAAGATCCGCAAATGTTTGCACTTCTTCTTTTAACCAATGATACAGTTCAACATCACCAATCAAAGCATGTTTTATCACTTCTGCAAAACCTGAACGCCATTCTTTTTCAGGAAGAGAGTATAAAAATGGTGTATGATATACAACCGCTTCTGGCTGATGGAATGCACCAATCATATTCTTCCCTAACGGATGGTTAATTGCTACTTTCCCGCCTACTGCACTATCGTGAGCTAATAAAGTCGTTGGAACTTGGACAAAGCGAATGCCACGCATAAACGACGCAGCAACAAAACCAGCCAAATCTCCAATCATTCCGCCTCCAAGTGCGATAATTAAAGAATTTCTATCTAATTTATTTTCAAGAGCTGACGTATGAGCCGCATAGAAATTTTCAAAAGACTTCTCTTTTTCACCACTCGGTACAACGAATGAAAATACTTCTTGCTCTACTTGCAATGCATTCACAACTGTCTGTAAATGTAAAGATGCAACAACTTCATCTGAAATGATCATTACGTTAGATACAACTGGCTGCATATTTTGAACAAATGTTGTCAAATGTAATAATGCCTCTTTCCCAACATGTACATCATATTCTTTTGATTTCGTTTGAATATGTATGTTTTCCATTAAAATCCCCTCGCATATTCATTATGTTTCTCCATATTTTCACGAATAAGATCCATACGATCTAATCCAAATTGTTCTATTAAAGCAGTCGCTAATTCCCAAGCCACAACAGCTTCTGCAACGACACTAGCTGCTGGTACAGCACAACTATCTGAACGTTCAATGCTTGCTGTAAAAGGTTCTTTCGTATCAATATCCACACTTTGAAGAGGTTTATATAGTGTAGGTATCGGTTTCATCACACCGCGCACAACAATTGGCATTCCAGTCGTCATACCGCCTTCTAATCCACCTGCATGATTCGTTCTTCGTGTATATCCACGTGCTTCATTCCACAGAATTTCATCATGAACTTCACTTCCGGGTCTATGCGCTGCTTCAAAACCAATTCCAATCTCAACACCTTTAAAGGCATTAATGCTCATAATCGCGGCTGCTAATTTCGCATCCAGTTTTCGATCATAATGCACATAACTTCCTACTCCAATTGGCATTCCTTCCACAATTACTTCAACGATGCCACCGATTGAATCACCATTTGCTTTCGCATCATCAATTGCTTTTATCATTTGGTTGCCAGCTTCTTCATCTAAACAACGTACAGGTGATGCTTCTGTAATACTTTTTAATTCTTCAATTGAACGATACGTAATCTCCTTAGCTTGTACACCGCCAATTTCAATTACATGGCCTGCCACTGTAATACCAAGTTCCGCTAACACTTTTTTAGCAACCGCACCAGCAGCAACACGCACTGTCGTTTCGCGTGCTGAAGAACGTTCAAGTACATTTCTCATATCTCTATGACCATATTTAATCGCACCATTTAAATCAGCATGTCCAGGTCTTGGTTTTGTTACTTTCCTCTTCATTTCTTTTTCTTCTTGTTCCGTTAACGACTCTGCACCCATAATTTTTGTCCAGTGTGCAAAATCACGATTTTCAACAACAAGTGCAATTGGAGAACCTAATGTCTCTCCATGTCTAACACCACTTGCAATTTGCACTTGATCTGTTTCAATTTGCATGCGTCTACCACGCCCATATCCCTTTTGCCTTCTAGCTAACTCTTCATTTATATCATCCGCTACTAAAGGCAGTCCTGCTGGAATACCTTCTATAATCGTTGTAAGTTGTGGACCATGAGATTCACCAGCTGTAATATATCGCATACGTTATTCCTCTTTTCGTATATGTATTTATCTCGCTATATTAAGCAATGATATTATCTTTCATTACTCTAAAAATATGAAAGAAATTATATGATTGATCAGCCATTCGCTTATTCTCCGATAGGCCTTTTACTTTACATATCAATATATCATAACCGCTCTAACTTCGTAACTAATCCAAATAAAAAAAGTGCAAGAAGAATACCCCTATTCTTCTTGCACTTTTTACTATTATCACAGTGATTAAAGCGTTTACAAATTATTTCAAAATAATTAGTAAATCCATTCATTCATTAATTTTGAGTAGTCTACCAATTCTTCTTCTTTAAAGAAAATAGCAATCTCGCGCTCTGCGCTTTCTAAAGAATCAGAACCGTGGATAATGTTTTTCGCAACAGTTACACCGAAATCTCCACGAATTGTTCCAGGAGCCGCTTCATGTGGTCTTGTTTTACCCATCATATTACGAGCTGTATCTACTACACCTTCACCTTGCCATACCATTGCAAATACAGGTCCAGATGTAATAAAGTCTACTAATTCACCAAAGAAAGGTTTTTCCTTATGCTCACCGTAGTGTTGTCCAGCAATTTCCGGAGTGACTTGCATTAATTTTGCACCAACTAATTGAAAGCCCTTTTTCTCAAAACGAGCTACAATTTCCCCAATGAAGGCACGTTGTACACCGTCTGGTTTTACCATTAGAAATGTTTTTTCCATAAAAAATCTCTCCACTTCTGAATTATGTATGTAATTGTATATCCCCACACACATATTAACACCCTTATCACAATTGTGCAATAGTTTTGAAATAGAGAGATTATTTTATTTTTTAGAATAAACACTAAAATTTTCGTTTTCCAATATACTTTGCAACATTTTGTAATGCATACTTTGCTTGCCCACGTGGGAGTGGTTTTATTATTTCCAATGCTTTATGTAAATAACGTTCGCTAAACGCAAATGCTTGATCAATAGCTGTACTATTTTTTACAGCATCAATAATTTCTTTCATTTCACTTGCTGTTGTATTTTCATGTACAGAAGTGATTTTCTTGCGGAGTATTGGATCTTCCATCGCATATAAAGCAGGCAGCGTAATATTTCCTTGTAGTAAGTCACCACCAGCAGGTTTTCCAAGTTTCTCTTCTGTTGAAACGAAATCTAAAATGTCATCAATAATTTGATAAGACATTCCTACGAAATACCCATACCAAAACAAACGATTTACCATATCGCGATTAGCACCAGCAGCAATCGCCCCTAGCTGACAACTCGCAGCAATTAATAATGCTGTTTTTCGCTTTATCCTTCTTAAATACGTTCGTAAATTTTGGTCATAGTTATATTTATCTTTAATTTGTTCAATTTCACCTTTACATACTTCTAAAATTGTATGCGACAGTGCCTGATGCGCCTCTGGAATTTCGATATTTGTTACACATTCAAGAGACTTAGCAAACAGATAGTCTCCTGTATACATTGCAATACGATCTCCCCATTTCGCATTCACAGTCGCACTACCGCGTCGTAAAAACGCTGCATCAATAACGTCATCGTGAACGAGAGAAGCCATATGAATAAGTTCCAACGCAACAGCGACGTGCTTAATTGCGTCTAACTTATAATCCCCGAATTTCCCTGCAAGCAACACGAATACAGGACGAATTCGCTTCCCACCAGCTTCAATGAGTTGTAATGCCGCCTCTTCTACTAATGGCTGTTCAGAAGCAACTGTCTTTTTTAATTCTTTTTCTATTACATTAATATCCGATCGTAAAAAAGAGTACATAAGTTGTAACTTCATATTGTTCACCTTAACCTAAAACTTCTTTTTTCTATTTTGATTCTGGTTTCATACCTAAATGCATCGCTGCTACTCCAAAAGTAAATGGTTTCACTTGTACACGTTCAAGTCCAGCTTCCTCAAACATTTGAGCCAATTCTTTCATCCCTGGGAATGTACTAGCGGATTCTTGAAGCCATGAATATTCTTTATAGCTTTTCGCAAACATCTTTCCAAATAACGGCATGATATATTTAAAGTATAAAATATACCCTTGTCGAAAACCAATCATTGTTGGTTGCGATGTTTCTAGGCAGATTACTTTACCACCTGGTTTTACTACACGTGTCATTTCTTTTAATACGTGTAAATAATCTGGTACGTTACGTAAACCAAATCCAATCGTTACATAATCAAATGTATGATCTTCAAATGGAAGTTCCATTGCATTTCCATGTAGAAGTTCTACTTGCTTTAATTGTAACGCCTCTACCTTTTGTTTACCGACAGATAACATGTTTTCACTGAAGTCTAGGCCAACAACCTTCCCCTGCTCACCTACAGCTCCTGCTAGCGCAATTGTCCAATCCGCTGTCCCGCAGCACACATCAAGCGCTTTACTGCCAGGTTTTACATCCATAATACGCATCGTCTCTTTACGCCATGCTTTATGTCTTTGAAAACTAATTACAGAATTCATCACATCGTATTTATCTGAAATTTTCTCAAATACATCATGTACTCTTTCTTCTTTTGATTGTTGCATGCTCGTACCTTCTTCCAATGTAAAATTGCTTATGTCTTCGATTTATCTCTTAACACAGAATTTATTTCACTTATGTCTGTGTGATCTTCTAAAAATTGATCTTCTTTCTTTCGTAATTCCATCATCCATTCATTAATAACTGTTTCTGCATCAGCTTTATCCCCTAAAGCCTCTTGCACTGCTTGAAAAACAGGTGAATGTTGTTTATCAGCATACAGTTGACATTCTTTTTGGAGACGATTTTTCCCTAATACATACGTTATAAATGGTTTCCAATGTGATAAATGGAAATGATCACATGTTTTTTGAAGGAGCGCAGATTCAATCGTTACTACACTCTCCATTATGTTATCCATCTTGTCATGCGCTTTTTGGTATAGCATAATTTTATGTTCATTAATCTCTTTAATTCCTTCAGCAAGCGCGCGAATTAAAACAATATCACGATTCATAGACAATAAGTAATAATATAGCCCACTATAGTAATCACCTGCAAGTACTGTTAACTGGCGGCGTTTATGCGATTCAATCGCTTCTTCCCCCGCTTTGTTTGATACTCTTTCATGTGTATCAAGCGCAATTTGCACAAGCATAATCGTTACTACATAATGCTCAATTTGTTCTATATGTAAATTTTCACTTTTTAAAGCTCCATATAACAATGCTATTTTCTCTTCATCAATACATGGTTCTTCAATATAGTTTATAAAATAAGGATGGCGTAATTTCTCCATCAATTTCTCTTTTATACCCGCATACCCTCCGTAGATGTCACACACAAAAAATCACCCTTGTTTTCTAATTCATAAAACTTATTATAACACATACATTCTATTTTCTATAACCAAAACTTGGCTACACCTTCCATTGATGTAAGCAATCTTTCTATTCTCACTCTGCCCAACTAACACTATATCATTTATTTACTTGTAAAAAAAAGAAAAGCAGTTTCCCGCTTTTCTTTACTTCGTTTTAATAAAAGATAAAATTTCACTACGCGCTGCAGCATCATTTTCAAGCACACCACGTACTGCCGTCGTTATCGTTTTCGCACCTGGTTTTTTCACACCACGCATCGTCATACACATATGTTCTGCTTCTACTACTACCATTACACCATGCGGCTCTAGTACTTCCATGATAGAATTAGCCACTGTTGATGTAATACGTTCTTGTAGTTGTGGACGACGTGCAATTGTATCTACAGTACGAGCTAATTTACTTAACCCCGTCACCTTTCCGCCTTGCGGAATATATGCAACGTGAGCAACTCCATAGAATGGAACTAGATGATGCTCACACATCGAATAAAATGGTATATCTTTTACTAGTACAAGCTCTTCGTGATCTTCTCCGAATACTTTATGCAAATGCTCTTTTGGATCTTCATGCATCCCCGAGAACACTTCTGCGTACATTTTTGCAACGCGCTTCGGTGTATCAAGTACTCCCTCACGATTTGGGTCATCTCCGATTGCCTCTAAAATAAGGCGTACTGCGTGTTCAATTTGTTCTAAATTAACTTTTGCCATCCGCTAGCCCTCCCGAAAACCTAAAAGTGATACGAACACATTCTAGCATATTTATGTTTTTAAAAGCAAAAAGAAGAGTTCCCAAAAAGGAAACTCTTCTTCCCTGTTAATATGTAAGGATTATTTAACCGCATCTTTTAACGCTTTACCAGGTTTGAATGCAGGTACTTTACTTGCAGCGATTTCAATCTCCTCACCTGTTTGTGGGTTACGACCTTTACGAGCCGCACGCTCACGAACTTCGAAGTTACCGAATCCGATCAATTGTACTTTATCACCTTGTTTTAAAGCTTCTAAGATAGAATCAAAAACAGCGTCTACTGCTTTTGTTGCGTCCTTTTTAGAAAGGGAACTTGCCTCTGCAACAGCATTGATTAAATCTGTCTTGTTCATGCCATTCACCTCCTCCCAAAGATAAGACTGTATAATGATCATAAAATGAGTCTTACTTTCATTTGTAGGCAATTTTTACAAATTCTATACTACAAAGATGTAGATAAATCATTATCAACGCCTATATTATACGATTCTCCTTTATAATTCAATATTTTTAAGGAAATTGTTACTCTTAAAATGTGAAAATCTGATGAAACTTGACAATTTACAACAATGTATTAGATAATGACTGTTTATTTTTCTATTCCATACGTAAAAAATAAAAAAATCCCTCTACAATGAGAGGGATTTTTTCTTATAATATAATCGCAATTAATCCGCCAGATCCTTCATTAATAATTCTTTCTAGTGTTTCTTTTAATTTATATCTAGCATTTTCTGGCATTAAAGATAGTTTTGCTTGAATTCCTTCTCGAACAATAGAGCTAAGCGAACGTCCGAATATATCGGAATTCCAAATTGATAATGGATCATCTTCAAAATCTTGCATTAAATAACGAACTAATTCTTCACTTTGCTTTTCAGTACCAATAATCGGCTCAAACGTCGATTCAACATCTACTTTAATCATATGAATAGATGGAGCTACCGCTTTTAATTTCACACCAAACCTTGAACCGTGACGTATGATTTCCGGCTCATCTAAGCTCATATCAGCTAGTGCAGGTGCTGCTACACCATATCCTGTTTGCTTTACCATACGCAGGGCATCCGCCACTTGATCATATTCTATTTTCGCATGAGATAAGTCGAGCATAAGCTTCAGTAAATGATCTTTCCCTCGAATTTCTACCCCTACTACTTCTTTTAAAATTTGATCGTACAATTCATCTGGCGCATATAAATCAATCTCTGCCACACCTTGCCCCATATCAATGCCAGCTAGACTTGCCCGATCAATAAATTCATATTGACTAAACTGCCAAACGACACGGTCCACATCACGAAGACGTTTTATATCCTTCACAGTCTCTTGAACTGCTTCTTGATAACTTTTGCGTAACCAATGCCCTTCATTTAGCACCATTACCCAACTAGGAAGGTTTACATTCACCTCTAATACTGGGAACTCAAATAACGCTTCTCGAAGTACATTATATACATCTGTTTCTCTTAAACTCTCTACACTCATCGCAATTACTGGTATATCATATTCTTCAGATAAACTTTGGCGTAATTGCTCTGTATCCGGATGATACGGCTGTACAGTATTGATAATCATAATGAAAGGCTTTCCAACTTCTTTTAACTCATTTACAACGCGTTCTTCTGCCTCTATATAATCTCTTCTTGGTATTTCGCCAATCGTTCCATCCGTTGTAATTACAACACCAATTGTTGAATGTTCTTGAATTACTTTGCGCGTGCCGATTTCTGCAGCTTCATGGAATGGAATAGGCTCTTCATACCAAGGAGTATTAATCATACGCGGGCCATTCTCATCTTCATAGCCTTTTGCTCCTGGAACCGTATATCCAACACAATCTACTAATCGAATATTTACTTCAAGTCCTTCATCTACTTCGATAGAAACCGCTTGGTTTGGAACAAACTTCGGTTCCGTCGTCATGATTGTACGACCAGCAGCACTTTGAGGCAGTTCATCCTGCGCTCTTTGGCGGTCAGATTCATTCTCAATGTTCGGAATAACAACAAGTTCCATAAATTTTTTAATGAATGTTGATTTCCCTGTTCGAACAGCTCCTACAACTCCAAAATAAATATCACCGCCTGTGCGTTCCGCAATATCTTTAAAAATATCTACCTTTTCCAAGTGATTCCCTCCCTCAAAATTTTTGGGAATAATTCCGCGTATATAGTCAACTAATACCTTCTCTAACGTTGCCTATAATATCTGATATAATATAATGGTATTCTAGAAGTTCGGACAATATATCAAATAATTTTGTCCAATTTCATATGACTATTTAAAAAATACTTTTTGTTTGCATCACAAGTTGTATAACATAAAAAACCTTTCTTCTAGAACTTATTCGCTAAAAGAAAGGTTCATGACTTATGATTTAAAAAAAATTGGTTCTCCGTCCTTCACCGTATACGGTAAAGAATATGCGGGAACAAATGGGGAGTCTTTCGATAGTATATTTCGAATATCTTCTCCTTCCTTATATTGCCCTTCATTTTTTTTCAACACTTCATATAAGTCGATTCTGTAGTCAACAAATACTTCTCCTTTTTCATTGATTACAAAAGGAAGTCCTTTACCAGAATACGGACTTGTCACTTGCGGTACATCTTTATATCCTAGTTTTTTGTAATCCAATTCATATACCCCGTCTGAAATTACTTTTTTAAACGGTGGATATCGATGTTCATCACGGTACATCCTTAGTTTTAATGATAATTCCTGAATTTGTTCAACCATCCTTATATCAATTAACTTTACGGTCGGATTTGTTTCAACATCTATTAATACGTATTGGTATACCCCTCCACTTTCATACGCATTCCCTGGTGCTTCTTGTATGTAGCGCGGAGCAATTTTTTGAAAATCGATTGGATACTTTTGATAAATAGGTGTACTCATATCACGCGTTTTAATTGGCAATATCCCGCCATTTTGTTCCTTATATGTCGTAATAGCTTTTTGAACAACTTGTAACTGATCTTCATAAGGAACAGCATTTTGTTTCATATTCTCTTTCGGATACATACACCCTGTTAAAACGCTGATGCAACAAAATATTAAAATAATATGGATTTTTTTCACTGACAATCACCTTTTCACGCTAGTATAACTTACTTCTTATGTAACATTTTGAGATACACTCCTCTTACTGCTCCACAGGTCCACTAAATACAACAAGAAAAATAACAATACCCGACACAATCATGAGGGTGTACGCTACTAACGCTGTAATCCCTTTCAGAAATTTATTTTTCATTTTATGCCTACTTAATAAAATAAAAACTACTGCAACAAACATAAATCCCATTGCCCCTAAGGAAAACCACATTTTTATAAGCCCTTCTGACATATATACACCCCTTTACTTTTAATCTATTTTTATACTATTTTAACAAATTAAAATCTTTAAACAAATACAATTCATCATTTTAATGTAAATTTACAAAATTTATGTACAAAAATAAAACCGAAGCGCATTATTTTGCGCTTCGGTTGACCAAATATGCCCTTACCAGCTCTATTCCCATTCTTTCATGGCTATCATATGCAATCTACAATCTCTTTGTTTCTCATAATTTATTTTTTAAACATTTTGCTTAACGAGCCAAAATCTGCTGGCATATTATTGTTAATAATCGCTTTTACAATTTGATCCTCTTGCTCTTTCGGCACCTCACGTCCTGCCATAAGAGCTACTTGATGAATCAATTGACGAAGCACAGTTTCATCACGTAAATTCGCATTTTGTACAGATGACGCTAATTTAAAAATATCCTCTTTGTTCACTTTCGCTTCCTTCTCAATATTATTAAAAATGTTATTATCCATTCTTTTCACCCTCTCCTCAAGTTACACTTCATCCTATGCAAAAATAAAAAAATGGTGAAAAGACCCAATCAAAAAATAAAAAAGCGACAGGAGTACAAATTGTACTTCTGTCGCTTTTATTTAAAGTAAATCAGGTATAGCTTCCACTTCATGTTTTCGAACGCGCCCCATCAATGAGCCTACTGCATCCTTTACATTATTCCCATTGAACAACACGTCATATAAAGCAGCTGTAATCGGCATTTCAACTTCCATCTTCTCTGCCAATTCATGAGCAGCTTTCGTTGTTCTTACGCCTTCTACAACCATCCCCATACTTTCTAACACTTCTTCTAAAGAGTGCCCTTTTCCAAGCATATTTCCAGCGCGCCAATTTCGGCTATGAACACTTGTACAAGTTACTATCAAGTCTCCCATACCAGTTAGACCAGCGAACGTTAAAGGATTTCCGCCCATTTTTCTTCCTAAACGAGCAATTTCCGTTAAACCACGTGTCATTAATGCCGCTTTCGCATTATCACCTAATCCAAGACCATCCGTTATCCCTGCAGCTAATGCGATAATATTTTTTAACGCACCACCAAGCTCAACTCCAACAATATCAGGATTTGTGTATACACGGAAGTAGCTATTCATAAACAAATCTTGTACTTCCTCAGCCGCTTCCATACGCTTCGCTGCCGATGTAACAGTTGTCGCTTGACGTAAGCCGACTTCTTCAGCATGACTCGGTCCAGACAGTACAACAACATCTTTAATCAAGTTCTCTGGAATTTCTTCCTCAATCACTTCCGAAATACGTTTTGACGTACCTGGTTCGATCCCTTTACTTGCATGAATCCACGTAACTGGTTCTGTAACAATTTCTTTCATCTCTTGTAATACATCTCTGTACGCTTTCGTCGGTACTACTAACAGTACTGTATTTACATCTACTAATGCTTCTTCTAAAGAAGAGTAGGCTACGATTGTGCTTGGCAATGTAATTCCTGGAAGATATCGACTATTCTCATGTTTCGCATTAATCTCATCCATAAGTTCAGAACGATTTCCCCAAATACGTACATCATGTCCATTGTCAGCTAATACCATCGCTAACGCTGTTCCCCAGCTACCTGCTCCTATTACTGTGATTTTTGTCATAAAATCACATCCTCTCCATTAGTCTCTTGCTCTAGCGATAATGTGAATCGGTGTTCCTACAAAACCGAACGCTTCACGTAAACGATTCTTTAAGAAGCGCTCATATGAAAAGTGCATTAATTCTGTATCGTTTACAAACACAACAAATGTCGGTGGTTTTACCGCAACCTGTGTCGCATAGAAGATCTTCAGACGGCTACCATTATGAGTCGGCGTTGGATTCATCGCTACAGCATCCATAATTACATCATTTAATACATTCGTTTGTACACGGATACTATGACTTTCATTTACTTCATTAATAACTGGTAACAATGTTTGTGTACGTTTTTTCGTTTTCGCAGATAAGAATACAATCGGTGCATAGTCCAAGAATTGGAAATGAGCACGAATATTTTCTTCAAATGCTTTCATTGTTTTCTCATCTTTTTTCACTGCATCCCATTTGTTTACAACGATAATAACAGCTCGTCCTGAATCATGAGCATATCCAGCAATTTTTTTATCCTGTTCAATAATTCCTTCTTCTCCGTCTAAAACGACTAAAACAACGTCAGAACGTTCAATCGCTCTAAGCGCACGAAGTACACTATATTTTTCTGTGCTTTCGTATACTTTCCCTTTTTTACGCATACCAGCTGTATCGATAATTACATAATCTTGACCATCTTTGCTATATGGTGTATCAACAGCATCACGTGTCGTTCCTGCTATATTACTTACAATTACACGTTCTTGACCAAGAAGTGCATTTACAAGTGATGATTTCCCTACGTTTGGACGTCCAATTAAAGAGAAACGGATTGTTTCATCGTCATACGCTTCTTCTTCAATCTTCGGAAAATGATTTGCAGCTTCATCTAACAAATCACCAAGTCCTAAACCGTGTGTACCTGAAATCGGGAATGGCTCACCGAATCCTAATGCATAGAAATCATAAATGTCACTACGCATTTCTGGATTATCAACCTTATTTACCGCAAGTACAATAGGTTTTTTAGAACGATATAAAATTTTAGCAACTTCTTCATCTGCTGCAGTTACACCATCGCGACCATTCGTCATAAAAATGATAACATCTGCTTCATCAATCGCTACTTCCGCCTGTTGACGAATTTGTGTCAAGAACGGCTCGTCTCCAATATCAATTCCACCTGTATCAATAATGTTAAACTCATGATTTAACCATTCTCCCGCACTATAAATACGGTCTCGCGTTATACCTGGTATATCTTCTACGATTGAAACTCTTTCTCCAACAATTCTATTGAAAATAGTAGATTTTCCTACGTTCGGGCGGCCTACTATTGCTATTACTGGTTTCGGCATATACTTTCATCCTTTCAACTTGCTTCTGTTTATTATGTAAAAAACCCTTCTTTGTGCAAGAAGGGATTTGCATTCCAGAATATTTCTCAACGTATCAAAACACCTCATATTATAACACACGTTGCTAATGTTTCACAATAATATATACATTCTCTTGTAAGCGATGCGCAATACCATCTAATATCGCCTCTAAATTATTTGCAACAAATTCTAGTTCCTCTTTCGTCTCACAAGTAAATAAGGGAGCTCCGCCTGCAAACTTTTCCGGTGTCGTTGTAATTACTGCGAGAATAACACTTTCTAACATCATCTTTTATCTCCCCTTCCTTTCGGGGCTTCCGATGACATATGAACGGCACTTTCTAGCGTTGGCACATTCCCTATGACACCTATCGCTTTCTCGGCATCTTGGTCTTGCGGCAAGACAAAGATGCCAACTCTTCCATCTTCTAAATCACGCTTTGCTAACGGTACAAGTGCTGGTGTACCTGAATCCCTATATATCCCTAGAGCAACAGAGACATCATGTATAATAGCTTGCCGTTGTCCTAAATTTGCAATTGTAACCATCGCATCAATTGATTTCGGTTTTAAAATAAAACCCATTCCATATTTCATAATTTCTTCTTGCCTTGCCGGCAATCCAATATTCATAATATAAATATTATCAATATAAAGCCCCGCTCCTTCAAAGCGAAGCGGTACATGCTCGATATCAACAAGATCATGTAACCTTTTGCCTGACATTAATTTTTTCGCAATAAAAAATGCTATTATAGCCATAATTACTCCAGCAATCCATGAATGGAACCCTATATACGCAAACGTCGTTGCAAACGACGTTAACATCGCCAAATAGTTGCGACTTTCAAAAACTAATGCAATTCCTTCAATGTATGTATTTCCACGCGGTACGAGCTCATATCCATCTAATTGTTGAAGCGTATTTCTTTCCATATTACGCACATCACGAAATTGCGTCGCTGCTAACGTAAGAAATGTAATGGCAGAAAAATCTTTTTTCAAAATAGACGGGATTGCAATCGCTCCTAAAGCTGCGGCAATTAACCCCATCGCAATATGAATAATTTTCCCATGAAGCCTCGTTGGATATTGCCGCGTATCCGTGCGAAGCATTAACACTCTCGTTACCGTCCCTGCTATTACGCCACATAAAATGGCTGGTGTATATTCAGTCATGTATTACCCTCGCCTTTCTTTTACGTGTTTTCCGCTTAAACTGTTCCATGTATACTGATACTTTTGCAATCCAAAATAAAATTGTCATAAACAATGTAGAAACGGCGATGATATCAAAAAACGCTAAACTACCGTAATCATAAGGGAAGTTTAGTTTTCGAAAAATAAGTGTCACTAACAACTCTCCTTGCAACATCCCTATATATAAAGAACATAATCGCAGGAAACGATCTCCATGCAATAAAACTGATGCATACACAAGGGCACCACTTAACAGAAACAACCTATCCACCACAATCCAAATCGGGTCATATACTTCTAACAAATGAAAACTTGTATATAACATTGCAATAATAAGCGCCGAAAGTAAGGTATATATTTTTTTCCAAATAGAATATAGCGTAATCCCTATAAAAGAAATAATACAAAGTAAAAGAGCATTTATTGATACCGTGAATGAAGCAATCGTTACATGTAACGGAGAGCAAATTATAAAAATCAATATACAAGCACTTAACTTCCATCGAATAGATTCCTTTTTCATAAAGAAAGTTACGATAACCCACCCTATCCAAGCTACAAAATAAAAAGTACTCCCATCCATCATTTCACCTCCTATGTTTTCCATTATGGGAACTTTTTATGAAAGTTAATCCCCCTTTCTTTACGCATAGTTTTTTCATATAACAGCAACACTTTTAATAAGGAGGTGCTATTCACAATGGGTAAAGATCGCCAAGAACGAAAACTAAGAGAATCACGCCGCGTTGAATCGGATCGCGACCAATCACTTCAATATCCTGGTGCAACAAGTCTTGATACACCGGAGCAAGCTCGCAAGCAAAATCAGCACTAAACACACAAAAAGACGGTTTCGATATTGTCCGAAACCGTCTTTTTTCATAATTATTTTAATGATTTTTATTTATATTGAAATAATATTTTATATACTAATCTTCCCATGACTTAATTTCACCTTCACCTATTTCCCATAGGAAATTTAAGATCTCTCTAATAATTCAGCATCACCGCTTCTATATTTTTTCATTTTTGCAACCTCATTTTCAATTGCAAATTCCGCCGAATAATATTTTTATATACACTTAATCTTATTAAACGTCTGTTTTTTATAGAATACTAATTCCGTTCCCTACTTTATATTACAAAAAAGAATAAAAAACAAAAAACCAACCGTTCGGTTGGTTTTTTATCTCCTACTATAATGCGTTGTATCAATACCACGCTGCATTAACCAATGATACGTTTCGCCCTTTACAACAAGAGGTACAGATTGCAACTCTTCTATCGTCTTCGCACCAAGAGCTGTCATAATAAATTTTAAATCTGTATGTAAAAGATCAATTTCATCCACTAACTTCTCGATACCATCTTGCATTAAAATACGTAAAAAGTATCCAGCAAATGCGGTTGTATTCGCCCCTAATGCGATTGCCTTCGCCACGTCAAGCGCTGTTTGTATGCCCCCAGATGCAATAAAAGAGAGGTTGTTATTTGTAGAGGTTGCTTCAATAATCGAGGTAGTTGTTTGTATGCCCCAGTTATTAAAATAAGAAAGCATTCGCTGTCTTCTTTCATTTTCAACAGCAGCAAAATTTGTACCACCTTGTCCACCAATATCAATTGCCGTTACACCTATACTCACTAACTGTTGCACTGTTTCCTTACTCATCCCAAATCCAACTTCTTTTACAATGACAGGAATTTTACTCTTTAAAACAATTTGTTCAATCCGCTGAAGTACCCCCGTAAAATCACGATCTCCTTCAGGCATCGTTAACTCTTGTATAACATTTAAATGAACTTGTAGTGCGTTTGCTTCAATCATATCAACGGCACGCTCTGCCTGTTCGACAGTTGCCTCACTACCTAAATTCGCAAAGAAAATCCCATTTGGATTTTTCTTTCTAACGACCTTATAAGAAGCCGCCTCACGCTCATCTTTTAACGCTGCCATTTGCGAACCTACAGCCATAGCGAGATTATGATGTTTCGCTACATATGCTAGTTGCTCATTAATGTGTAACGTTTGCTCTCCTCCACCACCAGTCATCGCATTGATAAAAATCGGCGAACTTAGTGAAAGTTCGCCGATTTTTGTTTCACATGTTATAGTATCATAACTTGAATTTGGCAAGCTTTGATGCACAAAATCAATATCATGAAAGCCATGCGTACGAGACTGACCAGTAGAAAGAGCATATTCAATATGATCTAATTTACGTTTTGCCCTTACCACTCGTACCCCTCTTTATTTCTTTAATTTTTTCAGTTGTTCACCAATAATATCACTTAATTGGAAAGTAGCAGAATCAGCATTTGGCTCATATTTGCTATAGTCTTCTGTTACATTATTTTCTTCAAGTGCTTCTTTTATACTTAAAGAAATACGTTTTTCCGCTACATGTACTTCAAGTACTTTCACTTTTACTTCTTGTCCCATTTCCAATACTTCATTTGGATTTTTCACGTGACGATTTGCAATTTGAGATACGTGCACAAGCCCTTCAACGCCAGGTAAAATTTCAACGAAAGCACCGAATGTAACTAGACGTTTTACTACTCCCTCACGAATATCACCAGCTTTTATTTCACCAGCAACATTTTCCCAAGGTCCCGGCTGAGCTGCTTTAATTGATAAAGAGATACGTTGCGTATCAGCATCAACAGATAGCACCTTTACCTTTACCTTTTGACCTTGCTCTAGCACTTCAGATGGTTGCTCCACACGTTCGTGTGAAATTTGCGAAATGTGAACTAAACCGTCCACACCACCAACGTTAACGAAAGCACCAAAATCCGTTAATCGTTGTACTGTTCCTTCAACAATATCCCCTTCTTTTAACGAAGAGATTGCTTCTTTTTTCTTAGAATCTAGTTCTAATTCTACTACCGCTTTATGCGAAAGGATTACACGATTTTTTTCGCGGTCTAATTCAACAATTTTTACCGCTAATGTTTTTCCTTTATAGTCAGAAAAGTCTTCTACATAATGTACTTCTACAAGTGAAGCTGGGATAAAACCACGAACGCCTAGGTCCACAACTAATCCACCATTCACGATATCTTTTACAGTAACATCAAATACATGACCAGAAGTAAATTTCTCTTGTAATTCTACCCATGCTTTTTCTGCATCAACAGCACGTTTAGATAAAACAAGATCATCTTCTTCTAATTTAATAATTTTCAATTCTAGTGTTTGATCTAATTCTACAACATCGCTTGCTTTTTCAATATGAACGTTAGCTAATTCACTAATTGGAATTACGCCATCTGTTTTGTATCCAACATTTACAAGCACTTGTTTTTCTTCAACCTTCGTTACAGAACCTGTAACAACGTCACCAACTTGTAATTCTTTTGAATCCATAACTTCTTCATTCATTTTCTCTACCATGGAAATACCTCCCTACAGAATTGACAAAGCATTTTTATGTATATACGAAATGAAAACAAATGTTTTCATTTGCATGTTTAAGAATTTATCATCACATACTCTTTTTCAATAGCATTCATAAGAAAATATATTAATCCTATATAAATAGTATACAGCAAAATCATCTTGAAGAAAGTATGTTTTGAAATATAATAGCGAATATATTCTGACAGTTTTGTTCCTCTTTAACTAACTTCTTATAAATCGGCTCATTTGTCAAGGAAAGAGACTCACAATTCACGTATCCTTTACATTTCTATACAAACAAAAAAAGAAAGAGGATAATCCCCTTTCTTTATTTCGCAAATACTCCTGAAACAATACCCATAATTTTTTGGACAACTTCTTCAATTGATAAAGAAGTTGTATCTAATTCCAATGCATCATCAGCCTTTTTTAAAGGAGAAACTTCGCGTTCTGAATCCAATTTATCACGCTGAGCAATTTCTTCTTGTAACTGCTCTAAATTAGAATCGAAACCTTTATTTATATTTTCTAAATGTCTTCTTTCCGCTCTTTCTTCTACAGAAGCAAGCATAAAGATTTTCACTTCAGCATCTGGTAACACATGTGTACCAATATCACGGCCATCCATTACAACGCCGCCTTTTTCCGCTAATTCTTGTTGACGACGAACCATTTCTTCACGAACGAGACGATGCTTTGCCACAATAGATACTCGATTCGTCACATCAGGCGTACGAATAACTTCCGAAACATCTTGTCCATTTAAAAATACAAGTTGTGTATTTTCTCCTTGTTGAAATTCAATATTCACATTTTTTACAACTTCCATTAGCTTTTCTTCATTTTCAATATCCACTTTTTGTTCAAGGGCTGCATATGTAATAGCACGGTACATTGCGCCTGTATCAATATAAACGTAAGAAAGCTTCTTTGCCACAACTTTTGCAACTGTACTTTTCCCAGCAGCTGCTGGACCATCTATAGCAATTGAAATTCGTTTATCCATTGTAACACCTCATTTTTTCACTTATAAAACAAAACGAAAAGCAGGTATTCATCCCTGCTTCTTCTCATTTGCTTCACGTCATTAAATCCTCAATTATTGTAGCATAATCCTTCCTAGAAGAAAACGAAAACTACCTACTCACCTGTAAGATTTCTTCTTTATTTTTCGCGACGACACCTTCATAGTAAACAATTTTAGATAGATATTTTATTGATGACTTATGTATAAATAACAATTGCACAACACAAAGACAAATAAATTGAATTATTAATATACGAATGATAATTTTCTCCACCTTCTTCAAGATATCCACTCCTTCCCACCATATACTTACACATTACATTTCATGATTTTATACAACGTACATAGCGCAATTAAATTTATTGTCATATTCCAAGCACGCTTTTATACATTTTCATTGTCGAATTTACTCAAAACATGTTATGTTCTAAATGTATTTTTCAACTTGAAAGGGGTATAAGCATTGAAAAGAATCCTAGTTTTACACACAGGTGGAACAATTGCAATGGAGGAAGATAAAGAAACTGGGGTCGTACAACCAGGAGAAAAAAATCCTCTTTTAAAATTCATTCCTGATTTAGAAGGCGATGTTGATTTAATCGTTGAAGATGTGTTCCATCTACCATCTCCTCATATGACACCAAGCGAGATGTTACAATTACAAGTCATCATTGATGAAAGAGTAAAACAAGACAACATTCATGGCGTAGTCATTACGCATGGTACGGATACATTAGAAGAAACCGCATATTTCCTAGATTTAACAGTCAAAGCAACTATTCCAATCGTAGTAACAGGCGCAATGCGTTCTAGTAATGAATTAGGTGCTGATGGTCTATATAACTTCTTATCAGCTGTAAAAGTAGCTAGCAGTAATGAAGCTGCAGAAAAAGGTGTTCTAGTCGTATTAAACGACGAAATTCATTGTGCTACAAATGTAACGAAAACACATACAAGTAATGTTGCAACATTCCAAAGTCCACAATATGGACCAATCGGAATGGTAACAAAACGTGGTGTTGTCTTCCATCACGCTTTAGTACATCATGAAACGTATACAGTAAATAACATCTCTAAAAACGTAGTTGTTCTAAAAGCATATGCTGGTATGGATGATACATTGTTAGCAGCAATTGAAAACCTTCCAGTTGACGGAATTGTCATTGAAGCGCTTGGACAAGGTAATTTGCCTCCACGTACACTCCCTAGTTTAGAACGATTAATAAGCAAAGGAATTCCAGTCGTATTAGTTTCACGTTGCTTCAATGGTATCGTTCAAGACGTATATTCATATGAAGGTGGCGGCAAACAATTAAAAGATATGGGCGTTATATTCACATACGGCTTAAACGCTCAAAAAGCACGTATTAAATTACTAGTCGCATTAGAGAATACAAAATCACATGAAACAATCCAAAATATGTTTATGCACGAATAAAAAAGCTGTCGAATTTTTCGACAGCTTCTTTTTATTTTTCTCTCGACGCAATGGTTTGCGCAATCGCATCTCCATGAAATCTACCGTTCTCGATAAATATTTCATTTGCATTATTCCCAGCGGCAATTACACCTGCAATGAAAATATTTTCAGTGTTTGTTTCCATTCTATCCTCTGTATAAATCGGACGCCCAGTTTCTTCATCAATTCGAACGCCCATCTCCGTTAAGAAACTATGATCAGGATGGTAACCCGTCATCGCAAATACAAAATCATTTTGGATTGTAAATGCCCCGTCATCAACGGTATACGTTAATGTATGTTCAGTAATTTCTTTCACATGAGCCCCAAAATGCATTTGAATTGTACCGTTTCGTACTAACGCCTCAAATTCCGGTAAAATCCACGGCTTAATGCTCGGCGAGTACTCACTTCCACGATACAGTACCGTTACACGCGCTCCTGCTTTAACAAGTTCCAACGCAGCGTCTATACTTGAGTTTTTTCCACCTATAACTACTACATCTCGATCAAAATAAGGATGTCCTTCTTTAAAATAGTGAGCTACTTTCTTCAGTTCCTCACCTGGAACATTCATATAATTTGGATTGTCATAATATCCAGTGGCTACAACAATATATTTCGCTATATATATTTCTTTATGTCCGTCACGTTTCGTCGTCTCAACCTTAAAAACTTCTCCATCTTTTTGAACTTTCTCTACTCGTTCGAAAGCATTTATGCGTACAGATTTACGCTTTACTACTTCGCGATAATACGCAAGTGCTTGATTTCGAACTGGCTTACGGTTTTCGGTAATAAAAGCTACTTCACCAATTTCTAATTTTTCACTAGAGGAGAAAAATGTTTGATGAGTTGGATAATTATAAATCGCATTTACAATGTTTCCTTTTTCAATTACTAACGGATTAATCCCTACCTTTTGCAACGAAATTGCTGCTGCTAATCCGCACGGACCGCCTCCAATTATGATAGCTGTTTCTTTCTGCATACTCGGTTCACTCCTAGTCTTCTACCTCTGCACTATTTATAAAAACAAGAAAAAACCTACTTACAACAGTAGGCACCTATCTTTATTGTATTCATTTTTCATACGTTTGTCATCTAAACGAAACGTACATCCGATAGACATCTGCTAAAAACTGTTGAAATCTAATACCTTGTTTCCCTAATACATTTTCAGGATCAATCTTTCTAGCTGGATCAAGTGTTTTATGTGATACGATATCTTTTTTCGGATTCAAGCCAAAGTTTTGACATAAATAAGCATGATACCATGTAAAACGCGTATACGCTTCCCAAAAGTTAACATCACCGCCATAACAAAGTTCCACACCAATGGCAGCCTTATTCGCATCATAACCATATAAGTCATTATCCGTCGACACACCATATCGAACATGATACGCAACTTCATTTATAGGAACAATTTCCAATATTGTTTTGTCATCTATAAATGTATGCGCCGAAGCTTTCGGTTGTATTTCATTAAAGTAATCCCGATTTCCTATTGCATTGCTACCAGGATTCCCTGTATCATGACTTACAATAAACCTTACTTTAGAAAGAGGAATTCCCGGTCGTGAACTTCCATATCCAATATAGTTACGCTCTATAGGAAACATCGCCATTACTACCAACTCCCGCTTTAGAAAATTACCTTACTTCCTTATATATGTATTCGGTAGGAATGTCCTTATCGCATATTTCTTACACGAAGAGAAAATCGAAAATATTTGATGTGAACACCATAAATAACAAAATACTTACAGCGACTCCATAAAAACCGTAAAACCAAACACAATCTTCTTTCGTATCTAAGCCGAAAAATTCATTTACTGATTGTAATAATGTGCCACGCTTACTTTGTTTGTTTCGTAATACTTCCACTCGTTCTACAACATCTGCTGGCATCATAAATCTTTGGTCTACTGTCATTTTCATCATTTATCTCTCCTTAAAATCACTTCCGTTTTGTTTATCTAAGGAGAGTATAGCACGTTTGTTCGTATGGAACAAGCGTTCTTTTATTTTTTTATTTTATTTTTCAACAAGCCAAGTAATAATCGTGAATATAACAGCGATAATCGGCCCTACTACAACCAAACCAAATATTAAAAACAATAAGCCTTCTGCGAACATCCGAACGACACTTGTTTTTCGGGCTTTCATCGTTCTTGAGAGTTCTCCCTCTAACCTCTTAACCTTTTCTTCTAATTGTTCTACTCGTTCCATCATTTCATTTTCCATATACAACACCTCACACTAATACTCCAACAAAAAAACGTGATTCCCTCGAAAGGAATCACGTTTTTTCACGATATAATATTATACCCAACCTCTGAAGCGACTTGCTTCAGCCATTTTACGAACACCAACCATATAAGCTGCTAAGCGCATGTTCACTTTACGAACTTGTGCTGTTTCATAAATAGAATCAAATGATCTTACCATTACTTTTTCTAAGCGTTGTTCTACTTCTTCTTCTGTCCAGTAGTAACCTTGGTTATTTTGTACCCACTCAAAGTAAGATACTGTAACTCCACCAGCACTTGCTAATACGTCTGGAACAAGTAAAATTCCGCGATCTGTTAAAATTTTAGTTGCTTCTAAAGTTGTTGGACCGTTTGCAGCTTCAACAACAATTTTTGCTTTAATATTATTAGCATTTTCTTCTGTAATTTGGTTCTCAATTGCAGCTGGAACTAAAATATCGCAATCAAGTTCTAACAATTCTTTGTTTGAAATTGTATTATTAAATAGTTTTGTTACTGTACCGAAGCTATCACGACGGTCTAATAAATAATCAATATCTAATCCATTTGGATCATGTAATGCACCGTAAGCATCTGAAATTGCAATTACTTTCGCACCTGCATCATGCATAAATTTAGCTAAGAAGCTACCCGCATTACCGAACCCTTGAACAACAACACGCGCACCTTTAATATCAATGTCGCGTTTTTTTGCAGCTTCGCGAATACAAATTGTTACACCTTTCGCTGTTGCTGTTTCACGTCCATGTGATCCACCTAATACAAGTGGCTTACCTGTAATAAATCCTGGTGAATTAAATTCATCAATACGGCTATACTCATCCATCATCCATGCCATAATTTGAGAGTTTGTAAATACGTCTGGAGCCGGAATATCTTTTGTAGGACCAACGATTTGGCTAATTGCTCGTACATAACCGCGGCTTAGTCTTTCTAATTCACGGAATGACATTTCACGTGGGTCACAGATAATTCCACCTTTACCTCCACCATACGGTAAATCAACAATACCACATTTTAAACTCATCCAGATCGAAAGTGCTTTCACTTCATTTTCTGTTACATTCGGATGGAAGCGAATTCCACCTTTCGTTGGACCAACAGCATCATTATGTTGCGCACGATATCCTGTAAATATTTTAACAGTCCCGTCATCCATACGAACTGGTATTTTCACTGTCATCATACGAATTGGTTCTTTTAATAATTCATATACTTCGTTTGGATAACCCAATTTTTCTAATGCTTCACTAATAACAATTTGTGTCGAATTCAATAGTTCAAAATGTTGTTCCCTTTGTTGTTGTGTTTTTGTTTGAGTTCCCTTTTCGGCTACCATAGTAAGTAAACCCCCTGTAATTTCACTTGTTTAGTAAACCTTCATTGCCTAGTATACACCGTTAAATTTGGAATGCAATAGAAAACGCTAACAAATATATACAACTTATTTCGTATTGCAAGCGTTTTCACTATTATTATAGTCCTTTTATTGCTTTTAGAAAAGTAAAATACTTAAATATTTAAATATTTTTTATCTCACTCGAATACAGCGTCGCGAAACGGTATATTTAATTAAGAAAACGTTTGTTTAAATATTTATAATTGACCCTAGCCTTACTCCTCTTATCCAAATAAAATACAAAACCCCAGCTATGTTATATTAGCTGAGGTTTTGCTTTTTCACAAAGTAATTGTATACTTGTTCAATTGCTTGAGAAGCCATTAATTCTTTACCATACTCCATTACACGGTAAATGGTTGCCGTAGACGGATTACCGTATTCTGCTAAAATAGCTATAAAATCCGCCTTCAATAATTGTATTTGCTCTTCTTCTTCCATCCAAAGATAGAAACGCCCATCCCACGTATATAACTTTCCGCCAGTTACACCAAGGTTATATAAGCGATTCGACAGGTTAATTACGTCGTCTAGTGTAGCAAACTCATAAAGTATGTGCTCGCTCTCATCTAGAGTCACTTGCATTTCAATAAACTCGTCACGGAACTCATCATCTGTATCCACTTCTTGATTTTCCTTCGTTACTATTACAACCATGCCTTGTGCTTGTAGAGAAAATACTTCAACTGCAATCGGACCATCTGCTTCAAATCCTAATTCTTTATTTGCTTCTTGCATCATATCACGAAATAGTTGCTGTACTTTCGGTGCATTTCTCCATAAATCCTCTTTCGTTAATCCTCGTTCAGATAAATCATCAAATGTTAGGAAAATTTTTATCTTATTATAATTTAATCGTTCCAGCCTCATCTCATACCCTCCCTACGTAACCATTGAATCTAATTTTTATTATATGAAATAGAAAATAGATGGTTCTTTCCGAACAACTATTCTAACATTTTTAACCATTCATCCCATTCTTCTTTCGTATCGCCGATTAGGATTGTTTGAATGTTCAACTGATCTCGAGCGCTTATTTCCCCTATAACTCCAGCAGAAAGGTTTCCATTTTTTTCTTGCAATAAATCCCCAACATTCATCGCCCTTTTCAGTTCTAGGCCATTTTCAAAAGAGACAAATAAATATTTTGGCTGTATTTGCTCAACCGCTAATAACATGCCATCTCCCTCTAAACTTGTCCTAATATGTATCGCCTCATATCCTTTTAAACGTAAATACATTGAGAAAATAAATCCTTTCAACGCATTATTTTCTAACACAATTACTTTGTGTATGGAAGAAAACGTTGAAGCATTATGATACACCATTCCTAGACGAGTTTGTAAAAATGATACGGCATATTGGAATTGCGTCATTGCAATCTCATTGTTATTTTTTAGTGTCAACAATTTGTTTGTCACTTGAAGAATAATACCGGTGATAACTTTTTCTGTTGAATAAATACTAAAAGCCTCATTTATTAATGCAGAAGTTGTAATTTCATCAAATTCTAACAAAGCTTGTAGTAAATCGTCCACTAAAACAACTTCTTTATCGTAATGTATTTCTTTTTGGGCATTACTCTGCAAACGATTCCCTTCTAATAACTGCACTGCTTGTCCAATCATCATACCGGAAGAAACCTTCTCCATTAACCATTTCAAAATTCGAATATGCTCTTCTGTATATAATCGATGCCCAGCTTGATTCCGCTTTGGGGCAATAATCTGATATCGCCTTTCCCATGCACGAAGCGTACTCGGTTGAACTCCAATAATATTCGAAACAGCTTTTATATTATATTTTCCATTTAGAGTTGGCATCATTTCCCTCCACATAACGTAATAATATGTGTTTGAGCAGGTGCTCGAAAACGAAGTGGAATCAATGTTGTTCCGTATCCATTACTAACAAAGAGAGTCGTATTTGAATGATTATATACGCCACCTTTTAAATATTTTTCAGATGGGAATAATCGAATCTGTCCTCCATGTGTATGTCCACTTAACACAAGTGAAATTTGTTCTTTTCCAGACATTTTTTTTATTATATCAGGGTTGTGACTAATTAAAATACGAAATCCCTCTTCTTTACAATCAGCCAATGCTAAGTCTAAACGATCACGTTCCAATCCAACATCATCTACACCGAGTAAGCAAATTTTCTCTCCTAACTCAGATTCAAATACAACTCTTGTATTATCTAAAACTTTCACATTATTTTCTAATAGCAACGCATCTAATTCATGGTATTCAATCTCATAGTCATTATTTCCCCATACAAAATATACAGGAGCTATCGCTCTTAACTTTTGAATATTTGCAGAGATTTTTGATAAAGGTACGCCCTTTTCCGCTAAATCACCACCAATAATAACGAGATCTACTTTTCCCTTTATTCGCTCAATTAACGAATCTGAAACGACTCTTCTATGAATATCAGAAATAAAAAACATATTCATCTGTTGAAAACTTTGCGGAAATTCTTTAAATTCTAAAGTATGTTCCAATACCGTATTACGCATCGCTTCTTTATACATTACAAGAAGAAATATTATACCTATACATATGAGAGTACTTAATATTGTAATCCATATCATATTTTTACTCCCTACTCATAAAGATAATCCTCAGTTTTTATAACAAGCTACGAATTGCTTAATTTACTAGCTCTCTTGTTTTACGGACTTATCTTTTATCGGAATTTTTAATTCTTGACCTGCACTCACTTCATCTTCTTCTAAGTTATTATACTTTTTAATAACTTCAATCCCACTTTCATCTGAAAAATATTGCTTCGCTATACTTTCTAAAGTTTCTCCCTTTTTCACAGTATGCGTTACCACCTTCTCAGATTGTTTCTGAGTTTCAGATTTGGCTGAATCAAAAAAAATTACTTCAAACGCACTTTTACCAGCATTACTACTATCACTTTTCACCTGAATATATTTATCCGTATACCATAAAATACTAATTGGTAGTAATATGAATAGACACGTTAATACTCGGACAAAAATGTGATTCATTTTAAACTTTTGCTTTTTCTCTTTATTTCTATGAAGTTCACTTCGCGGCGGTAAACTTTCATCTTCTTCCACTTGCTCAACTTCTAATTCCTCTTCAAAATCAGGAATTCGTTTCCTCATGTTGTTCACCACCACCTTCCATTTATTTTCTTAGTTGGAGTCCCATTATAAAATCAACAAGAAAGTGTGCAAAGATTGTTATAAATAAATTCCCTGTCCATTCAAATACATAACCAAAGACAAAACTAATAAAACAGACGAAACAAAACAAAAATGGCTTTGTTATATACCGAATATGTAACACTGCAAATACTAAACTTGCTATTATAATTCCGAAATGAGTCTGCATTACACCTCTAAATAAAAATTCTTCTGCAAAGCCAATAACGAACGTAATAACGAGTAAATGCATAACTGACATTCCTTGAAACATCTTATCATTAATACCACCATCATCAAACCAAGACTCTGGAAATACTCGCATTGCAACATAATCTAATAACACAATACCAATCGCTAATAAACTACCTACTATAAGTATTCGTACAGGTTCCCACTTCCAAAGACTAAAAACTTCTTTTGTATCTCGAAATAATATATATGCTAGCAAACAACCAATACCAATAATAATTAGCTGTGTTATATACAGATTCAGCCTTATTTCTTTCGGACTCATATCTTCAACATTATGCCTTTGAATGTTCATCATTCCTCCATCTTTTCTAGGCCGAAAAGCTTTTGTAACTCTGTTTCCCAATTATAGTCGAAATCGGATTGTTGCGCTCGTCTTTTTTTATACTCCGTTTTTGTAATACCACAATAATCGCAGCAATTTTTCAACTCTGTCTCTTTTCTATAACCGAACTGTTGAAGTACATATTCACGCCTACATCCTTTAACTTGTATCCATGACTTCATGTTTTCTAGCTCACTATATTTATTACGCAATCTTATTTCTACTTCAGCTATTAATCTGTTCATGATTTCATCTGACAAGCTCTCTAATATTAGTTTTCGCCGTTGTATGATCCCAAGCCGTTCGAGATGATAGCGGATGAAACGCCAATATTGTTCATTAAATCTTGCTGCATTATAACAAATTTCTTCTACATCTTCTATTGGTAATTCTTTCGTTTGAAACATTCTTTCTTGTAGTAAAGAAAATAAAAATTGTATTTGCGACTTACTTGGCAATTCATCTTCAATAATTGAAATTGGCAAATCGTGATCCAACGGACTACATAATAAAAAGGCTATACTCGGTTCGCCATCTCTTCCAGCTCTTCCGATTTCTTGTAAGTAGGAAGCTATATTAGTCGGATAATGGAAATGAATAATATATCTCGTATTCGACTTATTTACTCCCATACCAAAAGCACTTGTGCATATTACAATTTGCAATTGGTCATTCATAAATTGCTGCTGAATTAACATACGCTCTTCATGTTCCATACCACCATGATAAAAAGCCACACCAGTACAGCCTTTTCCTCTTAAATATTCCGTTAAACGTTCTGTCCATGCTCTACTTGAACAATATACAATCCCAGGCCCCTGTAAATACATCACATGTTCCAAAAGTGCTTCTTTCTTCTCTTCTATCGTCTCTACAAATTGCACTTCCATTGCAATATTTGGACGATCAATAGAGTATGCATGCTGCGAGACATTCTTTAAACTTAAACTCTCTGCTATATCTTGCAGTACATCCTTTGTCGCTGTCGCTGTTAATGCTAGTACCGTAGGAGATCCAATGTTCTCGATTACTACGTTTAATTTTTTATAATCCGGTCTAAAATCATACCCCCACTGCGAAATACAATGGGCCTCATCCACAACAAACATTGAAATATGAATTTTCTTCAATTCTCTTATTAATAAATCCGATTGCAACATTTCTGGAGACACAAAAATAAATTTATAAAAAGCCAATTTTTTCATCGCTTCTCTTTTTTCACTTAATGTCCGAAAACTATTAAATGCAATCACTCGATTTTTCACAACATACTTTAATTGTGTAACTTGATCTTCCATTAAAGATAATAGTGGTGATACAACAAGCACTGTTCCTTCTTGCATTAGCCCTGGGAGTTGATAGCACATAGATTTCCCTCTTCCAGTCGGAAGCATCGCTATAACATCTTTTCCTTCTAATAAGTCTGTAATAACTTCTTTTTGTCCTTGACGAAATTCAGAATATCCAAACCACTTATATAAATATTCCTCAAGTTTCATTTATACCCTCCATCCGTGCCAATACAAGACGGACTTCAAAATAAGATATCTCTTCCCCAACCGCTTGTTTCAAGACACGTAACTTACGTGTTTGTAATGTCTCAATTACTTCTTTTACTTTATCTATTTTGTCTTTCTCCATAAACATCTCAATTGAAAATTCTTTTTCTCGTAAAGCGATTTCTACAAAATGATCTTCTATCGTTGCAACCTTCAAATTCCGAATTGTTGCTATTTCTTCCAGAAAGCGTCCTTGTCTCCAAAGATTATATGTTTTTTTCGTAGATATGCTAAATAAATCAGCCTTCTCATTTGGATAAGATATAATTTCAGCTAATAACGGAAACTCACTTTCTTTATTACGAACTTCTTGAATAATGAAATGAATTGTACCCCAAAATAAAAAATACACTCGAAATACATCTTGTTTCGTAATTTCTGCTAATTGTTGCAACGTACAACCGATGCGTTTATAACCCGTTAAGCGATATGTTACGATTGTCGCCTCTAATGGTTTATTTTTTTGTAAAAGAGTATACATCTCCTTCCACAACCTTTTAGCCAATTCACTTCTCATATATGGTATTCCAGTGAGAAAACGTTTCACCCACATCATTATTTCTGTATCTTGCTGAATTGGAATAAATTTCGTATTCACCTGTTGTAAATTCGAAATGGTTTGAACGATTAATGATAATCTCTTCCAAAATGTTTCACCTATCTCACCATAGTGTAAACCATGTAAACACGTCGGAAAAGCAAAGTCATCTTTCCATTTTTTTAATTGCATGTTACCAGCAGTCGTTACTACGTATGTATTTTCATGTATAGATTGAACTAAATCCGTTTGTAACAACTTTGCAACTTCTTGATCATAATCAGCTCTATTCAATGATTTATAAATCCCAAACAAAAAAGAAATTTGAAACATATTCCCATCTTGTAATGTTTGCGATGACCTCTTTCCTTTTAATAAATAATAAATAGAAGAAACGGTCCTTTCGCCATTCAATTGTTTTAAACAATACAATAAAGTATATTGTAGTTGCATTACCGCTTCCCCTTTCCAATTTAACTTAATTCTTTTTCAATATGATTACAACGTCTACTGTTACTCATTAACCTTATCATATTGGTACCATATGCTTGTACATACTCTATTGTACCAAACGAAATAACATTTACGTATTTTGAAAATCTTATGACATAATTCAAAAATAAGTTGACACTCTAATTGATAAGCATTATCATTATAATTTTATGTTGAAAAGTTTTACAAACCGTTTTACAATAAGGTTATAATTTTTATGGCGAGCTTTTCACATACATATTATCAGGAGGGAAAAAAGATGGCAAAATATACAATCGTTGATAAAGATACTTGTATCGCATGTGGTGCTTGCGGCGCTGCTGCACCAGACATTTATGACTATGATGATGAAGGTATTGCATTTGTAACATTAGATGATAACCAAGGTATCGTTGAAATTCCAGATGTATTAATTGAAGATATGATGGACGCATTCGAAGGTTGTCCAACTGACTCAATTAAAGTTGCTGACGAATCATTTGACGGCGACGCTTTAAAATTCGAATAGTCTTTTATTAACTTCAAAAAATGCCCCTCATATTGATGAGGGGCATTTTTTGTTCCCTATTTTCATTCTACTTAACAAAAAACCATTAGTAGTTTCACACTACTAATGGTTTTATTTTATATGTTATGCATTTTTCATTTTTGCAAACACCCATACTTTCAGGCGTGAGAATAATGCTACAAATACAATTGTTACTACAATTCCTTTAATTAAATTAAACGGTAAGATCGCTGTTACAACAGTCGTTCTTATAGCCTCACTAGACATAGCAGGTGCATTTAAAAACCAAGTGTAAGCTGGGAATATGATGATATAGTTTAATACACTCATAATTAGCGCCATTGTAATTGTCCCTAACATTAGTCCTGTCGTTAAACTCTTTACAGTACGATACTTTCTAAATAAGAAAGCTGCTGGTCCAATAAATAAACATCCTGCAATAAAGTTTGCAATTTCTCCAACTGGCACTCCTACTAAACTACCTTGAATCCCGTAATGTAAAATATTCTTTATTCCCTCTACAATTATCCCCGCAATTGGTCCAAAAATAATTGCAGCAATTAGAGCTGGCACATCACTAAAATCAATTTTTAAAAATGGCGGAAGCCCTGGGAACGGGAAATCCAACATCATTAGTAAATATGCAATACTACTTAGCATTGCTACACTCACCATCTTTACTACACTGTTTTTTTGTTTCATCGTTCTCTCTCCTTTTCCATCGATCATCTCATGGAAAGTGGAAAGGTTCTGCTATGCCTATTTTTTCATAGAATGAAAAAAACCTTTGTGTTTTACACAAAGGGAGAATTTAAGGCACATCAAACAGACGTTCAAATTCCTATCTTTTTTGAACGCTTGAACCTCCATCTTCTCCCATCCAGACTATACTGTCGGCTTTGGAATCACACCAAATCCTGCCTTAACGGCTCGCGGGCTTAGAACGAAATCATAAATAGTTCATCACCGCCGGTCGGGATTTTCACCCTGCCCCGAAGATAGACCGATATTCTATTTTCCCCTTCATTATACAACAACCTAATAACATTGTGAACTAAAAAATTGTAACTTATTTAAAATTAGTTATTTATTTTTTATAACCTATTAATAATTGCAAAATATTTTACAATACACCCCATATTTTTTATTATTAGGCATTTCTCTTTTGAATTCCCTAGTCATATATAATGAAAAGTGATAAGATGTTGAATTGTTAAGATAAGAACATTTTCTGAGTTATGGAGGAAATGTCATGAAGAAAGATAAAAGACACTCTATTCGAGAAGCAATGAAAAAAAACTTAAGAAAAGAATACTTTTACTTAAAAAAAGAATTACTTTTCTACTGTCCAATTGATTTAGGCACATTCTCAAGCGAGACATACTATGCTGCTTTCGATGAAGATGGCATCAGTATTTATCAGTATGATAAAAAAACAGAAAGTAAATTAAAATTGTGCGAGCGTCATCCATGGAAGAGTTGGAATAAAGTGAAGGTTGATCACTATTTGACAACTTCTCAATTTATTTTTCAAGGTAAGCGTAACTGGATATTATCCCTTTTCCAAAAAGGAAAAGAAGCTCAAAAAATTATCGAAAAGCATACATCTTTACAAACAGAAGTTGTTTCTCGCTCTTTCTTAAAAAAACTTCCTGGTTTTCGTTCTAATACACCGTTGAATAAATACATCGGCAGCATTTGTTACACTGCACTTATTGCATTTTTATTAAAATGGATGATTCCATTTCAAGCACCACAAATCGCCCTGTACTCTCTTTCGATTGGTTGTATGCTTCTTGGCTTACTTTGTTTGACAATCGGTTTAATTGAACCGACTATTGTACTGTTTCGAACAAAAGAAAAAACAAGAACAAAAGTTTTTTACTTATATAGCTACTTAGCTATTTCTGGATTTATATGTGTCTTTATTTTTTGGTAAAAGAAGAGCTAGTTAAACTAGCTCTTCTTTACTTTACGTATAATTGTTGATTTGGATAAATTCGCTCTTGCTGCAATCCATTTTTTGCTTTTATTTCCTTAAGTGTCATACTAAATTTCCGTGCAATATTAACTAAAGTATCCCCTTTTTGTACGACATATAATGAGGAAGAAACAACTTCATTTTTTTGTTCATTTAAAACAAGTAATGGATTCATCGCATTCTTTTTCGCCATCGTCCAGCTTCCTTGATGAAGTTCTAAATGTAAATGTGCACCTCGTGATTCTCCTGTGTTTCCTACTTCTCCAATTATTTCTCCTTTTGAAATATAATCCCCTTGAACTACGTGTCTCTTATTTAAATGTGCATACACAGCCTCATATTCTCCATGTTTAATAAATACAACGTTCCCATAACTATTTGAATAATAAGACTTTGTCACCTTACCATCTTGAATAGCTGCCACAGGTGCTCCGATCGGTGCAGCTATATCAATACCGTAGTGTTTTCCATGCCTTGTCCCAAAATAATCACTTATCTGTCCTTCCACAGGCCATGTCCATCGATTTTCTTCTGCGTAAACATGTAATTGAGATAAAAACAGTACAGTCAATAACATGACGCTACATTTTAACACTTTCATATACATCCTCCGTTTTCTAATTACCACCATACCTTCTCTATTTTGGTATATTACAGAAAAAAGTATACAAAAAAAAGAAAGTGAATTACTCCACTTCCTTCTCTTTCTTATCACGAAAAACTAATGCGCTACGGTTATACTCCACATCTTTTACTTGTAATCGAGTATTTATTACTCTAGCTACTGCAAACAAATAATCAGATAATCTATTTACATACTTTAGAACAACTTCATTTATTTCCACTTCTTTTTTCAACGACACGATAGAGCGCTCTGCTCTTCTTACAACAGTACGTGCAATATGAATGGTAGCCGATGCCTCGCTACCACCTGGCAAAATAAAGCGTTCTAATGGTGGCGCTTCTTCTATATACAAATCAATCCTTCTTTCTAAGCTTTCGACCATTTCGATCGTTACTTTATAAGGGATTTTCTCCTCCACTATCGCCAAATCTCCCCCGCAATCAAATAGTTCATGTTGAATATTTTCAAGTTCATTGTAAATATCTCCAAATGCCCCGCCTTGTAGCTTAGTCATCGCATATCCAATATGAGAATTCGCCTCATCTATCGTGCCATATGCTTCTACACGAATATTATCTTTATCCACCCTGCCACCTATTACACTTGTTTTCCCTTTATCTCCTGTTTTCGTATATAATTTCATTTCTTCACAGCACCTCTCTCGTTATTCTTAATTCGACTAAGATAGAAAAAAGTTCTACTATAATTTATTTAATTGATTTTACAAAAAAATAAAAAACAGTAGAACTTTATTTATTATTAACTTTAAAAACATATATCTAAATTATACGATTCGGCAAATATACAGAGAATATAGTTCCTTCTCCAACAACACTTGAGACAGAAATTTTCCCATCATGGCCTTGAACAATATTTTTAGCAATCGCAAGCCCGAGTCCTGTTCCACCCTTTTTCCCGCGTGTTCTTGCTTTATCAGCTTTGTAAAAACGATCAAACAAGAATGGAATATCTTCTTCTGGAATACCAGCACCTGAATCTTGCACTTCGAAAGTAAGACCATTATTTTCCGTATGAATTACAAGTGCAACATGTCCACCTGCATTCGTATGACGAATTGCATTATCAATTAAATTCGTCAACACCTGTTCCATACGGTCTGCATCAAACGGATATTGTTCAATTGGACTTTGGAAATCTACTGTTAGTTCAACTTCTTTATCCTTTGCAATCCCTTGGAATTTACGGCCAATCTTTTCGACAAATGGATGAATATCTACTTCACCAATATGTAACTCTACGTGGCCACTTTCCATACGAGCTAAATCTAATAATTCATTTACAAGTTTACCTAAACGAACGGATTCATCATAAATGATTTGAACAAACTCATTAATTTCCTCTTTCGTTTGCACAATATCATCTAAAATCGCTTCACTATACCCTTGAAGCATGACCATTGGTGTACGAAGTTCATGTGATACATTGGCAATAAAGTCTTGACGCATCTTCTCTAGACGGCGTTCTTCCGTCATATCACGCAACACTGCTACAGCCCCACGAATTTTCGTTTGATTGTAAAGCGGCGTCATAAGAACTACGTAGTTACCTTTTTGCAAATTAATTTCAACAACTTGTTGTTGCTCACTTTCTACAACGCGATGGAATAGTTCCACAAGTTCAGAAGGTAGTTTTTTACTTAGCTCTATCTCTTTTTCTTCTTGCCAAACTTGTAAGAAATTTTCAGCCGGTGGATTAATAACTACGACTTCACCTTCTTGATTTAACGTAATAACTCCATCTGCCATACTACTCAAAATACTAGCTAACTGTTCTTTTTCTTGCTGCAAAGCATTCATATTAAACTTCAACTGTTTACCCATTTGATTTAAGGCCGTTGCAAGCTCACCAATTTCATCCTGAGATACCATAGGAGCCTTTGCATCAAACTTCCCACGTGCCACCTCAAAAGCAACCTCACGCATTTTACGAAGCGGTGCGGTAATTCGAGTAGATAAGAAGAACGCAAAGAAGGTTGTTAATATAATCGCAATCCCAGCCGATAAGAAAATAAAATCAGTCGTTCTCTCCATACCTTGTATTGGTACTTGTAAAGATTCATATACGAACACTGCACTTTGATTTTTTGATTGCACCGGTTTTCCGACAATCATAATATCATTTTCAGTATTTTTATTCTTCCTACTATTAGAAGCTTTTCTTATGTTGTTTTTAATTTCTTTTTTATCTTTAAAAACAGCAGCTAATTCTTTATCTTCTTTTAAATCATCTATTGTTAGCGTAACTAATCCTTCTTGTTTCGGAGAAGATGAAATCTCCTTACCATCTTCTACAATAATGATTCTTGAAAGTGGGTCAGAGAATTTATACGCGATATTCTCAATCGTTTTTACATCGGCACCTTCTTCAATTAACTCTGAAACACTTGTTGCAACTTTCTGAAGCCTAGCTTCACTCATATCAACATAATACGTTCTAAAAAACTGTGAAAGTAAAATCGCAACAAATCCAAGAACAAACGAAACGAGAAGTAATATGGTCATCCATAACTTCCCTACTACACTTCTCCAAAGCATCAGTCGTTCACAACCTCAAACTTGTAACCTACGCCCCAAACGGTAACAATCATCTTCGCAGCATCTGGTGATTTTTTACTTAATTTCTCACGTAAACGCTTTACATGCGTATCCACTGTACGTAAATCTCCGAAGAATTCATATTGCCATACTTCTTTCAACAATTGCTCTCGATCGAATACCTTATCAGGAGCTTTCGCTAAGAATAATAGTAATTCATATTCTTTCGGCGTTAAGTTCACTTCATTACCATCTGCAGTAACACGATGTGCATCGTTATCAATTGTTAAGTGCGGGAACACAGTAACATCTTTCGTCGTTGTATCTTGTGTAAAGAATGTTGTTGGTACAGCACGACGTAACACCGCTTTCACACGAAGCACTACTTCACGTGGGCTAAATGGTTTTACAATATAATCATCCGTTCCAACTTCAAATCCTTGTACCCGATTTACTTCTTCACCTTTTGCCGTCAACATAATAATTGGTGTCGCTTTTTTCTCACGAACCCCTTTGCACACTTCGATACCATCTTTACCAGGCATCATAAGATCCAATAAGATTAAATCATAATCATTTTGCAACGCCATTTCTAAAGCTGTATCACCATTATCTGCTTCCTCAATAGTGTATTGCTCTCTTTCTAAGTACATTTTCAATAAACGACGAATGCGATCCTCATCGTCTACAATTAAAATTCTAAATTCATTTTCCATTTCTACCCGCTGCATATTTTCACATCAGCGGTTCACACCTACCCTTCTACACTATTATGTTGCGCTATTCTCGGTTATTTAAGCACTCCTCTAAATGTTTCACTTCCCACTATTATGCTTCACAAGAATAATAAAGTTTGTTCAATTTTTTTCCAAAACTATGTATTTTATTTGAACAGTATATTATGTCCTCGACATCATTTTACAAAATCAACCGCTACTTTGTCATGTTTTTCTCAAAAAAGAAGAAAATTTGACAAAAATAAAATAGGAAAGTGACATACACTCTCCTATTTTATTTCTCTATGCATATGAATGTAAACCCGCAATGATTAAGTTCACTACAATAAAGTTAAACATAATGATCGCAAAACCAATTACTGCAAGCCACGCTGATTTTTCCCCATGCCATCCTTTAGATAATCGTAAATGTAATACTGCCGCATAAAAGAGCCACGTTATAAGTGCCCAAACCTCTTTCGGATCCCACCCCCAAAAACGCGTCCATGCTATTTGAGCCCAAATCATCGCAAAAATTAGCGCACCTAATGTGAAAACTGGGAATCCAATTGCAATAGATCGATATCCAATTTCATCTAATAAATCACTATTCGTATTCTTTACTAGTGGCTGAAGTGCCGCTGATACTCGTTTACGTAAAACAAGTCTTAATACAACATAAAGTAGTGTTCCAACTATTACTGACCAAATAACAGTATTTAATTTTTTCGCATTTACAATCGCTGGAACTTCGACTGTCGGTTCTAATTTATTTTCTGTCAGTAACTTCCCTTCATGTGGTCCAACTAAAGCTGGGAGATTATACTTCATCTCGACTTGTTGTTCATTTTTATCAATCCATTGAAACTTAGCTTCATATTTCATACTGGAGAATACTGTCGTTACCGCAATAAATCCAACTGTACAAACAAGTGTGAACACTACCGTTTCTAACCAAAATGTACGTTTACTTCTCGTTGATTGATCTACATTTTTCAATAAATACATAACGCCCGTAATAAAACTAATTGCTAAAATTGCTTGTCCTGCTGCTGCAGTCGTCACGTGAATGTGTAACCAGTTACTTTTTAAAGATGGGATAAGCGGGGATATTTCCCTCGGGAACATACTTGCATAGGCAATTAATAAAAGAGCAACTGGTAATGCAAATAGTCCAATTATACTTACGCGGTACATAAAATACATTACAATAAATGCTCCGACAAGCATCATACCGAAAAACGTACCGAATTCGAAAAAGTTACTAACTGGCGCATGACCTGATGCAATCCACCTTGTAACAAAATATACTGTTTGTGCTATAAATCCTAAAATTGTAATCGTTATTCCTACATTTGCCCATTTATGACCCTTTTCTTTAATTGCTCCCCCAAAAAATAGAGTTGCTATTAAATATAAAATAAATGCGGTAAAGAGAAAGTTACTACTTATTTGCACCATATCGTTTCCCCACCTTAACTAATTTTTTTATCAATTACTTTATCATTTGGCTGTGGAATTGCTGTACCTTCTAGTATTCTTTCAATATCTTTCTTTAAACCGAACCAATTTTTATTCGTATGTCCTGCAATCCACCATTCATCATTAACACGTTGTATCCAAATACGGCGATGATTCCAATACATACCTTGAATGACACCAACCATAAATATAAATCCTCCAATACCAAGAATCCAAAGCGTTAAATCTTTCCTAACCGTTAGAGCTGTCGCATTTTGCATTTCAACACCTGCAAATGACATTTTATATTTGTTGTTTCCATCTGCTTCTATATTTTGCTGAATACCAACGAAACTCACTTCACCATCTGGCGTCTCAGGCGTAAACATTTTAAATACGAATGCAGGGTTGTTTGGTAATTTTGTTTTTGTATTCGGTTTTCCATTCTCATCAAAATAAAAATCTGGAAAATAGCTTAATAGTTCTAAAGAATAACCATTTCCTAAATCGTATTTTTCTGTAGGATTCGCTAAATCTACTTTAATTGGTCCCCACTTTTGATTATTTTCTTTGTTTTGCAAGTGGAAGGACATACTTTTAAATTCACTTTCTTTATAATCCACTTGATACACTGCAAATTGATCAAATTTCAATGGCTCATTCACGCGAATTTCCGCTTCTTTTACTTTTTCTAATTTCGGTTTTTGCCCTGCTATATTTTCGCCTACCGCTTTATATAATACTGCATTCGTTTGGAAGTTTTTCGCAATCATTTTATCCCCAACACGGTCTATCGCTTCATCAAAAACTTCCTTATCCTTACTTTTATCATAAACTTCTTTTATAAACTTCTCATTTTTTAAATAGTATTGACCATCCGTCCCTGGTACTTCTTTCGTTTCACCATCACGTAACCAAAGAGCTTCGTCTACGTACATACTCGGTAAAAAACGAAGCATCGCACCGAATAAAAAGATAATAAGGCCGATATGATTTACATATGGACCCCAACGTGAGAAACGTCCCTTTTCCGCTAAAACGTTTCCGTCTTCCACTTTCACGTTATAGTTTCTTTTCTTTAAATTCTTTTGCACTCTTTCCAAGTCGCCATCTTGCGGAGTACCAGTCCCGTATAATCTTTGTCTCTTTAAAAAGCTAGGATGTCTTTTTACCCCTTGTTTTTTTAAAGCTTTATAAAGGGGAATAACACGGTCTAAACTACATATCACAAGTGAAGTACCGATAGAAGCAATTAAAATCATGTACCACCATGAACCGTATAAATTATTAAATCCTAATTGATAGTATAATTGCCCTAAAAATCCGTATTCCTGTTTATAATATTCAGCTGGTGCAATTCCTGGCGTTATGTACATTTCTTGCGGAAAAATTGTTCCTATCGCTGATGCAGCTAAAGTTATTACGATTAGCCATACACCTACTTTTACAGAAGAGAAAAAGCTCCAAATTTTATCGACTATCGTTTTTGTTTGCGTGAGAGATCTCCGCGCACTCCCCTCATAGCGCATATCCAATAGTTTTACATTTTCATTGCTTTCAAATGGTTTCCCACAAGCTTCACAAAAAATGGTTCCTATCGGATTAACATGTCCACACTCACATTTAATTTCTTTCAACACTCTCACCGCCCCTGTATCTATATGTACTATTGTATATTCTAACCTCAAGTTACCGCAATACTCAGAATTTTTAAATCAGAGGCGCTATAGACATGCACCTCTTATGTAAAGGCTTTCTTTATTACGGAGTAATTTTCTTTAAATAGCCTTCTAACTGTTCTTTCGTTTGTTCACCTATAATTTGCTCCACTACTTTTCCATCTTTATCAATCAAAAAGCTTGTCGGTAATGGACCTACTCCATATGTGCCTATGATTTTTGTTCCTTTATCAATGGCAACTGGGAATTTCAAATCATATTGTTTCACAAAATTCTTAACAGCAATATCTGTTTCATCTGCATCTAACGCAATAATTTCAACGCCTTTTTCTTTATACTTTGGATATAATTCATTCATATAAGGCATTTCTTTTTCACAAGGTTTACACCAAGTTCCCCAAAAGTTTAAAAATACACCTTTACCCTTTAAGTCCTTTAATTCAATTTTCTTTCCTTCCAAATCCGTCACAACAAAATTAGGTGCTTCTTTCCCAATTTGCATTTTCTCTTTATCAGTGAAAAACCCTTGATAAAGGGTAAATCCTACAGCACCGCTTAAAATGAGCAGGATGATAACACGAAATAATAAGCGATTTTTCTTCATCTTGTCTCCCCTCTCCTCGGTAAATGGTATGTATTCTTTTCTGTAAATGTTATATTGAATAAATCACCAGCAGAGCACTCCACTGGTGAAATTTTAACTCTATAGCTTATCTTGGCTTTGTAGAAGCAAGCGCGCGTAATTGTTTTACCTCATGTGGTGTCAATTCTCTTGCATCACCAGGTCGCAAACTACCCACTTCTAAAAAGGCATAACGTTCACGTTTTAATTTCACTACTTTACAGTCTAACGCTTCAAACATACGACGTACTTGACGGTTACGACCTTCGTGAATTGTTAATTGTACAATCGCCATCTCTTTACGCTTGTCCCAAGAAATAATTTTCACATTTGCTGGTGCTGTCTTCCCGTCTTCTAATGTAACACCTCGTTCTAACATGCGAATTTTCTCACCTGTTAATGGCCCTTTTATTTTTGCAACATATGTTTTTTCAACTTTATATCTCGGGTGCATTAATACATTAGCGAAGTCCCCATCGTTTGTCATTAATAATACGCCAGACGTATCATAATCTAAGCGTCCGATTGGGAATAAACGTTGTGTAATTTCAGGGAAAAAGTCTGTTACAACATTTCTTCCTTTATCATCTGATACACTTGAAATTACGCCAGTTGGTTTATATAGTAAAAAATAAACAGGTTCTTCTTTTTCAAGAGGGATGTTATTTACTTCTACTTTATCTTGAGGAGTTACCTTTGTTCCTAACTCCTTCACTATTTTTCCATTAACTTTCACTTTTCCTTGCTGAATTAATTCCTCAGCCTTTCTTCTCGATGCAATACCTGCTTGTGCAATCACTTTTTGTAATCGTTCCATTTCTTTTTTTCACCTCGAATTTATCTTACCTTACATTAGAAAGACTTGGCAACCGCATACGTTTTACGACTGTTCGCCTCGTCTCACTTAAACAACATAGCGATGATATTAAACATATAAAGGGCAAATCATGTTTTTATCCTTTATTATTGTCCATATTTTTCATATTTCTCACAATAAAAGTTCATCATTTTGTCAAAAATACTGCATAAAAAAACCACTATTAAGCTACACCTTAATAGTGGTCGTATACGTATTATAAGCGAAATAGCCTAAAAAATGAATAGTATTACTGAAACAATAAAGAAACAAACACAATTGAGCAAATAATCCCGATTAAATCTGCAAAAAGCCCTACTTTTAATGCATCCCCCATTTTTCTAATCCCAACAGCTCCGAAGTATACTGTTAAAATATAAAAAGTCGTATCTGTACTCCCTTGCATCGTAGAAGCTAATCTCCCAATAAACGAATCTGGTCCATATGTTGCAATTAAATCAGTCGTAATACTTAAACCAGCAGAACCCGAAATTGGACGTATAAGCGCAAGTGGAACGATTTCTGCTGGGACATGAATTAAATCTAACATTGGCTTCATTACAGATATCATCGCATCTAAAGCACCTGATGCCCGAAAAATAGAAATGGATACAAGCATTCCAACCATAAACGGTAAAATGGAAACTGCAATTTGAATCCCTTCTTTTCCTCCCTCAACGAACGATTCATACGTTGGGACTTTCTTTATCGTGCCATATAAAAGGATAAAACCAATTACACAAGGGATTACCCATAATGAAATTGTATTTACAATACTCATTTTTTCCGCCCCTTTCTACTCCTTCTTCGGTAAAAATAGCGGTCAATCCAAATTGCCCCAATCATAGAGAGCACTTGTGCAATGAATGTTACCCCAACAATTTCAGTAGGATTTGCTGATTCATAAGTCATTCGAATCGAAATGACGGTAGTAGGAATTAAAGTAATAGCTGATGTATTTAATGCTAGAAACGTCACCATAGAGCGACTGGCCGAATCCTTCCCTCCATTTAATTCTTTCAGTTGTTCCATCGCTTTAATACCAAGAGGAGTTGCTGCATTACCTAGTCCAAAAAAGTTCGCCATCATATTCGATAGAATAAATCCCATTGACGGATGATCCTTCGGTATTTCTGGAAACAACCTTTTTACTATCGGCATAAAAAGTGTAACTAACTTTTTTAACAACCCTGCTTCCTCTGCAATTTTCATTAAGCCAAGCCAAAATACTAAAACGCTAATAAGTCCTATGCAAATCGTTACCGCATCTTTTGACCCGTCAAATACAGCTTTCGTTACTTCTTCCATCGTTCCGTTTATCATGGCATACACAATCCCTATGACCGCCATCGCTGCCCAGACGAGATTAACCATCGTTCCCAACACCTATCATGTAAGAAAAAATTTCCTTCACATTGTTCCAATACATACCCGTTGCAGCTACTAACTTCCGTTTACTATAAAATAAATTCCGTTCTCCGACTTTTTCATTACCAACATAAATGTCTGTCTTCCCAACCTTTACTCCATCCGTAAGTTTTGCACTTTTATCGAGTTCAACTTTTAATACTACGTTCTTTTTTTCTTCTTCAGTTAACGGTACCGAAAAACTATTTTTCGTATAAACATGATTGGCATATTTCTTTTCATTTATTTCAGCAAGCGCTCCTTGTCCTAAAACTTTTGTTTGCTTAAAACGTTCAAACCCTTTGTCAAATAGATTCATATGATCATCCCAATCACTAGAAGCACTCAAAGTTACGACAATTAAATCTAGTCCATCTTTTGATGCCGTTGTAACAAGCGTTCGTCCTGCTTTTTTCGTAAAACCTGTTTTCCCACCTGTTGCAAATTCATAATAGGATGTCACAAGCTTATGTTTATTTTTCCACGGATAATCCCATGAATTTGATTTATACGTTTTTGTGCCAAAAATTTTCTTAAAGGTCTCGTTCCCCATTGCATATTTCGTTAACAGTGCCATATCATAAGCCGAAGAATAATGAGAGCCATCTCCATCCAAACCATGAGGATTTGAGAAGTGAGTATCTTTCATTCCAATTTGTTTCGCCTTTTCATTCATTAAATATACGAACCCCTCTATACTCCCTCCTACATTTTCAGCAATTACTTGCGCTGCGTCATTACCTGATCTAAGCATAAGTCCGTATACTAAATCCTCTAGCTTCACTTTCTGTCCAGGTTTTAAATAAATCGCCGATCCTTCCACCCTGACTGCTTCATTACTAACTGATACCATTTCTTTCATTTTTCCTGATTCAGCAGCTAACAAGGCTGTCATAATTTTTGTTATACTAGCAATTTTTTGTGGCTCATGTTCTGCTTTTCCGTATAATACACGACCAGAACTTTGCTCCATTAATACAGCATTTCGAGCGCTAACATTACTGTTCATCTTTGCATATGTAGGAATCGGCATAACGCTTGCGTACATAATAAGAAGCGTAATGATTACACAAATTCGTCTCATATTTCCTCCCACGTCCTTTTGGCACTTTTTGTACAAGTGTATGCTTGGCCTTTTAAAATATGAACGAAATCTTCCTTCTGCCCCCATTAAAAAAGACGCAAAGAATTTGCGTCTAATATGGTGTCCATTCAATTTGTTTCGCAGTTTCAAATCTTTTTTCTACATCAGGCCAATTCACAACATTCCACCAGTTTTTAATATATTCATCTTTTCGATTTTGGTATTGTAAATAATACGCATGTTCCCATACATCTAGTACAAGGAGCGGTATCGTATCCCATTGTGTAAACAATTGATGAAGTGTACTCTGCAAAATTTCTAACCTTCCAGATCGGGGGACCCAAACGAGAATCGCCCAGCCCGAACCTTCTACTTTAGAGGCTGCTTCCGTAAAATGTTTTTGAAAACGTAAAAAGCTCCCAAAATCTTGTTCAATTTGTTGTGAAAAATCCCCTCTTGGACTTCCACCACCATCTTTTTTCATGTTATTCCAAAATATCGTGTGTAAATAATGTCCTGATCCATGAAAAGCCGCTTCTCGTTCCCAATGCTTAATTAAATCAAATTGATTGGTTTTTCTCGCTTCCTCCATCATCTTCTCTGCTTTATTTAACCCTTCTACATAACTACGATGATGTTTATCATGGTGTAACATCATAATTTCTCTAGAAATATACGGCTCTAACGCATTATATGGATAAGGTAATGGCGGGAGTGTATGCCCTCCAATTGGAACAGCTCGTTCACTATCCCCTCTTTCATATAGTTCATATTCCTCTTCTTGCATAAATACTTCCTGCAGATGATGTTGAATATGTTCTACATCATCGCTTATTTCATACATAAACTCCGCATCCGTTTCGTACTCATGCTCTTTCATACGCTCTAATAATGTCTGAATTTTATAAGCAAGCATATGGACATCATACACTTCCATTGCGCGGCTATCTAATACGTGAAGAACACTTTCACACCAACTTTCTACTTCATGAAAGTAATCTGTAAATACACCTTGCTGACTCATGTTACACCTCCTTATTGCTATCCACTTAAATATATTCAATGAAAATCCCTTATATAACTGTACAAAAGGAAAAGAAGCTAAGTCTCCTTAGCTTCTTTTCCTTAATTAGTATTTGTGTAACATCTTCGTTTGGTAATCTGTCTCATAATATTCTAGTTCTTCACGCATCAATTGAAATTTACCTTCTAAATTCTTCATCACTTGCTCTATAGATGAAGGTGGTGTTTGTTGAAAAACGATAGAATTTTTTCCTGTATATGCAGATCGACTATTTTCATACCAATGATCACTCTTCGGGGAAAAAAACTCTGCAATAACTTGATGATATATCTTATATAAAATTTTTTCAGCTGCTGTTTTTCGAAATGGCTGGCTATTCAGCAAAACAAAACATGCATCATGTCCTTCTTCGCAAAAAACGAGAAGACGTCTCATTGATGCTAATAACCCTTTATAATATTGCTCGTTCCCAGCTGGTGTCTCTTCTAATAAAAAAGGCAACGTATGATAATTTACATAATTGGTTATCAAAGTAATCGCATCTTCTAAAAATATAGAAACTTGTTCTGTTTGATTTTCAACCATCAAATTAGACATTTCTTCCCTCTCCCTTTCCATTTCACGCTATTTCTATTCTTTTATTTTTATGTAATTCAGCCAATATTTCTTGTACTTTCAACACTGTTCTCTCATCAAAATATTGTTGAAATTCTTCTATATTATTTAAATATAAACGTTTTTGCGCACGGAGCTCCTTATCTTTCACTAAACAACATATCGCTACAATATCCCGTAAATATATGTCTTGTTCTTCTACTTTACACACTGGATTTCCTTCAAAAGGAGTAATTTCTTGTATAACTTCTTCAAAATAGCGAACGTATAAAACTGAAAAAGTTTTCTCTTTATCATTTAATATATATGTCACTTCAGATCTGTTAAAAAAATCTTCTGATGTATTAGGTTTTGCTTTCTCTAACTCATGCCCCGCATAACCTATTATAATCATATACTTCCCCTCTCTTCCTTCTTTCACTCCATTTTAACTTAACTTTCTGATAAACGAAATATTCTTTTAAATATACCTATATAAAAAATAGCTTACCTATACAGGAATTTACCTTTTTATTTTTCTTGAAGTTTGTCATAATAATATTATTGTCTCAGTTTTCTTATACAAGGAGAGTTGTATTTATGTCGTTTTCATGGAAACGTTTCTTACAAATCGGGAAAATTATCTTCCCATTTGTTGTATTAACAGTTGTATTCTTTCAAGCAAAAAAAGAATTAGCGGGCATTTCTTTTTTAGAAGCGATTGATACAATTAAAAACATTCCAACTGGAGGAGTCTTTTTAGCAATTACACTTGGTGCATTCGCTGTATCAACGATGTTCTTTTATGATTATGTTATGCTTCGTTACTTAAAAGCTGATATACCTGTCCAAAAGATTTTCCGTATCTCATGGATTGCGAATACTTTAAATGGTTTTATTGGATTTGGTGGCCTCGTTGGAGCTGGTGTACGAACAATGCTTTATCGTCCATACATAAAAGAAAATGGCAATCTTATTAAAAGTATTGCCTGGATGACGACTGCCTTTATTAACGGATTAGCCATACTTTCATTCCTCGGTCTTATCGGAATATTAGACACAAGATTTATTTTGCATGAAAAACCGTGGTTATGGCCTGTCCTTATCTTCTTTGCCCTTTTCGTCCCTATATACATCGGCTTTTCTAAACTTAAAAATAGAAAAACAACGCAAACCGAAGGACAAGAAGAGGAAGAGAAAAATCCAACTGTTTTATACTCATTAGTTTCATTAGTCGAATGGGTATCTGCTGGTATCGTTATGTACGTCATTTTAATACTGTTTGGAATTGAAGTTGACTTTCAAAAGTTTTTAGGTGTATATGTAATTGCTGCCTTAGCTGGCGTCGTTAGTCTTGTCCCTGGTGGGCTTGGTTCATTTGACCTTGTCTTCTTAACTGGACTAGGACAATACGGCATTGATACAGGTGTTTTACTGCCTGCTATGTTATTATATCGCCTCGTCTATTACATTTTACCATTCTGCCTTGGTCTCATTTTTGCGGCTTTCGAAATGACAGGAGTGGCCATTAAAAAGTTTGAAGATAAACCTTTTATTGCGCCTGCATTAGAAACCACTGGCGTTATATGGACTTTGCAGCGTGACTTTCTAGGGAAATTAGGTTCATGGGCATCTGCTGCTTTAACAGTATTTGCTGGCTTAATGGTTATTTTATCGACTATTTTACCAACAAGTATAAACCGGGCACACGCCTTACATATTTTAGCTCCAAAGCATCTGATTCAGTTTTCTTTTAGCTTATCGCTAACATTCGGTATTCTCCTTCTAATCCTTTCAAGGGGAATATATTACGGAACAAAACGTTCTTATTATATGACAATTATTTCTTTAATTGGAGCCGCTATCTTTAATACGCTAAAAGGAATTGATATTGAAGAAACATTTATTTTGTTAATCGTACTCGCTGTATTATATATGCTTCGTAAAAGATTCGTACGCGAGAAAATGGAAGTCTCACTTTCTGATATCGTAAAAGTTTTTATATTCTTACTTGTAACGTTATATTTATATAAAAACTTAGGTATTTTATTTGCAGGTGCAAAAGAAGCTTTTAAACCTGATTTCGTCGTTCGTAATATTACCCAAGTGAAACGAAGTGCATTAGCAGCTGCCTTTTTCGTTCCTACTTTTTTACTAATTGGCTCACTCATTGCCAATCGTTATCGAAATGAATTTCCCGGGCAACCAGCAAATGATAAAAGGTTACAAAACTTCTTAGATGAACACGGTGGAAATGTACTTAGTCATTTAGGTTATTTAGGAGATAAACAATTCTTCTTTAGCAGTGATGGGAAAGCGCTCCTTCTCTTCTCCATAACTGGAAAACGTCTTGTTGTATTAGGTGATCCAATTGGTGACCCTTCCTCCTATCGTAATGTGTTGCAAGAGTTTTTAGCTGAAGCTGATCGATTTGGATACATTTGTGTATTTTATCAAATCGAAAGTAAATGGATGAGTTTATATCATGATTTTGGTTATAACTTCTTTAAACTTGGTGAAGAAGCTGTCGTTGATTTAAATACATTTACAATAACAGGAAAGAAACGCGCTGGTATGCGAGCGACTTTCAATCGTTTTGAAAGAGAAGGCTATACATTCTCTATTCATCAGCCGCCATTCTCAGACGAATTATTCGAAGAGTTACGGAAAGTTTCTGATGCATGGCTCGGTGGAAAAAAAGAGAAAGGTTTTTCACTCGGATACTTCGATCGTGAATATATTAGCCGTGCTCCTATCGCTACATTATCTGATGCGGATGGAAAGATTATCGCATTCACAACCTTTATGCCCGTATATCAAAACGGATCATTGTCTGTTGATTTAATGCGCTATTATCCAGATGCACCTAGTGGAATTATGGACGCAATTTTCATCCACTTATTCCAATGGGCAAAAGAAAATGAATATCACTCCTTTAATATTGGTATGGCGCCACTTTCCAATGTTGGGTTATCAACACAATCATTTTGGTCTGAAAGAGTTGCTGCTGCAATCTTTAATAACGTTCGTTATACGTATAGTTTCAGCGGATTACGACATTTTAAAGAGAAATACAAACCAGCATGGAGCGGTAAATATTTAGCATTTAGGAAGAATCATTCTTTACCAATTACGATGCTCTCTGTAACAAAACTAATAGGAAAAAGAAAAAACAGCTAAAAATTTAGCTGTTTTTTCTTTTTTGAACTTGTACGATAAAATCCTTCTCATATTTCTTACCATTTATATAAAAAGTTCCCCACAGTTTATACGTGCCCTGGGCAGGAAATGTAATACGATACTGTAATTGCTCATCCGTATCAACAGGCATAGCGTATAAAAAGTTTTCCCTCGTTTCATCTACGATATAAAGAGTTTCCTCTTCTCCTCTCTCTGAATGTAATTTCAATTTTTCACCCTTTTTTGCTTGAAACTGAAATGTTAACGTCACCGGCTCATTCGGATGTAATGCACCGAATAAAAGAGAAACTTCATGCTCTCCAATTTTTTTTGTAAGTACACTATCGACTGGCAGGTTCACCTTCTTCTTATTTTTTTCTTCTTTTTCTCTCCCAAAATCTGTCTTCGCGAATGATTCTACTGACTTATTTTTGTCTTCATATAAAAATATTGTATACGCTTCACCTTTCGCTATTTTGGAAGATAACTTATATGATCCATTCCCTGCAAATGTAGGTTTAATCTGTTGTATATGTTTTAACTGTTCATCTACAATAACTGCCCGAATTTGATCATTTACACCACGAACCTCATTATTCTTTTTATTTAGTAATTGAAACAAAATATCTACTTTATCATTTCCTTTTCCATTTGATACATCCCATTTTACTTCTTGAACATCTCCTACCGTCTCTACGGTTTCCTGATACTTTTTTATGTAAAATCCTCCCGCCACAATAAGTACCAAAGCTACAAGTCCAATGACAAGATTTTTCAAAAAATCACCTACCATTTTTATTGTCTCTGTTTATACAAAACTTCTTTCATATATATTCTAGATTATGATTTATGAAATCCTCCTCTTTTGCACATATTACAAATAATTAAAAAGATTTTAATTGAACGGATTCGTAGTGTATAATGCAAATGATATTGATTTCTATCAATACATTATAAGGAGGACTTTTCATGAGTGTACATATTGAAGCAAAACAAGGCGAAATCGCTGAATCTATTCTATTACCTGGTGATCCATTACGCGCAAAATATATCGCTGAAACATTTCTAGAGGACGTTACTTGCTATAATAACGTGCGTGGTATGTTAGGTTTCACTGGAACTTATAAAGGAAAACGTGTATCTGTTCAAGGTACAGGTATGGGTGTTCCTTCTATTTCTATTTATGTAAACGAACTAATCCAAAGCTACGGAGTTAAAAATTTAATTCGTGTTGGGACTTGCGGTGCAATTCAAAAGGACGTAAAAGTACGTGACGTTATTATTGCAATGACAGCTTGTACTGATTCGAATATGAACCGTTTAACATTCCCAGGTTTTGATTTTGCACCAGCTGCAAACTTTGACCTTTTAAAGAAAGCTTACGATGCAGGAACTGAAAAAGGATTACACGTTCGTGTTGGTAACGTTTTAACAGCAGATGTTTTTTATCGTGAAAGCATGGACATGGTTAAAAAACTTGCAGATTACGGTGTATTAGCAGTAGAGATGGAAACAACTGCTCTTTACACATTAGCAGCGAAATATGGTGTAAATGCATTATCTGTATTAACAGTAAGCGATCACATCTTCACTGGTGAAGAAACAACATCTGAAGAACGTCAAACTACATTTAACGAGATGATTGAAATCGCTTTAGATGCAGCAATTCAACAATAATACATTAAAGAACTCGTCATACGTCTGTCGAGTTCTTTTTATGTGACTTTTTATAAAAAACTACTTTAGAAAGAGACAGATTTCTCCCTCTACTTTCTTGTCACGTTTGTTATAATAAAGTGAAATCATTTACAGTATTTCTCATAAGAGGTGAAGCAGTGAAAAACAGAAGTATCGTCTTTAAACTATTTTTATTAACATCAACATTATTTACAATCATATTCCTCCTCTTTTTCCTAGGACAGTCTCTATTTTTAGAGAAATTTTATATTAATAAAAAAGTAAAAACCGTTCAAACTGCCTTTGAAAAATTCGTAGATAATTACGAAAAAAGCGGCAAAAGTTATGAGGAAATTAGAAAACTAAAACAAGAATTTCATGATAAAACAAATGCTGAAATGCAATTTTTAGATTCTAATGGCATTATTAAAAGTGACACCAATTACTACATTGATGTAATTGGTCCTAACGATACAACGTATTCCATTCCACTCAACAATATTTTAACACCTGAAGAATATAATAAATTTGAAAATTTAGGTTTAAAAAAAGATGGAATAATATCCGTCTTTGGATTCTTACACGGTAATATAATCACACCAATTTCATTAAAAACAAATTATAATCAGTGGAGCAATGGAAATATTACTTCCGATATGCAATTAATTGGTGAAAATCCATCTAAAAACAGACTTACAAACCGATATAAACAACAAGGATTTACTACGGTGGACTTTGAGGGTGTAATATCTAAATTACAGCTTCCTTCCAAGGCTGAGGTCCGTCTTGCAAATGATTTTGAAACATTACAAGCTGTTCAATCCTTTGCAAACACTATTAGACAAGGGATTTTCAATTCAAATCAACTAATCATATATCCCATAGATGCTGGCGAAAACTTAAAAAATCGTATCTTTGTAAAACCTATTATTGAAAACGGAAAAATTACAGAGTACGCCTTTGCGATAGTATCTTTGCAACCTGTTAATGAAGCGATGCTCGTTTTAAAAGATTATTATGTCTATGCCTTAATTATTGTGTTTCTCGTGATTATTTTATTATCCTTCTACTATTCAAAAATTATTGTGAAACCATTAATTAAGATTAATCGCGTTACAAAGAAAATGGCTAATTTTGATTTTAGCGAGAAACTACCTGTTACAGCAGACGATGAAATTGGCGGACTTTCCGGCAGTATCAATACATTATCTGTAAACTTAAAAGACAGAATTGATCGATTAAATGTTGCCAATACAAAATTACAACAAGATATTGAACGTGAACGTCAATTAGAGAAGACGAGGAAAGAATTCATTTCTGGTGTATCCCACGAATTAAAAACACCACTTAGTGTAATTAGAAGTTTCGCAGAAGGGATTCAAGATGGTGTTAGTAAAGATACAACGTATTATACAGATGTTATTTTAGAAGAAACAGAAAATATGAACAGACTTATTGTTGAAATGTTAGAATTAGCAAAACTAGAATCGGGTACGTACAAACTAGAAATGACAACATTCTCAATCGGTGAATTAATTCAGCAAGTCCATACAAAGTTATTATTTAGCATGGAGGAAAAGCAGTTACAAGTGGACGTCGATGCAGACACTTCTATATTTGTTAAAGCGAATCGTAGTCGTATTGAGCAAGTAGTTGTGAACTTACTTAGCAATGCAATTCGCTATACGCCCGATGGAGAAAGAATAAAAGTCTCTGTTATAGAAACCGAAGATACAGTAAAAGTCGAAATCGAGAATACAGGAAATCCTATCCCAGAAGAAAGTCTTGAAAAAATTTGGGATCGATTCTATCGTTTAGATGCATCACGTAGTCGTCATACTGGTGGTACCGGTCTCGGGTTATCTATTGTAAAAAACATTTTAGATCTCCATCATGCCAAGTACGGTGTATATAATACGAATAATAGCGTTGTATTCTATTTTAATTTACCAAATGTAAAAGAAGTCAAATAATTTGTCTTAATTTCACTAGGAGTTCACATGAAATTCACACTCTCCCTTTATAGTAAGAAACAAGTTAATCCTTTCCTTACACATATAAAAGAGGAGAGTGCGTGAAATGAAACAAGCAGGACAACCTATTCAAAGTGAAAAACAATTAGAAACTATCAAAAATATACTTTTACAATCTTCGAAACGTGATGGCTTATTATTCGTATTAGCCGTAAATTCTGGCTTAAAAGTAAGCGAAATCTTACAATTAAAAGTTAGCGATGTCATCGATGAAAACGAAAATGTTCGCCATTCCATTTTATTTTACAATGAAAAAGTAAAGAAACATAAATGGTTTGCTGTAAATGAAGACTTACAGCACGCAATCGAAGACTACATGAAAGAACGTAAAACTTGGAAACGCAATGAGCCATTATTAAAGTCTCAAAAAGGAACAAAATCTATTACGAGACAACATGCATGGTACATTTTAAACAAAGCTGCAAAAGAAGTTGGATTAGAAGGGATTAGCTCACATACACTTCGAAAAACTTGGGGCTATTGTGCATACAAATCAGGTGTTGACATTGCATTTTTACAACACTTCTTTGATCATAGTACTCCATCAAAAACTTTAAAGTATATCGGTATCGCTTAATACCTCTTATACATAAAAAAGGTTACCATTTAAAAAATGGTAACCTTTTTTATGTATCATATTCTCTTTTCTTTTCTTGTCTCTCTTATATTGTAGTGGTACTCTAATAATAAGGGGGAGAAATTATGAACACACTTACAATTGAATTACCGCAAGAAACGGCTGAAAAACTCGATTTATTAAAACAAGCTTATGAAAAGAAAACAGGTGCTAGCATTTCTGAGAGCACTCTCGTTCAAACACTTATCTCAAAAGAATTTATCCAAGCGATAACTCCTTTTGATTTACAACAATTTATTAATGGAAAAGAACAGCATTAATGCTGTTCTTTTTTTATTGCTATTTAAAATACAAAAAAATTTTACTTATTTTCCGAAAAACCATTGACAATGATAATGATAACCATTATCATTTATTATGAAGCCAACAATTGATGAATCAACCAAACGCTCAGTAACATTGTTACCCCTCTTTTTCATATAGAAAGGCACTGTACATTCCCCCTGTTTGTACAGTGCCTTTCTTTTTTTATCATCGCTCAAATAAATTTAATTGCTCAGGCTTTGGCTCACCATATGTAATGTTCATCATTTTCATAAGTTGTTTCGCATTATCCGCTGCATCCCCGCCCGAATTATTATTAAATAATACGTATATGTCCTTTGTCTTCTTTTTTAGTTGCTCTAGTCGTTCTACCCATTCTTCCAATTCTTTATTGTTGTAGCGATATAAACAGCGAACCGCCCTCCAATTTTCCCCTTTATCCAGCCAGCCATGAACGTTTCGACCATGAAAGCGGATTAATGTTATATCCGAATCCGTCGCCTCTAATACGAGTGGAACCGAACCAATTCCCGCTTGCGGTTCATCACAAATTGTATGAATCCATTTTTCTTTCTCTAAAAATTGTAGCGTTTTATCTCTCATTTCTGGATAAAACCATGTTTGATTTCGAAACTCTATCGCACATGGTAAACCTTCCATTTTCTCTTTCGTATATCGAAGGAAATCTACATTTTTCTTTTTGCAATCAAACCATGGTGGATATTGAAATAAAATTATTTTTAATTTATTCGCTTCTATTAAAGGAAGAATCGATTGTTTATACACATCAAACATCTCATCAAACGTAGAAAAAGGAGTTTCTCCTTTCATATGCCCTGTCATTCCTTGATACGCTTTTACGACAAAAGAAAAGTCTGTCGGTGTTTCCATCGCCCATTTCGTATAATTTCGTGCCGGTTGCATCGCATAAAATGAACTATCCACTTCGACAATAGGAAAATGTTCACTGTATGTTCGTAATTTATTTTTATTTTCATAGGGATCTATATATAAAGAATCATGATCTCCCCACCCTGTCACTCCAATGAAAAACAATCATATTCCTCCCTTTCAGTTTTCATCTTATATTCATTCTACTGATTTCCCAATCATCTTGGACAATCAAATTCATTAAGTAACTCTTTCTTTAAGAGTATCCGTATAAAAATATGATATACTAAATGGAAGAATTTTTAAATTGAGGGGTTATTTATTTATGCTTCCAACCGATGATATTTTATCTCATGAAAAACGAATAGAAGAACTAGAAAATAAAGTACGTTTTTATGAAGAACTTGTGAATCAATTGCCGCATCATTTCACATATAAAAATCCACATATTGGTTTGCAAATAAAGAAAACAAGAACAAATCATTCCATTCAAAACATACGAAAAGAGAATAAAGAAGCTGATTTTCAACTTACTTGCGATTCATTATTTTTATTTGAACAACTTGAAAAACACTTTGTTCATATTTTTGATGCTTTTTCACATCATGTAACCTTTATTGATAATAAAGGGAATATTACATTATGTAATCAAGCTGCTGCAGATGATTTTGGTGTAATACGAAACGAAATAATTGGAAAGCCAATTCAACAATTACTTAACTTACCTGAAGAAAAAATTAAAGCTATTGAAACCTTAAAAACAGGAACCGAAATATATAATGAAGAGGTTTTAGACAAAAACTATGGCATTATTAATAATCGAATTATTCGCGATTATAATGGAGAGATTTTTAGAGTTATTAGCGTTTTTCATTATTTAAACACAGAACGTGATGCAGAGAAATTTTCATTAGCAGGACGAATTGCCGCCGGGATTGCACATGAAGTACGCAACCCACTTACAACAGTACGGGGATACTTACAGTTTTTACAAGAGAGTGTATCTCCATCCAATAAAGAATTATTTAAACACTTACTTATTCCTGAATTAGATCGTGCAAATAGTATTATTACAAAATTTTTATCTATATCGAAAACACGCGAATTTAAAAGAGAACCGTTTCCCATTAATACATTTTTACGTGAATATATTCAACAGCTACTAGCAAGTGAGGTCTTTTTGCATAACATTTCAATTGATTATAATTTTTCTAATGAATTAGATGATATTTTAGTCCATATTGATCGCCATGAACTTGTTCAAGTGTTTTTAAACCTATTTCAAAACGCCGTTGATGCTCAAGGTGAAAAACCTCTTTCTATTCAAATCACTAGTTATCGCCTAGATAACTTCGTTCGGATTACTTTCACAGATAATGGAACTGGTATTCCTCCAGCTATTCAAGAATATATCTTTGATCCATTCTTCTCAACAAAAGATTCAGGAACAGGACTGGGCCTATCAGTAACGAAGAAAATTATTCAAAATCATAACGGTACATTAAAAATGACTAGTAATCAAGCCGGTACAACTTTCATTATTTCAATTCCAATTTTACCCAAAACAACCCTTGAAAGGTTGAATGAATACAAATGAGGTATTCCTCCACAAACCGCATGCCAATTGTTAGATATTCTCAACAATTGACATGCTTTTTTATGTTGAACTAATCTTCTTTAATTTCTATAAATCTTTCTCCATAACTTAATTGTTTTTGCTCGGTAGGCAAACTTCTTATTTTTTTAGAAATAGTAGTTTGTCCATCACGAATTTAGTATAAATCTCATCTTAATATATAGTAACGACTATTGATTCTATGAAAGAAAGGAATGAAAAGATAAACAATATAAATAAAGGAAAAGTATTTTATGGTAATGATTGTTGCGAAGTCAGAGCCTGTAGTCATATTAACATCTCTAAGTCCGAACTTACAGAATTCGTTAGACTTCTTCAAGCACTTGGTCAAGCTATTCAAGCTGTCTTTCAAACCCCTTCTCAAAATAATATAGATAATCTAATCGATGCCCTAAATAATCTACAAAAGTTCCTCAATTGCTTAGATTTATCTCCGGCACAAAAACAAATCGGAAGTTCTATTATCGCTAATCTATTAACTATTTTAAGAACAACACCTTTCTCATGCGGAGCATTGTACGTTGAGCTACAAAGCTTGCTAAGTTATTTAAAGTAGATTGTTGTACTATCGACAAATTAGTTAAACTCATAACAGAGATCCAAACTATTCCTAGTTCAATACGGATCAGATTGCCTTGGAGGAGGTGCTAGTAGGACTCAAGGGGCTTCTGGTGCCCAAGGACCGGCGGGCTCTCAAGGGCCAGCAGGCTCTCAAGGTGCTACTGGTCCAGCGGGTGTACTCCAATTCCTGTACCTATCGCGTCCATCGGAAACTCCAACGTACAAACTATATTTCCTGGAACAAACATCCAATTCAATCAAGTTTTTGAATTAAATAATATCACTTTCAACGATACTGCAGATACTTTAACAGTTTTAGAAACAGGCATATATGATATTAATTTCTCAGCGTCTACAACTTTCCCAGGCTCTTCACCGTTTGGATTCGGTATTTCCTTCAATGGTCAACCACCTACTCGTAATTTTTCAACTAACGTTATCGGTAGTGCTGTTTCTTTCTCTACAATCATTACTTTACAAGCTGGTACAACAATCGCTGTACAACCTACAGCGAATACTATTTCTATTCCTAACACAGGTGATACAACAGCGACACTATCTGTTTTCCGAATTTACTAATTTTCACTAAATAAGCGTATTTATAATAATATGCATCATTTGACTGTAAATTAAATTTCTCTTTTTATATAGAAAGGAGCACTTATTTGGGAGGATAAGTGCTCCTTCTTTACGTTTCTTTACCTCAAATTTACTCTATCTTAATCCTCATTTTGTATGATAAATAGTGAAGTCAAAGATATGAAAGAGGGATGAAAATGAGAGTTATGTCACTGATACGCATCTGGGTTGCTCTTATGGTATGCATTATTTTATGTGTAGGATTTTTTTTAACTCTAAAATATTCCACTATATCAAAAGCAGAGAGAAAAACAGTTCCATACAAGCTTTTGTATACAAAACAAAGTAACATCCCTTATTCCAATGCAGCAAATAATGAAAAAAAGGTTATAAAAGGAATGCTTATTACGAAAGCTTCTAGTTACGAAACGCTACTTCAAATTGCTGAAACGATTAAAGATCAGTATATAAATAAAGAAATTGATGAAATCACGCTTTCTATCCATAATGAAAATAATGGTAGTTATGAAGAAGAATTACCTTACGAACCTACTAGTAAAGGCAAAATCATTATCACATATGATTCTCAATCCTCTGGCAGTACGAACATTATACTAAACGAGTAATATCATTTCCCAATTGGTATGGGCTAATCATTAGCGGTGAATAAACATCCCTTAATGATTGAAGTTTCACTTTATTTTTCATACGAAAAAGAGGCGGATTTCGTTATTCGCCTCTTTCTTCTTTTACCAAAGTGATGGAATCCACTCTTTCACTTTATCAAACCACTCTTGCTGCTCTTGTTTTCTTTGTTGTTCCTGTTCTTTCCTTCTCTTCTCTTCTTCTTTTCTTCGTTTTTCCTCTTCGATTGTTTGCAATTGTTTTTTGTAGTCAGCCTCTGGTATTAGCGATAACTGGAATGCTTTTTGAGCTGGATTTGCATTTGCTTTTTTCATGATATCCCGGAACATCGTCGTCGTAATTTGACTCCCCCCTGGAACATAATGCTCGCTATCTGTTTTATCATATCCTACCCAAATTGCACCTACTAAATCTGGCGTATATCCAACAAACCATGAATCCTTTGCACCATTGCTTGGACCATTTACAATTTGAGTAGTACCTGTCTTACCCGCTGTATCAACATTATTAACTTTCGCTTTTTCACCTGTTCCCTTTTCGACAACACCTTTTAATAAATATGTCATCTTCTGAGCAATTTTTTCACTCGTCACCCGCGTCTCTTTCTTATACCATTTCCCAATCGTTTCACCTTCAGCGTTTTGAATTTCTCTAATTGCATGAGCCTCCACTTGAACACCATCATTTGCAAATGTACTATATGCTTGGGCCATTACAAATGGAGATGTACCTACATGCATTCCGCCTAAAGCAATCGGATACGTACGATCTTCTGGCACTATTGGAATACCAAATCTCTCTAAAGATTTCAATCCTTTATCTAATCCTATTTGTTCTAACAGCCAAACTGCTGAAACATTATACGACTTTGCCACCGCTTCATACATTGTCACATTACCATGGAAGGTAAGATCACTATTTTTCGGTTCGTATTCTTTAATACTAAATGGTTCATCTTTTAATATATCGTATACTTCATACCCTTGTTCTAACGCTGGTACATATACAGCAAGAGGCTTTAACGTTGAACCTGGTTGCCTTTTTAATTGAGTAGCATGGTTAAATTGTAAAAACTGATACGGCCCTCTGCCTCCAACTAAAGCTGGAACACCACCAGTTTTTGGATTCACAAGGACCACTCCTGTTTGCATGAGCTGATCTGAACCACTATCTTTAAAATAGTTATCATTATTCACAACATCTTCTACAGCTTGTTGTTTTTTCGAATCAAGCTCTGTATAAATACGATAACCACCTGCTAAAATCTCATTTTGTGTTAATTCGTACTTGTCCATTGCTTCTCTAACAATATAGTCTACATATTGAGAATATTTACCTTTGTATTTATCATCAACACCACGTTTTAATACAAGACCGGACTCTTTTTCTTTATTGTACTGTTCTTCAGAAATATACCCTTGCTCTTTCATTAAACTTAATACGACATTACGTCGTTCAATTGATTTATTAAAGTTTTTATAAGGCGAATACGCAGACGGCGCTTTAATCAAGCCCGCAATCGTTGCAGCTTCTGAAATTGATAAATCTTTTACATCTTTATCAAAATAAGATTTAGCTGCTCTTTTTATACCCCAAGCCCCTTCACCAAAATAAATTTGATTCATATACATTTCAATAATTTCATCTTTTGTATAAGTACGTTCTATTTTTTTAGTTAGAAAATATTCTTTTATTTTACGTGAGAACGTGCGGTCTTGTGTCAAAAATACATTTTTCGCAAGTTGTTGTGTAATTGTACTTCCCCCTGCTACAACTTCTCCTGCTGTAATATTTTTAAAAACCGCACTTATAATTCCACTATAGTAAATACCGTGATGGTTAAAAAACTCCTTATCTTCTACTGCAACAATTGCCTGAACCATAATGTTAGGAATATCTTTCCTTTTTACGCCTTCTGTTTTGGAAGAAGCCAATTTAGTCGCAACTTCATTGTTTGCATCGTAAATTAAAGTCGGTTGCGGAACAGCTTGTTTTAATTCAGATATGTCTTGAATGGAAATTATTATATTTATAGCAATAAATAGAGTGACGAGTAAACTGCCCAATACAATTAATGAATTGCGTAGTTTCTTCCTCTTATTAAACCACTCAAGCGTTTTTTTAAAGTGAGTGTTCTTCAATTTCATTCGTTCACTTCCTTCGTTTGTTTACACTCTTCTTTTCAAAAGGAAGAATATACCTCCTTTTAAATTTATTATAATAACGTAGTCCTTCCTATAGTGTAAAGCTTTTCTTTCACATTCATACTTTTTGCAAGAAAAGGACATTCTACAAGTAAGATATTCAATATCGATTATTAATATTATTAATACAACAATGAGAGTTATGTTAAGTTTTTGTAAACTTTTCGATAAAATGTTTTAAAAAACGACAGTTTTTTGTTAGAATTGACTAGCCAATATATTTTACATATATTACTTTTGTGGGGGTAACTAATAATGGTCTTTAAATCAAAAAAAGATAAATTTTCTGAAATGTTAATGAATGTTTCTGAAAATTTAAAAGAAGGCGCGCAATTTTTCGTGGAGTATAAAATTAAAAATGCTAGCGATTTAAAAGAGTTTTCTATGCGCATGAAAGAATATGAGTCAAAAGGTGACTCATTTATTCACGAAATCATTATGGAGCTAAACAAAGCGTTTATTACTCCTATTGAACGTGAGGACATCCTACAACTTGCAATGAGTATGGATGATGTATTAGACGGATTAGATCACAGTGCTGGTCTGTTCGAAATGTATTCTATTACAGAAGCTGATGAATACATGATTAAATTCGTAGAAGCAATTAATCAATGTGCAATTGAAATTGCAAACTCTGTTGAACTACTGTCTAAAAAGAAGTTGGTCGACATTCGTACGAACGCGATTAAGATTAAGGATTACGAATCACAATGCGATGATATTCGTCGTCATGCGATTAAACACTTATTCTCTCGTGAAAAAGATCCGATTAAGATTATTCAATACAAAGAGATTTACGAAGAGCTTGAAGAAGTAGCTGATAGCTGCCAAAGCGTTGCAAACGTATTAGAAACAATTATTATGAAGAACGCGTAAGGAGTTTGATCATGGATACACTCTTGATACTGACCGTTTTAGTAGTCATTTGCGCTTTAGCTTTTGACTTTATCAATGGATTTCACGATACAGCAAACGCTATTGCAACGGCTGTTTCAACGAAAGCTCTAAAGCCTAGACATGCAATTATTATGGCAGCTATTATGAACTTTTTAGGTGCAATGACATTTACAGGTGTAGCAAAAACGATTACAAAAGATATTGTTGACCCATTTGCTTTACAAAATGGTTCTCTGGTAATTTTAGCTGCTTTACTTGCGGCGATAGCTTGGAACTTAATTACTTGGTACTACGGTATCCCAAGTAGTTCTTCGCATGCAATTATTGGCTCAATCGCAGGTGCAGCTATTGCTGCTGCTGGTATTAGTTCATTAAACCTTAAAGGATTCATTAAAATTCTTGAAGCTTTAATCATTTCACCGATTATCGCTTTTGTTATTGGTTATATCGTATACAGTATTTTTAAAGTAGTCTTTAAAAACTTTAACTTAACGAAAACGAATAAAAACTTCCGTATATTCCAGATTTTCACTGCAGCATTACAAGCTTATACACATGGTACAAATGATGCACAAAAAGCAATGGGAATCATTACGATGGCTCTTATGGCCAATAACTATCATACTTCTAGCGACATCCCGTTCTGGGTACAATTATCTTGTGCAATTGCAATGGGTCTTGGTACTTCTGTCGGTGGATGGAAAATTATTAAAACTGTCGGTGGACAAATTATGAAAATTCGTCCTGTAAATGGTGTAGCTGCTGATTTATCATCATCACTTGTTATTTTCGGTGCAACATTCATTCACTTGCCAGTTAGTACAACGCACGTTATCTCTTCTTCTATTTTAGGGGTTGGTGCTTCTCATCGTGTGAAAGGTGTAAAATGGGGAACTGCAAAACGCATGTTAATTACTTGGGTTATTACACTTCCTATTTCAGCTTCATTAGCTGCGTTATTTTACTACTTATTACACTTAATCTTTTAATCAAAAGTCGTCTTCCTTATTTTTCTAGGAAGACGACTTTTTTGTGAACAAGCCTATTTCTTATTAAAAAGCGTGTATAATGATTGATGGATAAGTTATATAGAGGAGTTGGCAATTTTGGAATACATCATGTTACTTTTCATCGGATTAATCGCTGGGACCGTTGGGAGCCTAGTAGGGCTTGGGGGCGGAATTATTATCGTTCCGTTATTAATTGGATTACACAGTTTATCACCACAACTCGCAGTAGGAACTTCTATGGTAACAGTCGTTTTTACAGGACTGGCTTCTACCCTTACGTATATGAAACATAAACGGGTGGATTATAAAAGTGGACTTATTTTATTTATCGGGAGTGGCCCTGGTGGTATTATCGGATCATGGGCAAATAAATTTTTAAACCAAGATACATTTTCTTTATATTTTGGGATTTTCCTTATTTTCGTATCCATTCTTCTTATGCTACGAGACAAATTAAAACCTCTTTCCTTATCAAATATGTCTGTCATTAAGCGGTCTTTTACAGATAACAAAGGAAATACTGTACACTATCAATTCCCACCGTTTCTTGCTATCTTTATCGCCTTTATAGTTGGGTTTATATCTGGATTATTTGGAATTGGTGGCGGTGCCTTACTTGTTCCAGCGATGATGCTTCTTTTTGCATTCCCAGCACACATTGCTGTGGCAACTTCGATGTTTATCGTATTTTTATCAGCAATTGTAAGTTCTGCAACTCACATCTCTCTTGGAAATGTTAGCTGGACTTATGCATTAATTCTTATTCCTGGTGCATGGATTGGCGGAAAAATCGGGGCTTATATTAATACAAAATTAAGCGGTAATGCCGTAATTAATTTATTACGTATCACATTAATAATTCTTGGAACTAGATTAATCATTACTTCACTTTTATAACGCGTTCTTTCTAGAATGCGTTTTTTTATACACATGAATATAAAAAAGCTCCTAGGAGAACAAATAAAACTAAACAAACACTTAATAGCATAAAATTTGAAATATGTACCTTCTTCAAGTTGATCACTCCTATAGCTGCGACTGTTATCTTTATGATAGCGAAAAAACAGTTCGCATGCAGTTACAAAGTGCTAACAATGCAAAATCATTTATTACAAATTTTATCCTTTTATTTCATTTCCTTGTATAATCTATCGATTCAATAAAAAAAGATGTCATATTGACATCTTTTTAGTGAAGAAGTGACCATCCCATAAAGTCTTCATGTACTTGGCACGCCCTCTTATCGTTTCGATCATATAATTCAGCATAACTATCTGTTTCTTCATCATAGGCCATCGTATAAATAATTTGGCCGTCTATTTCAACGGATAGAACGACTCCACCTTTCATCTCTTCTACATGAATGATAGCATTCGCTGGTATTCTCACATCCGTCATCTTCATCGCATCTAACAATATACTAAACCCCCTACAGCGTATTCATTGCTAGTACTATTACACACTAAATAGTATACTACTGTAATAGCATACATTTCGTCAATGAAATTGCTGTTCAAATAGCATATTATCTTTATACATATACGCTAAAATAGAAGAATTAGAAATGTTTAAATGGGGGGCTAACATTGATTCTACACAAAGGAGATGTACTATTCCGTCAAGGCGAGGATGGTCCTTTATATTTTATAAAAACAGGTTTATTAAAAGTGGTTCGGCTAGAAGAAGACGGAACACCATTTCTATTCAACATTATCGTTCCAGGTGAAACGATACCTCACCATTCTTTAATTTCACCGAAGGAATATCACGGTACCGCTATTGCTTTAATAAAAACAGAAGTTGAACCGATTACTAGTAGCGAATGGTACGATAGACTTCAAGCAAACCCTAAATCATATGCCGACATCGCTATGCAATTACAATCGAAACTAAGAATGATGCAACAGCGGATTGACCAATTGTCAACTGTCTCTCCGAAAGAACGTCTTCATCGTTTACAAGAGTGGTTCACACTATATTTAGGTGACATTCCTATATATGAAATATTAACGCAAACTGAAATTGGTCAACTGATAGGTATACGCCGTGAAACAGTAAATCGGCTGTTAAGAGAACAAATTAAAAACGAGGTAAAATAATACCTCGTTTTTTGCTTATTCAAGCTCAGCCTATTGTAAGCTTGCTGCTGGACCAAAAAATTCATAATGAATATGCTCTTGTTTCACACCTAAATCAATTAGTGCAGTATTTATATGCTTCATAAATGGCACTGGACCACAGAAATAAAATTCTGCTTCAGTTGTCGGAATAATAGTTTGTAACCATTCACCTTCAATGAATCCTTCTTTATCAAAGTTTTTCATTTCCAAATCTTTTTCAGTCGGCGCAGAATAGCAAGTGTATGCTTTAACTTGTTCGTATTCATTGTCTACTGCCTTAACGTGTTCTTTCATCGCATGTGTAGTACTATTTATCGCTGCATGAACAAAATATACATTACGTTTTGAGTCTTGTTCAATTAGCGTATTTAGCATACTCATCATCGGTGTAATACCTACTCCACCACTAATTAGTACAACTGGTAATGTTGAATCCATATTTAATACGAAATCTCCCGCTGGTGCACTTACTGGCAGAATATCTCCTTCCCCTACATGATCATGTAAGTAATTAGATACTTTACCACCTGGTGTATCTACACCTTCTTCTTTTTTTACACTAATACGATAATATTCTTTTCCAGGAGCATCAGATAAGCTATATTGACGATTATGTGTATATGTTTCACCTTTAATATTTATTTGAATTGTTACATATTGTCCTGGGATGAATGAAGAAACTTTCCCGCCATCTTCAGGTTTTAAATAAAATGATGTAATAACGTCACTTTCTTTCACTTTTTTAACAACTACAAAGTTTCGGAAATCTTTCCATCCACCTTCTTTATGTGCAGCCTCTTCATACATCTCTGCTTCAATGCTAATGAATGCATCAGCAATCACTCCATACGCTTCTCCCCATGCATTTAAAACTTCATCAGGTGCACCTGCGACCTCTTTAATCGCTCGTAGTAAACATGTACCCACAATCGGATAATGTTCCGCTTTAATACCTAAACTTCTATGCTTATGACCAATTTGTTTTACAACTGGAATAATTGCTTCTAAATTATCAATGTACATCGCAGCTGCATAAACAGCATTTGCTAACGCTTGTTGTTGTCTTCCCTTTTTCTGATTCGTGTGGTTGAAAATATTCAATAACTCCGGATGTTCCTCAAATAAAATTTGATAAAATCTCGTTGTAATTTCAACGCCTTTTTCTTGTAATAATGGTACTGTTGATTTTACGATTTCAATTGTTTTTGCACTTAACATTGTATCCCACTCCTCTATTTCCTTAACTGTTTTTAGTTTAACTGAATTGTATTATACACATTGTGATTTTAATCACTATTAACACGGTGTTTTTGTGAAAAATATATGAACATTGCACTTACAAAAAGAAAATAAGCCAACTAGAATGCTAGCTAGCTTATTATTTGGACTGTATTGCTTGTTCAATTCCCCTTATATATTTCCCATCTCCAAATTCTGTATACCCCCAGATATTCGTTTCACCTCTATATTTATTTACGATAATATCTAAGTCATGGTATACACGATGGGCATAAACTACATACTCAATATTTTGAAGCTCCACACCTTTTTTTACAATTTCATAACTTCTATTTACATCACGTTTGATCTTTTCATTTTTTATTTCTGTATGTATGTTTTTTAAAGATGATTCTTGTTCTTGAAACCATTTCTTTAAATAGTTCCAGTCCCCGTCTGTATAATTCTCTGCCTTACCATAATTTAAGAAATTATTATAACTTTCATGTGTCGTACGAATAAAATCAAGCACTTTTGTCTCTTCTTGTACCGCTTCTATTTGAGCTATTGTATTTACCCCAGCGGGCTTATTCGCATAATGTAATAGCACTTTCATAAGACTATAACTCGCAATGATCATCACGATTATAATGCTGAACACACTTAGCAATTTCCTCATATACAGAACTCCTTTTCTACTATGAATATTACAATAGAGTGTTTCACTTGTATCATTCGCTCGTAGAAATACAATTCCTGTTTAAATTCTTCCTATCATTTCGACACTATTTTTCTACACATTTCGCCTCGGCAAATGCTCCTGTAAAACAATATAACCTTCATAAGCTGTATAACCAAGTATAGCTATTAATCCGATATAACAAGCGAATACTGTCCATTTCGTTTTCGCATCAACTTTATAATAGTTTTCTTTTTGTACTTTTTCTTTTTCCCATTCATTTAATTGTCTTTCCGCTACTTCAAATGCCTCTCTGATGTGAATTGTATACTCGTCTTTTTCATCCTCATATGGAACATAATCTAGCGGCTCAAACTTCGGAAAAAGATGCTCTAGCACTTCCATTCTTTGAAGTTCCCCTGTTTTTAATTCTTTTTCATGCTCTCTTTGTCTTAATACATTCATCTCATGATGCATCATGTATATAGTCCGATGCACAGCACCAGTTTCTTTTAGTTCCTCTTCAAGCTTAGCAACATATTCTTTCATTCCATCAATTCTATAACCTAATTCTTTAATCGGCTCATCTCTCTTTATTACTCTATATAGTTCCATACAGCCGATAATGAAAATAAATCCTCCCAAAATACTTTTAAAGTAAATTGAATAGCCTAGCAATAAAACAAGCCCTGCTCCCCAAATTTTCGTACTTACCACTGAAATAATTCGGCCACCATCTAGCGGTGAAACGGGAATTAAATTAAAGAAATTAATCATACTTCCAAGCAAAATAACAAGTGCCCAAAACGGCTCTTTTGTGATCATATAAAGTGGAATAGCTGGTAAAAATGAAAGTAATCCGAAAAGAGGCCCCATATAAGCAATATACGCTTCATCTTTTGCGTTTTTCGGCATCTCTTTCATTCCAATAAGAGCCCCCATAAATGGAATGAAGATTGCCGGTGATGTAGGTATCCCTTTTCTTCTTGCCGCCCATAAATGACCCATTTCATGAACAAATAACAAATAAACAAGTGCTACTCCAAATTTCCAACCATATATAACTGCGTATGCACCAAGTGATAGAAACATACTAAATACAGTTGAAAACTTTGCTAATTTAAAGATTGCGAATACCCACTTTAGCTTAGATAGTAAAAACAACCCTATTGCAACAATAATTCCCCATAATCCTTTTTTATTATTTCTCATGTCCCTCTCCTTTATCTTATTGAAATGAGCTATATGCACCCATTTCAGTTTATTCTACTCTCTATTATGACACATTTTTTTCTTTTCTTAGAAATAATGTTTATATCATCCATTTTTAGACAAAAATACAAATGAAAGGAGGTAGATACAAATGAAATTACAGTCTCTCATTATAGGTGCTCTCTCTTTCTTAGCCTCAACTCTTATTTTTTATACCGTTAGCTACCTATTATTATTAGATTGGTTGCCAAATCACTTATTCATCGCTCTTATTATTCTATCCGCTCTTATGATTTCATTTCTTATTACACGAAAATCCATAAATGAGCCATCTGCAAAAGCAAAGTAATAGAGAGGGGATTCTCTCCCCTCTCTATTATCATTTCCTAGGAAAGTCCATATAGACTTTCCTATTCACTTTATCTTTGTAAATCCATTTTTTCACCATACTCTTTAACAATTTGAATGATATTTTGAAAAACGCCTATTTTTTCTTTTTTATTATTTAATATTTTCAAATCATAATTTTCATAATATGTTTCTAATGCTTTTAATTGTGATAATGAAGCATCTTTCATCGGAACAGTAACATTCAATTCATACTGTTTATATCCTTCCTTTACTTTTTCACCTGAAATCATTTCACTCTCTTTTGCTCCAATTAATTTTTGAACCTTTTCCGGGAAAATCAATTGCAAATAATATTCTTGTTCCTTTGCTAACTTGTTGTAAAGTGATTGCGAAATTGTATAACGTACCTTATAATTCATTTTTTGATCCCCTGCCTTAATATGAAACGCTGTAATCTGCAAATCTTTTTTCGTTACTTCTGTTAAAGGATCAACCTGTATCTCATCTTCTTTTTGTTCTAGAATCTTTGGAAATATAGACAAAAGTTTTTCCGTATCTTTTTCGTTCAACATGTACATAGCCTTCTTATATTGTAGCCACCCTCGTCGATCTTCTCCTCTTAACCATGCATAATACGTTTCTTTTTTCCCATCTCTACTAATTTGTATTTCATATTCAGGTTCACCAAAGCTACCTGTTATTTCTTGTTTTTCCGCATTATTTATAATATCTATTACGGCCTTAACTTCTGACTCCTGTAACTTTTTCTCTTTATGTTTTTTTTGTATAACAGTTATCCCTATTGTTTCTTCCACTTCATTCACCGTCTCCTCTACTTGTTTCGTTTCTTTCTTTTGCTCTGCTTGACCACACGATGCTAATAAAATCACACATAAAACCATTACATACTTCACTTTCAACTCAATCCCTCTTTTCTAATAAGAAATCCTTATAACCTTCATATAAGAAACAAAAACATGAGATCATATTAAATAAGCTATACTATACACTGAAGGGAGGATTTTACAATGTCCATTAATTTTCATGATGCAAATAATAAGTACACATATGCAACTAGAAATGCCCATGTTTCTTGGGAGGAAATGATAAAAAACATTACAGATATACAAAACAAACAAATAATTGACATAGGCTGCGGCGGTGGTATTTACACGAAAGAACTTGCTTTTATGGGAGCCAAAAATGTTGTTGGACTTGATTTTTCAAAAGAGATATTACAAGCCGCAAAAGAAAATTGTAGCGGCTTCCCAAACATTTCATTCATTCACGGTGATGCACATAGCATCCCATATCCTAATGAAACATTCGACATAGTTATTTCGCGCGCAGTTATTCATCATTTACAAGACATTCCTACATTTTTACGTGAAGCTTCTCGTATATTAAAGAAAAACGGTGTACTTATTTTACAAGATCGAACCATTGAAGATTGTACAATTCCAGGAAGCCCTGAACACATTCGCGGATATTTTTTCTCGGTATTTCCAAAACTCATTGAAATCGAATCAAAAAGAAGACCAAAAACTGCTACTATACAGCAAGAATTACAAAAGCATTCTCTTCACGTGTTCCCTTCGCAAACACAATGGGAAGTACGAAAAATACACGATTCTGTAGAAGCATTACTACAAGACTTATCTCCTCGAACCGGACGATCCATTCTATACGAATTAACAGATCATGAGCTTGCTCAACTTCTACATCATATCCAAATCGCATTACAAAACATCTCTCCTATTATTGAAAGAGATCGGTGGACAATTTGGAGCGGCAGGAAATTGTAAGGAAGGAAGCCTCACAAATGAATGTGAGGCTTCCTTCTTTCATAATCTAATTTTGCAACACTCTTGATATCCTCCACTTCTGGCCTGTGCACTCCCACACTTCGGACATACTAAATATCTAGACTGATTTGTCAACAAACTACCTTTTTGAAAGAGTAAAACTTCTGCTTGTTTAAACGAACGCGAATAATATAACCACATAAAACCAATTATAGCAATAATGCCAAATAATACTCCCATCGCAAGCATTTCAGTCACCTCTTTTGGTTTGTTCTTTCCAGCAAGTGGATTGTTTTATTATTCTCTGTAAATTCTATTAATACCTTCTTTACTCCTATAAATATCAACTTTCTCTACAAATTTTACAATTCTCTACAACTATTCACCCCCGTTTTACACTTCATCATTTCCTTCACAATAACAAATATCATCTTTGATATTTCCGCATATAAATATATCTTTCAAAAAACATATTGACTTTCAAAAAAAAACATGCAACAATACTGTCAGAATACTTGAACTAAAATTCATTGACGAGAACGAGTACGTTATAGGACTGTTCCCCAGAGAGTTGGCGATTTGCTGAAAGCCAACGTTCAGTGCGTAGCCGAAAATCATCTCCGAGAAGTAGAACCGAATGTTACAGTAAGTTCTTACCGGCTGTCCCCCGTTACAAGGAACACGTATCATGTTGTACGTTGCAAAGCCGTATACATATAGATTTATTTCTACATGTATAAATTAGGGTGGTATCGCGGGTAAATATAACTCGTCCCTTTCTTTAGGGGCGAGTTTTTTGTGTTCTTACAAATGAATTTTAAAAAAGGAGGAAAAAAACAATGAACACTGTATCAAAAAAACATATTTTTTTCACAGGTCTTATGCTATTTTCTTTATTTTTTGGGGCAGGTAATTTAATTTTCCCTCCCATGCTTGGACAAAATGCAGGTGAAAACTTTTGGCCTGCAATGATTGGATTTTTACTAACAGGAGTCGGCTTACCTTTATTAACTGTTATTGCAATTTCTTTATCAGGAAACGGTATGCAACAACTTGCAAGTCATGTTCACCCATTATTCGGAATTTTCTTTACCGTAGTTGTATATATTGCAATCGGTCCATCTATGGGGATTCCGCGCGTCGCTAACGTCGCCTACGAAATGGGTGTTAGTTCTTTCTTACCAGAAACAATTCGCTCTAGTAGCCTAGCGTTATTTTTATACACAGTCATCTTCTTTGCTATCGTATTTTGGCTTAGTTTAAATCCATCTAAACTTGTTGACCGTATCGGAAATATATTAACACCTATTTTATTACTCTCTATTTTCTTATTGTTTGTTAAAAGTGTATTTACACCACTTGGACAATCCGGACAAGCAATGCAAGAATATCAAACTTCCCCAATCTTCAAAGGTTTTATGGAAGGATATTTAACGATGGATACTATTTCAGCACTTGCATTTGGGATTATCGTTGTAAATGCCATTCGCTCTAAAGGTGTGAATGATCGTAAAACCATTGCCATTGCAACAGCAAAAGCAGGATTTATTGCTGCTACCGGACTCGTACTTGTATATGGTGCACTTGGCTGGCTCGGTGCGACTAGCGTCTCTCTCGGATACGCAAAAAATGGTGGACAGCTACTTACTGTTATCGTACAACAACTATTCGGTCCATATGGTCTTCTTCTATTGTCTCTTATCGTTACACTCGCTTGCTTAACGACATGCGTTGGACTCGTATCTGCATGCAGTCAATATTTCGCAACATTATTGACTACATTCTCATATAAAGCATTCGCGAGTATCATTTGCGCATTAGGGTTACTAGTTGCTAACTTAGGTTTAACAAAAATTATCGCCATCTCTGTTCCAATTCTACTTGTTGTATATCCAATTGCGATTGTACTCGTTCTCCTATCGTTACTACATAAATATTTCGGCGGTTATCGATCTGTTTATGTAGGTGCTTTATTCGGGGCAGCAGTTGTGAGCGTATTTGACGGATTAAAACAAGGCGGTATTCCAGTTTCATTTATCACACCCTATTTTGAATTTATCCCTTTATATAATGAAGGAATAGGCTGGCTAGTACCAGCATTAGCCGGAGCTCTTATCGGCCTTACTATCGCTAAGCTAAGCGGTGCGAAAAAAGTTCCCCTACTAACCGAATCCAGCGAAGCAAAAGCATCCTAAAAAAACTCCCGAAAGGGAGTTTTTTTACATTTGATACGCAGTATGATTAAAACTGCTTATTTTATACGCTTTCGTATAATATTCAATATTTGTATCAACTGTTTCTACTTTGACAACATCATAGCAATCTTCTTGCTTTACTAAAAATAAATAATACTCTTCTGTCGCCTCAATAATTGCAATTTTATCTGTTTCAACATTATATTGTTCACAAAGCGCTTGTAATGCGTTCACATAGTCCCCTAATTTTTTAGACTTATCCATTCCGAATATAGTTTGAACTAACATATACATTCTCCCCTCTGTATGTACTGTTAACAACTTAATGATAACGCTTACATTATTTATCGTCAATAAAAAGATGCAACGATTTTACTGCCAAATCCAAATTGATGCAAGCTAATAATCAGCGAGGAATCTCCCCCGCTGATTAAAATTTCACTTTCCCCCGCATTAACGGGCAGTAAGACTCCCCCCTCAAAATTCAGCGAATACGAGGAAGGTAAGCGGGAGATAACTGCCCGTAAAAGCCCGATTGGTGAAGGCTAATAATCAGTAGGAATAACCCCCCACTGATTAAAGTTTCACTTTATCATTTCGTTAATTGATGTCTAAATGCATAAATAACCGCCTGTGTACGATCACTTACATTTAGCTTATTTAATATATTACTCACATGTGTCTTTACTGTTTTGAGGGCAATAAATAACTCATCTGCAATCTCTTGATTACTTTTCCCCTCTGCAATTAATAACAAAATTTCAGACTCTCTTTCTGTTAACTCCTCATGTAAAGGTTGTTCTTTTTTCTGGCGCATACGAGACATCATTTTGCCAGTAACTTTCGGCTCTAATACCGTTTCTCCATCATAAGTAGCTCTTACAGCGTCTGCAATATCACTTGCTCGGGATGTTTTTAATAAATAACTTGTCGCTCCTGCCTCGATAACAGGATATAGCTTTTCATCATCTAAAAAGCTCGTTACAACTACAATTTTCGCTTCTGGCCATTCTTGAATAATAGCACGTGTCGCTTCAACCCCGTCCATTTCATCCATAACAAGATCCATTAAAATAATATCTGGTCTTAATTGCAACGCTAGCTCTGAACCTTTTCTTCCATTTTCAGCTTCACCAACTACTTCAATATCTGGCTGCGTTGATAAATATGCTGATACTCCCATTCGAACCATTTCATGATCATCAACTAGTAATACTTTTATCATGATTCTCCCCCTTTCTCAATCATAATTGGCACTTTCACTTCAATTTGCGTACCTTTTGCCGGAAAGCTAAGTACTTTTAACGTTCCACCAATTTCATGAACACGCTCTTGCATTGATCGTAAACCGTATGAACCCGCTTTATTCACTCCCACTTCAAAGCCCACACCGTCATCAATAATTTTTAAAATCGCATATTGATCTATTTTACGAAGACGTACTTCCGTTTTCTTTGCCTTCGCATGTCGTAACGTGTTTGATAGAGCTTCTTGTACAATACGGAATAAATGATCTTCTACACCTTTTTTTAATTCAATTGGCTCAATTAACCATTCAATTTTCATATGTTGCTTTCTAGACAGTTCTGTTAATAATTCTTCTATACCCTCTGTTAACTTCTTACCTTCTAACTGTACTGGGCGTAGATGTAAGAGCAATGCTCTCATTTCTGATTGTGCATTTACGACCATATTTTCAACAAGTTGTAATTGTTTTTTTGTCGTGTCTGGAATTTCAGCTACTTGTTCATTAATGGCTGACATCATCATCGACATTGCAAAAAGCTGCTGACTTACTGAATCATGCAGTTCCCTTGCTAATCTATGCCTTTCTTGAGAAATTGCCTCTTGCCTCATCTCTTCATTCCAATGGGCTCGTTCATTCGTTACTTTTTGAAATAATCCCGCTTGCTCCTCTAATCGACGAGCAAGGCCGATTACTTTTCGTTCCACTTCATGGAATTCATCATCCGCAGTAAATGAAACATCGTTCGGAAAATTCCCTCGTTCTACTTCAAATAGAAACGTATTTAATCCTTGTATACGCTGCTCAATATAATAGCCGATTGCATATCCTATAATCCCCCCGATAAGGAGACTTGTGCTCATAATAAACAAGCCAATTGGAACAGAAGCGATGGATTCTTCCCATAATAAATCATAAACTTGTTGCTCGCTTTTCCATACATACACAATTGTACAAATAAGTGCGATACTCACTGAGGATAACATCGAATAACGAATATACATCCACGAAATATTTTTTTGTTTTTTCATTATACTTTCCTCACTTCCGTATCACCTACTACAAGTGAAGAAATGATTTTTATACGACGAGGAGCTTCTTTATACTGTTCTGTTCTAAATGTAACATTACGATTAAAACCTGTTTCTTCATGCCCTGGCAGGAGTACTCGCCCAACAATTACAGAATGATTTAAAGACAATTCAATATCATACGGTACATATAAACGAATGTTACCAACGACACCTCGAATAACAATTACCGTTTCCCCCTCCGGAATCATAGCAGTTGTTAAATCAATCTCGACATCACAAGCACCATATTGGACATTAATATCTTCAAGTTCATAAATATGATCCATCATTCGTACATTACCTACGAACATATTTTTTATATACGGTTCTGTACGATATATTTGTTTTTCTTCATCTATATATCCCTTTTCTTTAATTTCAACTTTCATTACTTTTTGCTGATGTCCTTGTTGAATCAGTTGATAACCAATTAAAGCTAAACAAGCAAATACGACAAGTACAAACGCTGCTGATGAAAATAAGAAGAATAAGAATACTATACCACCGACAAATAAAAATACATTCCCTCTTACGTAACGATTCTTCTTTCGATAATGTCTTCCAAACATAAGCATAATAAATGCAAAAATTAGACCACCTGGTTCAAAATGTCCAAGTATCATATCAAGAAATAGACCGAATCCAAATATGATGAGGAGCATCCCCATTAATTGTGTTTTTGAAAAGCGCTTCTTCATTTCAGCTCCCCCCTCCTTGTCACATATACATAGAAGAAAAGGCATTGCTTTCCAACACCTTTTCTCCTATCACTATATCATAAGCCTGTTTTATAATATACTACAATTATTTTGTTACTTCTTTCGTTAACGATACTTCATTTTTCTCTTTCATTTCACGCTCAAGTTTTGCAATTTTCATATCAAATGTATCACGCTCATGCTCTTCATTTATACGAAGCTCTATGTCACGAATGTGATCTTCAATTTCTTCGAATCGTAAGAACGGATTATTTTCATCCATTTTATGAATAGCAGTATTCATACGGCGGTTTGCATGCGCCATATTTTCACGAGCCATTAATTCCATACGCTTTGCGTTCATTTCTTTTAATTTATTTTTCATTTCTGAAAGACGACGCTCTAACTCATCAATTTGCTCTACAACACCAGCATACATTTCTTCTAAGCGAGTTACTTGCCCTTCATAATACGCCACTTCTTCTAATGCACGTTCATGCAGTTGTAATTCGCCTGCTTCTTGAGCAATGATAGCTTGCTTTGATCTTTTGTTAACAAAATAGCGTGCTTGCTCAAGCTCACGAGCGAAGTTAGATTTTAATGTTTTATGACGCTGAATTAACTTCTCAATTTTTGTTATTTCACGCTCACTATCGCGTAAATATTGGTTTAACATTGCAATTGGATTTTTTCTTTCTTTCTCATCTAACACATTATGAAAATCAGCTAAAATTGCATCGCGTACACGTCCGAATAAAGATTGTTTCATTATAAATCTTCCTCTCTTCTACTTTATTTATAATTTATTGTTTTATTGGTTTATTGTTTTAGTTTTTCATTAATTTGTTCCACTCATCTTCAAAGTTGCTATATGGTTTAGAACTTTCTGAAGCTGAATCAACAACTACATCTTTTTCTTTTTTCCATTCACGGTATCCGTAGTACAAAACTACCAATGCAGCGATACCAATTAATGCTGGTGAATGAGAAAGTGCAATGGATAAACCGATTAAACCAACAATGCCCCAAGCTAGCTTTCCAAAAAATGATTTAGCTCGCACAAATGATTTATAGCTCCAGTACACAACTCCTGCTCCGATTGCGAATCCTACAATACCAGCAAGACTACCAAGAGCAATTAAAGCCAAAATACCGGCCGCGATAAACGCTAGAAATTGTTTCATCTTGTGCTTGCCTCCCTTCGATTTGATACTCTTATCTTAACTATTTTTTCATTTTTCCATAACGAGCTTAAGAACCGTTTTCAACTCAGACTTAAGACCGATATGCATTCAGCCTTCTGTAAAAAACATAAGATGGAATAGGATAATTCACTCTTTTTCACACGTAAAAAAACCGTGCAGAGAATATTCTCTGCACGGTTTCAATTACTAAAGTTATCATTTATATTAAATTATGCTGTTTTATGATACTCTTTTTTCTCCGCCACTTTCGAAAACTTCGGAAATCCAATCAAAATCGAAACAATTCCACATACCCCAACTAAAATTGGATAAAATGCATACGGTAACAGTTCAATCGGAGATAAAGCAGCAAACCCTGCCGCAGTTAACATTTGAGCACCATACGGAATTAATCCTTGCACACAACATGAGAAAAGGTCTAATACACTTGCTGATTTACGGGGATCAATTTCATATTGATCTGCAATGTTTTTCGCAAGCGGACCTGTAAAGATAATTGAAATCGTATTATTCGCTGTACACATATTCGTCATACTCACTAAACCAGCAATACCGAACTCTGCGCCTTTTTTCGAACGAATATTACGCGTTAAAAGATTCATTAAATATTGAATCCCACCATTATATTGAATTAGTTCAACCATACCACCGATTAAAATAGCAAGTAATACTAACTCCATCATACCGCCCATTCCAGTCGTTACACTTTTAAAGAAACTCTCCAACGTGTAACTTCCATCTATAAGACCGATAGCGCCAGATAATACAGTTCCACCAGTTAACACAATAAGTACATTCCAGCCAAGTAGCGCGGTAATAAGTACTCCTGCATACGGTAAAATCTTTATCCAATCAAAACTATGAGCTTTAACCTGCGTATCACTTCCTGAAGTAATTATTACTAATAGTACAATTGTAATAATAGCAGCTGGCAATACAATTAAAAAGTTCGTTTTAAACTTATCTTTCATTTCTGTTCCTTGCGAACGAACAGCTGCGATTGTTGTATCTGAAATAAATGATAAATTATCACCAAACATCGCTCCACCAACAACAGTAGCCATCGTAAGTGCAATTGAGATATCAGTTTGTCCACTAATACCTACAGCAATCGGTGCTAACGCTGCAATTGTTCCCATTGAAGTTCCCATCGCTAATGAAATAAATGCACCTATAACAAAAATTCCAGCTACGATAAATCCTGGTGGCAAAATAGTTAACGCTAAATTAACAGTTGAGTCTACTCCGCCCATTCCTTTTGCTGTTTCAGAAAATGCACCTGCAAGTACAAAAATTAATACCATAATCATAATATCCGGATTTCCTGCACCTTTAGCGAATCTTTCTACTTTCACATTAAAACTTTCTTTACGATTCATCACCAAAGCAATTCCTACAGCAATTGAAATCGCTACAAGTATCGGCAATTTATAGAAATCACCCGTAATAATTCCAGAACCAATAAATAGCGCTAAAAATATCCCAAGTGGTAATAAAGCTAAACCATTTCCTCTCGTTTCTTTCAAAGTACCATCTCTCCCTAGTTTCAACCTTTTTTCTAATGAATAACAAAAGACCTCTTCCAACGAGAAGAGGTCTTATACATCTATAAGGAACGCTCTTCTCATCTTTCAAGCACATGCTTGCTGGATTTGGCACAGCACTCTAAAATCGAGTCCGCTGCCGAGGCATCGTAGGGCCAGTCCCTCCGCCTCTCTTTATAAGAAGGTTTCATATTTATTTTTTAATAATAATTTCTTCCCTAACTTTACTCGCTTACAAAACAAAAGTCAATTATTTTTTGTATAGATTTTTTTGGTAATTATACAAAAATATGAATACACCAATCATTTTAACTTTTCGATTTCTTTATCTAATATTGAAATCCAATAAAATTCACTATTGTTTATCGCTTCCATGATCCATTTCGTTGTTTGCCAGGCTAATTCATATTCTTCCTTTGTAACATCACTATTTTTATAAGCGTCCTCTAACTCATCTTCATCCAATACATACATCTTACCATTCGGCAATAGAACTACATCTAAATATAAATCATCAAAATACGGTAAACCCCGGTCGTCTATTTCGTATTCTTTCGTCACATCAATATAATATTGTACTAAATTCCCCTTATTATCTAACATAGCTGTAATCGCAAAGTTTTTCCCTTTTATGAAATACTGAATCCACGTATACTCATTACCTGCGATACAAATTTCTTTACCATCATATTCTTTATAACTAGGTTCTCTCACCTTTTTTATGTCCAGTATTCCTAGCATGCCCTCTTCTACTTGCTTAACCATATAATCCTTCTCTATTAGTCGCTTCCAGGAAGAACCGTCACCATATTTACGTTTCATTACGCCCGCTCCTCTTCTATATATAGAAAAGCTCCCACATATATTATGTGAGAGCTTGTTCATATTATAATTAAGCTGCTTGACCCTTTTCAGATATCTCTTTTAAATAGGCTTGTCCTTTTTCAGCGTCATATTGACCTTCCCACTTAGACATAACTACAGCTGCTAAAGAGTTACCTACAACGTTAACTGCTGTACGAGCCATATCTAGAATACGGTCAATACCTGCAATAAAGGCTAAACCTTCTGCTGGAATACCTACTGTACCAAGCGTTGCTAATAATACAACGAATGATACGCCCGGTACACCTGCGATACCTTTTGATGTAACCATTAATACAAGTAATAATGTAATTTGTTGAGAAATAGATAAATCAATACCGTACATTTGTGCTAAGAAAATAGCCGCAATTGCTTGATATAAAGTTGATCCATCTAAGTTAAATGAATAACCTGTCGGAATAACGAAAGATGTAATTGCTTTCGGACAACCGAACTTTTCCATTTTCTCCATGATTTTCGGTAAAACTGTTTCTGAACTTGCTGTAGAATACGCTAAGATCAGCTCGTCTTTTAAAATCTTAAAGAATTGGAAAATGTTAATTCCAAATATTTTCGCTGTAAGTCCTAAGACAACTACAACGAAGAAGATCATCGCTCCGTATACTACAATGAGTAATTTCCCTAACGGAATTAATGAAGCTAAACCGAATGTAGAAACTGTAACACCAATTAATGCGAATACACCAAATGGTGCAAACTTCATAACTTGGTTCGTTACGTAAAACATTGCGTCTGCTACACCTTGGAAAAATTGTAGAACTGGTTTACCACGTTCACCAATTGCTGCTACACCTAAACCAAATAATACAGAGAAGAAAATAATAGCAAGCATATCACCATCAGCTAATGATTTCATAATGTTCGTCGGAACAATATTTACAAACGTATCCGCAAACGAATGACTTTGTACTTGCTCTGTCGTATGTGTATATTTAGAAATATCTGTTTTTGTTAACTTATCCATATCAACGCCTTTTCCAGGTTGGAAAATGTTCGCTATTAATAGACCAACAACAATTGCAAGTGTTGTAATAATTTCAAAGTAAATAATTGTTTTTCCGCCTAGTCGACCTAACTTCTTAACATCGCCAACACCAGCAACCCCAACAACAATACTTGCTACAACAATCGGTACAACGATCATTTTAATTAATCGGATGAAAACATCACCAATTGGTTGTAAGTACTTCGCAACTGCTGGATTATCAAAGAAAATCGCACCAACTGCAATACCTAACGCAAGACCTATTAATATTTGCCATGCAAGTCCTATTCTTTTCATATTTGTTGTAACCCCCTCTTCGATGTATCACTCTATCCCTCATTCTATCTCTATAAAACTAAGAAATTAAGAGTATTATATATTATTCGACAATTCACTACATTTTGTCCCTGTTAAAAATCATAAATCAAAAAATTAAATCTGACAACAAAATAACTTTTCCCGAACGCAAATAATTTTCTTGACAAAAACAAAACCCATGTCAGAAAACCTAACATGAGAACGATTCCTTACTAGTGTTTAATTGACTCCCTACATAATTTTTCGCTATATACAACAATTCTGTTTATTCCTTTATTTTATAAAAATACCTAAATATACCTTTATTTCATATGTAAAAAAATATACCTTTCATGACAATTACTGTTGAAAAATGATAAATTCCGACAAAACTTAGCAATTTTATAAAATTTTCTTTACATTATGATTACAACGATAGACACACTTCTTCTTATGATATATAACATTCATAGGGAAAGGAGCCAGACAACCATGAAAAAGAAATTTGCAGCGTTTAGTGTTTTAGCAGCAGGAACGATTTTTGCTTCCCCATTACTTTCACCCGTATACGCTGAAACAAATCAAGATAAATTATCTAATATACAATCAGAATTAGACGGCAAACAAAATGACTTACAAAATAAATCAGCTGAGAAAGAACAAATAGAAAAAGAAATCCAAGATTTACAGAAAAAAATCGACGAATTAACTACTTCTATTAATAAAAACGAGGCTGAATTAAACGATACAAAAAAAGAAATTAGCAAAACACAACAAGTAATTGCTGACAAAAAGAAACATATAGAACAATTACAAACAAACATAGATACACGTCAGGAAGTTATTAAACAACGATTACAATCTATGCAAGAAAAACCACGTACAAACATCATTACAGAGGTATTAACAAACTCTGCAAACATTGCTGACCTTATTGATAATATGTACTCCGTCAGTTTAATTTTAAACAATGATACAGATATTGTGAAAAAACAAACAACTGATCAAAATGCTGTGGCGACAGAAAAAGAGGCTGTTGAGAAAAAAGAACAACAACTAAAAGAGGCCGAACAAAAATTAATCCAAAAACAACAAGAGCTACAAACAAACCAGCAACAGCAACAATCATTTATTAATGATCTACATACGAAAGTAGCAAAAGTAGATTCAGAGATTGAAGGACTAGAAGAATCAAAAGGCATTTTAGAAAATCAGCGTCAAGCTGTTCAAAAAGCAATTGAAGAAGAAAAACGTGCAGAAGAGGCTCGTAAAGCCGAGGAAGCCCGCAAGGCAGAAGAAGCTAAACAAGCTACTACATCTGCTCAAAAAGCTCAAGCAGCTTCACCGCCACACGATACAAATACTGACGGCTTTATTAAACCAGCAGCTGGATCAAAAACTTCTGGGTTTGGTACACGTTCTTTAGATAACCATAAAGGTATCGATATTGCCGCTTCGGGAACGGTTCCAATTATTGCTGCTGCAGATGGTGTAGTTATCCGCTCGGAATTCTCATCTAGTTACGGAAATGTTGTGTACTTATCTCACCGTATAAACGGAAAGACATACACGACAGTATATGCACATATGAGTAGCCGTTCTGTATCAAATGGACAAACTGTAAAACAAGGCACTCAACTTGGATTCATGGGGAATACTGGCCAATCATACGGGCAACATTTACACTTCGAACTTCACCTTGGAGAATGGAATGTCGGCAAGACAAACGCAGTTGATCCATCTTCATATATCGGATTATAAAAAACTCGGTGCATACCGAGTTTTTTTCTTTACACTTCACACACTATAGGCATTCTACATAGACTATAACTAAATGCCTATCGTTTACGGGGTGATCAAAGATGGATACACAATTACAACAAAAAATAGAAGAAGCTAGAGAAACGTATATTGGCCGGTTATTTACATTTGGCGGGTCAGCATTGTTTTTAATCGGTTCTTTCATCGCAGTTGTCACAGCTTATAAAGCATATAATCGCTTATTAAATACTTCTACAACATAATAAAAAGACGGAGGAATCTCCGTCTTTTTATTATGCAAACATTTTAAATACGCCTATCGCATTTAAAAATACGATAATTACAGTTACTGGAATAACATAACGAAGCAAGAAGAACCAAATGTTAAATAACGTCTTCCCTTTCGTTTCCGTAACTTCTAATTCTTTCATTAATAACTCTTTACTCATTTTATTTGGTACAAATAGCGAAATAGCTAGTACCCCTAGCGGCAGCAATACATTACTTACCGAGAAGTCAACGAAATCAAAGAATGTTTTTCCAAATATTTTCACATCACTCATAATTCCAAACGATAATGCTGACGGAATTCCAACTGCAAAAATAAGAATACCAATTAATAATGATGCTGAAGGACGCTTCTTTTCATTACCTTTCGCAACAGATGCTACTACAATTTCAAGCATTGAAATAGCTGATGTTAAAGTCGCAAAGAAGAATAAAATTAAAAACATAATAAAGAAAAATTGTCCAAATGGTATTTTTGCAAATACGGCTGGAAGGACGATAAACAGTAATCCCGGTCCTTCCGTCGGTTTAACTCCTAATGCGAAAATCGCTGGGAAAATCGCTAATCCCGCAAGTACTGTAACGAAAACAGTTAAACTTACAATAGATGTTGCTGATTTCGCTAAATGTTCTTCTTTCTTTAAATACGAACTATACGTTACCATTACCGAGGCACCTACTGTTAGTGAGAAGAAAGATTGTCCCATCGCATATAAAATCGTATCTGCTGTAAGCTTTGAAAAGTCAGGTTTTAAGAAGAACTCTACTCCAGCAAAAGCACCATCAAGTGTCAACGCACGAATAATAATCGCGATAAATAAAATAAATAATAATGGCATCATATACTTACTTGCCTTTTCTATACCTTTCTCTACACCTTTACTTACGACAAAAATAGTACAAAGCATAAAGATAAATTGCGCTCCAATCGCACTTACTGGATTTGAAATCGCCTCACCAAACACACTCGCATAATCGACAACACCATTCCAGAAACTACCTGTAACACTGTAGTATAAATACAGTAAAATCCATCCACCTACAACACTATAGAAAGAGAGTACACTAAAACATGTTACAACTCCCATACGACCAATCCAAGGATATACTTTACTATTTGGCACTAATACTTTATACGCTGTAACTGCCTCTTTTTGTGTACTACGACCAATAACAAATTCTGCTAGTAATAGCGGCATCCCAATAAATAAAGTTAATAGTAAGAAGACTAGGAAGAATGCGCCTCCCCCGCCATTACCTGCAACATATGGAAATTTCCATATCGCACCAAGACCTACTGCTGCTCCGGCTGCTGCGAGTACAAAGCCTATTTTCGACGTCCATTGCTGTGTTTCTTTCATCATAAATTCCCCTTTTCTGAATATTTAAACTTTTAACAATTATACACTTTCATTTCATACTCGCACACCTCCTTTAGAAAATAAAAAAGTCCCCTACACGCAAATATGCATGTAGAGGACGATATATGTAATGTAAATACCGTGGTACCACCTCAATTGGACTGATAAATCCCACTTGTTCAAGTACAGGAATAATTCCGATACTCTATCCTTTTAACGGCGGAACCCGGGTTGCCTACTACAATGTTCAACATACCTCTCGCAAGCCCATTCTGTATATTTTATCGTACCGGGCTCACACCTTACCCCAGCTCTCTGAACGCATCAAATATACGTACTCTTCTTGCTCATCGATTTCATCTATTGAAGTTACTTGTGATTATAAATTATATTTTTATACTTGTAAAGCGCTATTTACTTTTTATCTCTTTAGAACTCTCTCCTCTAATTCTTGTAAAAACTGTTCTCTTTTCCCCTCATTTTGCACATATGCTGATTTCAATACTTCTTGTAGTAATATATGCCGTTCTTTCTTTTCTAACTGTAAGTCTTTTAACTTCACCCTTACTTCATATAAAAAATCTAAATATATTTCGTATGTTTCATCGTATTTATTCGCGATATCATCTCGAATTTTTTTTGCGAGTTTTGGACTTGCTCCTCCGGTAGAAACCGCTATATTAAGTAACCCACGATGAATCGCTGCCGGAAAGTGAACATTGCCACTTTCCGGGTTCGTAATAACATTTACCAATTGATTCTTTGCAGCATCTTCAGCAACTTGTTCATTTAATATAGAATCACTACTCGCCGCAACAACTAAAAAAGCATCTTTAATATCACTTTTTTCATACTCTCTTTGATACCAACGAATTTTCTTCTCCTCCACAAGTTTCACTAAATTTACATCTAATTCTGGACTTACTACTACTATATCCGCACCTTGTTTGAGTAAAGGAATTATTTTAAATCCGGCAACTTTTCCTCCACCAATGACAACAACCCGTTTCTTATTAACTTGCACTGTAAGTGGATACATATGAATCTCCCTTCAATAACTCCTTCGTTTTCTGAATTAACATATCTTGAACCACTTCATTTTTTCCTAAATACGGACTTATTTTTATCTCATCCAACTCATATTGACGCACTTCTTTCTCAATATGTTTCATAAGTAAGCCTGTAAATAACAAATAAGGTAATACAATAATACACCCTTCTTTTCGCTCTACAACTTCCTTTAATTTCTCCTCAAATTTCGGCTCCGCAGCTGCTAAAAAACAAACTTCTACTTTAGCAATTTTTTCTTCTGCTTGAAATAAAGTAGCGATCCGATTTATATCTTGTAAAGTTTCAGGATCGCTACTACCCCTTGCAACAAGTAAAAGTGTTACTTCATCTTTATATTCTTCAATACCACTTCCGTTATATACCGACTTTATAAGTGTCTCTGATACACCAAACGGATTACCATACGTCACTTTAATATTAGGGTATTGATTATTTAACTTTTGTAATTCAAAAGGAATATCATTCTTCACATGGCCTGCTGCTAATAAGAAAACAGGAATAGCAATAATCTCTGTCGCACCACGCTTCGCACATGTACGAAATCCTTCTTCAATAGAAGGATTCGCCAGCTCTAAAAAACAAACTTCTTGAATAGCCGCTTCTATACGGCTCATACATGTCATAATAAATTGAATTGCCTCTTCTTTCGCTGCCCTCAAACGACTTCCATGACATATATATAAGATGGCTTTCATTTTATAACACTCCGCTTACTTGATAAGTCTGTTCCGTTTGTTTTTCAAACCAATGAATTTTCTCTCTAAAACGGACAACTTCTCCAATTACAATCATACTCGGATTTTGAATTTGTTCTTTTCTCGCAACATCTACAATTGTCCCTAACGTCCCGACAACTGTACGCTGCATAGACGTCGTTCCCCGTTCAATAATAGCAGCAGGTGTACCTTTATCTTTTCCATGCTTCATAAGTTGTTCGCATATGTAGGGCAAATTACTAACTCCCATATATACTGCCAAGGTCTCTACACCTTTCGCTAAATTTTCCCACTTCACTTCCTCTTCAGCACCTTCTTTTCTATGCCCTGTCACAACCGCAAAACTCGCACTTGCATCACGATGCGTCACCGGAATACCAGCATAAGCAGGTGCAGCTATTCCAGCTGAAATACCAGGAACGATTTCAAATGGTACACCCTGCTTTGCTAACGCTTCAGCTTCTTCCCCCCCTCTACCAAATACAAATGGATCACCGCCCTTTAACCTCGTTACAACTTTTCCTTTTTTCGCATATTTAATAAGAAATGTGTTAATTGTCTCTTGCTTCATCGTGTGATAATTCGGGAGTTTCCCGCAATAAATTAAATCTGCTTCAGGCTTTGCATATGAAAGCAATTCTTTATTCACGAGACGGTCATATAAAATAACATCTGCCTTCTCAATACATTTCAATCCTTTAACAGTAATTAAATCCGGATCGCCAGGACCCGCTCCAACTATATACACCTTCCCCATCATCTCTCCTCATTTCTACTATTAAAATGAAACTTCCATCCTTATGCATGAATGGAAGTTAGTATACGTTCGTATTTCAATGTTATTTACTCATGAACAACAAATGCCGCACCTTTTCGAATCTTCTTTTTTTCAAATAAGGAGATTTCCTTTACTTCTGGCAACGGTAAAAAATGCTTTTCAAGCTCAATCTCCGCAAGCTTAAATGCCTGCTCTTCACTTTGAGCAACAACAACAATCGGAACGATATTATTCGCTAACACAGCTTCAAATCGATATAAATCCATATTGCCCCTCCTAAGACGCTATTACTTCTTCTAACACGTTATTTAAAGCTATTTGCAATGTATCTACACCGATACGTCCGACAAAATCATAAAATGTTTCGGCAGGTAACTTATTCTCTTTAAAATAACTTATAAATGATGCGAGTACATCCGGTAAATCCTCGCCATCTATTTTCCCTTTTAACTTTTGATTATAGGCACCGCCATCTAACAACGTTCCACCTACATATATTTCAAATGCTTCAACAATCCCTTTTTCCTTCGTTTTCATTTTTACCCCTTGTAATCCGATGTCAGCAATTTGACGTTGACCACATGAATTTGGGCATCCTACCATATGAATTCGAACTGGAACATCAAGTGCAATTTCTGTATCTAAGTATTCTGCAATTTTCCGTAATCTTTCTTTCGTTTCTACTAGAGCAAGATTGCAATATTCAATACCAGTACATGAAACCGCATGACCAATAAATGATTTCGGACTTGCAGATATCGCTTCAAACAACGGTTCACTTAATAAACCCGTTACATTTTCTGGTGGAACATTCGGAATGATGAAGTTTTGTGAGTTACACGTACGAATTTGCCCATTTCCATACTGCTTTGCAATTCTTGCAATCTCAAACATTTCTTTTGCATGTAAACGACCTACCGGCACATTAAAACCGACATATTTTAATCCATCTTGTTTTTGATCTTGAACACCATAAAAATAGCCTGCATTCCATCCTTTAAGTGCACTTTCTCCTTTACTTTGCAATGGTCCTGTATACTCTATTAGTTTCTCTTTAAATTTCTCTGCTCCCCAGTCTGCAACAAGAAATTTCAAACGAGCTAAATGACGTTTCTCGCGATATCCAAAATCACGGAATATAGTAGCAATCCCAATTGCTACCGCCTTCACTTCTTCTGGTAAAACGAACACATCTAATTCATCAGCTAAATATGGACGGGCTGATAATCCACCGCCTACTTTTATATGAAAACCAACTTTTTTCTCACCATCTATTTCTTTCGTAGCAGGTGTAAATGCAACACAGTTAATCTCTGCGTTTGCCGAGTTATAAACGTTAGAACTAATAGACATTTTAAATTTACGTGGTAAGTTAGAAAACTCTTCATTATGTTGGAAATAGTCATATACCTCCTTCACAATATGCGTTGTATCAAACAGTTCATTCGCATCAATTCCTGCAAGTGGATTACCTGTAATATTACGTGTTATATCACCACACGCACCTGCTGAAGATAACCCAACTCTTGCTAATCTTTTAAAAATATCTGGCATTTGCTGAATTTCTAACCAGTGAAACTGAATCGCCTGTCTTGTCGTAATATCTATTACATCACGTCCATAATCCTCAGCGATAGAAGCAAGCACTTCCGCCTGCGCATTTGTAATAATCCCTGAAGGAATATTTACACGCATCATAAAATAGCCAGCTTCTTTCGGTCTTTGCAAATACAATCCTGCCCATTTAAATGCGTCCCACTCTTCTTTCGGAATAGATTCGAATCCATTTTCCGCATAGTAAGGAATATTATTAAAAATTTCCAAACCATCTTTTGCTAATTTATTTTTCTCAGTCTGATTTAATTTTTCATTATTAGCCCATACTTTTTCATAACTCATTTTTAAATCCCCCTATATAAAGTGAAACTTTAATCAACCCTCACCAATCGGGCATTTACAGCCTGCTCCAGCCGAATTTTGAGGTGGGCGTTTTACTTCCCAGCAAACAACGGGACAAAACTACGCTCTTGTAAGTACTTCACGATTTGTTCTGCACATTCTTCAATAGAATACTTGTGCGTTTCTACAATTAATTCCGCTCGATCTGGTTCCTCATACGGTGAATCAATACCTGTAAAATCTTTAATATCACCTTGTCTCGCTTTTTTGTATAACCCTTTTGGATCACGTTTTTCACACTCTTCAATTGGACATTTTACAAACACTTCTATAAACTCATCTGCCGCTAATAGATCCCTAACTTGTTTTCGATCTACTCGAAATGGTGAAATGAACGCTGTAAGAACAACAGTACCTTGATCTACAAATAGCTTCGCCACTTCGCCAATACGCCTTATATTCTCCATACGATCACTTTCAGAAAAACCTAAGTCTTTATTTAAACCATGGCGAATATTATCCCCATCTAACACATAATTTCCAATATTCTTTTCAAATAGTTTACGAGCAACCGCATTCGCTACTGTAGATTTACCCGAAGCTGATAAACCAGTAAACCAAATTACAAAACTATGATGCCCATTCTTCACTCTTCTCTCATTTTTTGAAACAGAAGCTGTGTGCCAAGTAATATTCGTATCCATCTCGTTCTCTCCCTATTCTGTTACTACTTCTTTTTTCAAACCTTTAATTAACACTTCCACTACTTCTTTACGACTAAATGTACTTGGCGGAATCTCACCATTTCTTAACATTTCTCTTACTTTTGTACCTGATAAAATGACACGGTCCTCTTTTCCATGCGGACACGTTTTCGTTGAAGCCATCGCTTCACATCTCGTACAGTAAAAGCTATGTTCAAAAAATAGCGGCGTAATCCCTAACTCTTCCACTGTAAAGTTCGTAAAGATTTCCTGCGCTTCGTATGTTCCGTAATAGTCTCCTACCCCAGCGTGATCACGTCCTACAATAAAGTGGGTACACCCAAAATTCTTTCTTACCAATGCATGAAATATCGCTTCCCTTGGTCCTGCGTAGCGCATCGCTGCAGGAAATACACCTAAAAAGACACGATTTTTCGGATAATAGTTTTGAAGCAATACTTCGTAGCTTTCCATCCTTACATCAGCAGGAATATCATCTGACTTTGTTTCCCCAACGAGTGGATTTAAAAAGAGACCATCTACAATTTCAAGAGCAGATTTTTGAATATACTCATGGGCACGATGTACCGGATTTCTCGTTTGAAATCCAACTACTGTTTTCCAACCACGTTTTTTAAATTCTTCTCTCGTTTCAATTGGGTCTAAATGATAAGAAGGAAATTGCTTATTTTCCAAGCGTTTTATAAGCGTAATAGCTCCTCCAACATAAACATCTGGTCGTTCATATAATTTTTTCACGCCTGGATGAGCCTCATCCGTCGTTTTATATACAAGTAAAGCTTCTTTTTCTTTATCAGGTGCAAAAATATCTTCTATTTGAATGACACCATATATATTTCTGTCGTTAACAAGTTTTACTTCCTCTCCAGCTTTCAGTCCCTCTGCTACTTCTTCTGTTACCGGCAATGTAATCGGTATACTCCATACGCTTCCATCTGCTAAACGAAGCGTTTCTACGACCGAATCATAGTCTTTTTCCCCTAAAAAACCAGTAAGCGGACTATATCCCCCTGTCGCTAGCAGTTCTAAATCACTTAATGCAATGTTGTCTAATTCAATTTCTTTTTCAATTTGTGATACGTCGTATGTCTCATCTACACGGTTTATTAATTCGTTTCTTGTAGTCATTTTCTATATCCCCTCTTAGCTTTATTTCAAGATACATCTTATTGGTAATGAAGACCGCATTCGGTTTTCATTTTCCCGGTCCACCTACCATCTCTTGAATCACCACCGGCACCTACAGGTAACGTACACTTCTCACACCCGATACTTGGATATCCAATATCATGTAATGGGTTGTATGGCAAATTATGTTTGTATACATATCGCCATACTTCTTTCCACGTCCAATGAATAAGCGGACAAACTTTAATAGATTGAAAACGATGATCTTGATTTATAAACTTTGTATGCTTACGCGTTTCTGATTGTTCCCTTCTTAAGCCCGATATCCACGCTTTTTCCGCTGTAAGTGATTTTTCTAACGGCAAAATCTTCCTAATCTTACAACAGAGATTCGGATTGCTTTCCCATAGTTTCTCACCGTGCAACTTCGCTTGTTCATCGAGTGTAAGTTCCGGCTGTTTTTCTATAATATTTAATGAAGGAAACCGTTCTCTTACTTTTTGAATTAATTCATACGTTTCTTGAAAATGAACATTTGTATCCAAAAATACAACTTTAGCAGATGGATTTACTTGGTTTATAAGATGCAGTAAAACCATGCCTTCCACTCCGAAGCTACACGCGTATACAATTTCATCTTTATATTCTTTATAAGCCCAACTTAATACGGATAGCGCGCCTTTCGTTTCACCTTCCTCTGAAAATGAAACACGATTTTCTTCCCACGTTTCATATGTCAACATGTTTTTTCCCCCTGTAAAAGCAAAAAGACGGTTTTAATCTATTAAAATAGATTAAAACCGCCTCTAGTTTTTCTAGTCAGCGCTTTTCACTTTAAACGTACTTTTTCACTTTTCTCTAATTGAATTACTTTTCCATCTTGCACCACAATTGTAATTGAACCATATTTCATATCAGCAAGCATCGCTTGAATTTTCTCAGATACTTCATCAAAATGTTCCCGTACGCTCACGCGAACAGCCCCCCTTTTTATTCATAAAAAAAATCTTTCCCATTTCGAAAAGACTGTTCGGTAATATATTTTACCTTATCTTTCAAAATGGATTCCATTTTGCTGGATTTAGCACCTTGCTTTCTATAAGCAGGTTGCCGAGCTTCTTCGGGCCAGTTCCCTCCGCTTCTCTTGATAAGCTTTGTATTTGTATTTTATCACAATTCTGATTTTTTTCAATCCTAGTTTTCCGATATATTTTAATTATTTTATTTTATCCCGCTATTTGCGGGCAATCCCCCCACTGATTATAGTTTCACTTTATAAAAAAGGAATTGCCCATTCGAACAACTCCTTTTCCTTATTTAAACAAGCTCTTTAATACGTATGCGATCGTTCCCAATGATATTTTCGTACGTTTCACGTTCCACAACAATTTGCGATGCGCCACCTTTCGCAAAGACGACGGCTGGTCTCCGAATTCGATTATAATTATTCGCCATCGAGTACCCATATGCTCCCGTACAAGAAATTGCTAGTAAATCAGAAGAAGCAACTTTCGGTAGATTAATATCCCAAATTAGCATATCTCCACTCTCACAGCATTTCCCAGCAATTGAAACGAGTTCCTCATTCTCATCATTTCCTCGATTCGCTAACATCGCTTCGTAACGAGCGCTATATAAAGCCGGTCTTAAGTTATCTGTCATTCCACCATCGACGGATACATATTTCCGAATGCCAGGAATTTCTTTCACAGATCCAACTGTATAAATTGTCGTTCCCGCATCACCTACAATACTACGACCTGGTTCAACCCATATTTCTGGCAATGGATATTCACATACTGTAAATTGTTCTCTCACTGCACTTGTTACAGCTCGCACATATGTCTCAAGAGTTAATGGTGTATCTGACTCTGTATAGCGTATTCCAAATCCTCCGCCTACATTTAATACTTTTACTACATAGTTCGTTTGCTTTCTCACCTCTTCCAAAAATTTACGAAGAACTTCAATCGCTCGAACAAAACCAGCCGTTTCAAATATTTGTGATCCGATATGTGAATGAATCCCTAACACATTATAATTTGATTTTTGTAAAGCAAGCCCAATTGCCTGCATCGCTTGACCATTTGAAACGCCAAATCCAAATTTTGAATCCTCTTGGCCTGTCGTAATATATTCATGTGTGTGCGCCTCTACTCCAGGCGTTACACGAATTAATATGTTTACAAATTTCCCATGTTGCATTGCTAAATCGTGTAAAACTTCTAATTCCAAGAAATTATCTACTACAAAACAACCGATATTCGCCTGAAGAGCCATCACTATCTCTTCTTCTGTTTTATTGTTTCCATGAAAATGAATACGTGATGCTGGAAATCCTGCTTGGAGCGCAGTATATAATTCCCCACCCGAAACAACATCTAATGACATGTTCTCTTCACGAGCTACTCGGCACATCTCCATGCACAAGAACGCCTTGCTTGCATATGCTACTTGATAAGAGAAACCACTTTCTTTAAAAGCACGATGAAACGCACGACATTTCCCTCGAATAGACTCTTCATCGTATACATAAAGTGGTGTTCCGTATTGTTTTGCTAGCTGCGTCGTATCGCACCCTCCAATTTCTAAGTGTCCTTGCCCATTGATTCGGCTTGTGCCGTGTAAATACATTTGAATTCCTCCCTTATTTCCTCTAAAACTCATAACCCCAATCTTCTATTCATTGCAGCACGCTTTTAGATAGACAAAAAACGCGCGGAACAATGTTCACACGCGTTTCTTATTAGGAAAAATATATATTGAAAAAATAAACAAGTTGTTATCTTCTCAAAATAAGAAACCGCATCAACATCTCCAAATAGCTCTCCATAAAATAAATCTTATGACAGTACTACATTTATTCAATGCAGTCCCAATATATGAATAAGGTGGTTATTCTTATATTTCGGCAATAGTCCCTTTCAACCCATGGTCACAGATTCCACTAAATCTCCCATAGCTTACTCTTTCCTATCGCGGCCTCTACCTTTGAGAGTAGATGAGGTAAGTCTATTTAATTTTCAAACATCTAATTGTTGCTATTAACAATACCAAAGGACCATTTTATTTGTCAAACAATTTTTTATATTGTTTTTTTACAGTTTAATTTCGTATCATTTGGTAAGCGCTTTACTATTATCTTCGTTACTTCCCATTCGCCTTCTTCATTATTAAACGTAATAGTTACTTTTTCAAATGGTGGAACAATTTTCCCACCAATCTGTTCGTACTTCGTCACCTCAATAACCGTTTGAAATAAATATGTACCACTATACACTTTTTTTAAACTAATAATTTTAGGACATTGATAAGGTTTCAAACTCCCATATTGTTTTTCAATTGCTTTATTTATTTTTGGAAATAAAACAGAATAAAGTGCATCTTCCATAAGAGGTGCATCATACTGAGCTACTGATACACTCGGTGAAGCAAAGAGTATAAAAATACTGCACATTATAAGATAAAATAATTTTCGCATTATAACCTCCGCACCATTACGCGATACTTTCTATGTTTAATGAATTACAATAATCGCGCATAGAAATTCTATTTTATTGTCTCCTACTTCTCTTTTTCTACTCAATTGTTGCAAAAAAAGCCCACAACCCTCTTTAATTTTCGTATAATGATACTCATAGTATAATAATCATAATAACAAAAGACTGTTCGTATATATAAAGTGAGACGCTAATGAAAACGGCTCGCAAGAACTGTCATGCTTTCTAGGAGAGGAGTATATTATGCTACAACATCTGTTTCCAAAATTACGATTTGCACTCGTTGCAGTCGTTTTATTATGGATTAAAACATATATTGTGTACAAGCTAGCGTTTGATATTAAAATTGATAACTTCTTTGAAGAATTTATGCTGTTTATTAATCCACTAGCTGCGTTACTTTTATTTTTCGGTTTAGCTTTATTTGCATCTAAGCATCGAAATCGAATTATAATTGGAATTAGTTTTATACTGTCATTTATTTTATTTGGAAATGCAATGTTTTATGGGTTTTATAACGATTTCGTTACCTTCCCGGTTTTATTCCAAACAAATAATATGGCTGATTTAGGGACGAGCATAAAAGAGCTCTTTACGTACAAAACATTACTTTTATTTGCAGATGCAATTATTTTAATGTTTATTTCACGTAAATTCCCATCATTTGGTGATAAAACACCACTTTCACGATCTGAGAAGAGAACTTTCTTTAGCGGTGTAACTGCGTTATTAGCACTACAAATTGTTGTTTCAGTTATTTATAAGCCACAAATGTTCTCACGCTCATTTGACCGTCAAACTGTCGTGAAAAATTTAGGGTTATACACATATCATCTATTTGATATTACGCTTCAATCTAAGTCTTCGGCTGAACGTGTATTCGCAAGTGGCGACGGATTCTCTGAAATTAAAAACTATACAGACGCAAAAGATAAGCAAGTTGATAAAAACTTATTTGGAGCTGCAAAAGGTAAAAATGTAATTTTAATTTCAATGGAATCTACACAAAGTTTTGTTATTAATAAAAAAATAAATGGAAAAGAAATTACTCCATTCTTAAATGAATTTATTAAAGATAGTTTTTATTTCGATAACTTCTATCATCAAACGGGACAAGGTAAAACTTCTGATGCTGAATTTATCGTTGAAAATTCACTTTATCCGTTAGACCGTGGTTCTGTATTCTTTACTCATGCAACAAATGAGTATACTGCCACACCAGAACAATTAAAGAAATACGGATATTCTTCTGCTGTCTTCCATTCAAACGATAAAACGTTTTGGAATCGTGACGTAATGTATCCTGCGCTTGGTTATGACCGTTACTTTAATTTAAATGATTACGTAGGTACGGAACAAATGTCTGTTGGTTGGGGATTAAAAGATAAAGAGTTCTTTGAACAATCTATTCCAAAGTTAAAATCTTTACCGCAACCGTTCTATACAAAATTTATCACTTTAACAAACCATTTTCCATTTCTTCTAAATCCAGAAGATCAATATGTTGATGAGTTTAATTCGGACAGTGATGTTTTAAACCGTTACTTCCCAACTGTTCGTTACACGGATGAAGCTCTTAAATTATTTATTAAACAGTTAAAAGATGAAGGACTGTATGATAATTCAGTTATTGTCATTTATGGTGATCATTACGGTATTTCTGAAAACCATAACGCAGCTATGGCCCAGTTCCTTGGGAAAGACGCTATTACACCGTTTGATTCTATGCAATTACAACGCGTACCTCTCATTATTCATGTGCCAGGTCAAGAAGGAAAAATGATTTCTAAAGTATCCGGTCAACTTGATATTAAACCAACGCTCCTTCATTTACTTGGGATTAAAACAAATCAATCCGTTGAATTTGGAACGGACTTATTTATTAAAGAAAAAGATCCACTTATGGTAATGCGTGATGGTAGTTTTGTTTCGGAAGATTATGTTTATACAAAAAACATGTGCTATAAACGAAATACAGGTGAAGAAGCTGCTATATCACTATGTCAGCCGTATATTGAAAAAGCAAAAACAGAATTAAAATTATCCGATAAACTCATTTATGGAGATTTATTACGTTTCGATCCTAACAATCGATATAAAACCGGAACGATGACAACAAAATTTGAATAGTGCAAGAAGCAACTTTATAAAAGTTGCTTCTTTTTCTACTTATTTTCCAAATCATTCTCCCATGAAATCTTTCACAAATTGGTAATTTCTTTCGTATGAGGAAGAAATTTATGGTATGATAAAATAAGTAAACTTTCATACACTAATTAAGAATTTATTACAGAAAGCAAGGGATCAGATTTTGTATAGAGCAGCTATTCCAAACTTATTTACGCTCGGAAATTTATATAGCGGATTTTTATCAATCGGCTATGCATCTTTAGGATATTATAAATCAGCTGCTATTTTAGTACTTATCGGGATGATGTTAGATAGTCTTGATGGTCGTGTTGCTCGTTTATTACGCGTTGATTCACAAATGGGAAAAGAGCTTGATTCACTCGCAGATGTCGTAACATTTGGTGCAGCACCAGCTGTTTTAATGTATTACACATCTTTCTCAAACTACGGAATCATCGGATTATACATAGCGGGATTATTCCCTCTTTTCGGAGCATATCGTTTAGCACGATTTAATGTAACACCATCTTCTACTTCAATGAAATATTTCACTGGAGTACCGATTACAGCAGCGGGAGGGCTTGTTGCTTTCTTAACATTATTTTCACATACCATTCCCAAAATCGTTCTTATTACAGTCTTTGTAACGTTCGCATTTTTAATGGTGAGTCGTATTCGTATCCCAAGTTTAAAAGATGTACCAATTCCAAGATATAGCATCATTATTACATTATTTTTAGTTGGAATCATTATCACAATGTATCAAACAGGGATCGGTAATTTTTCTGTTTTCTTATTCATTGCTATTCCACTATATATTTTGTATATGCTATCTCAATTTATTAGACAAAGACCGTCTAAAAAAGCGAATAAAGAAAAATAAGAAAAACAAAAACCTTCCGTATTCGGAAGGTTTCTTTTTATCCCGCTATTTGCGGACAACCTGATTAATCGGGAGGCCTTACAAATGAAAGTCTCACTTTATTTTGTAACTAATACTTTTGGATTTACAGGTGTTACAGGGTCTTCACCGTTTAATACAGCTAAAATATTTCTTACTGCCATTTCAGCCATCGCATCACGAGTTTCGAATGTTGCATTCCCTACGTGAGGAGCAAGCACCACATTCTTTAATCCTTTTAGTTCTTCCGTAATTTTCGGTTCAAATTCAAATACGTCAAGAGCTGCTCCTTCAATTTCTTTCGTTTTTAATGCATAAGCAAGTGCTAATTCATTCATAATTGGTCCACGCGAAGCATTTATAATATATGCTGTCTTCTTCATCATTTTAAACTGTTCTTCATCGATCATATGATGTAATTTTGGATTATAGGCACAGTTAATTGTAATAAAATCTGCCGTTTGTAACAGCTCTTCTAATGTTACATATGTCGCTTCTAGTTCAACTTCAGCTTCAAGCTTACGATTTGGTCCTGTATATAAAACGTTCATTCCAAATGCTTTCGCACGCTTTGCAACTGCCTTCCCGATTTCGCCAAGACCGATAACTCCAATTGTCTTACCGTGTACTTCGCGGCCCAAGAAAAATAATGGCGCCCATCCGTTAAATCCAGTTGTACGACATAACGTATCTCCTTCAGGGATTCTACGTGCTGCTGCTAAAAGAAGTGCAAATGTTAATTCTGCTGTCGCTTCAGTTGATACTTTCGGTGTATTCGTTACCGTAATCCCTTTTTCTCCTGCATGCAAGTAATCAATATTATCGTAGCCAGCACCATAGTTTGCAACAATCTTTAAATTAGGTGCCGCATCTATAACTTCTTTCGTCACCTTTGTAGAAAGTAAGCTTAACAATGCATCTTTATCTTTTACACGCTCTGTTAATTCATCTAAAGAAATTAACTCTTCTTTATCATACATTTCTACATCATGATCTTTTAATAGTTCTAATCCGATTTCTGGAATTTTCCCTGCTACTAATATTTTTGCCACTACTAACACCTCTTCTATAGAAAATAAGATATCTCTTATATTTCATTGTAAGAAATCCACTTATAAAAACCAAGGGATTTGATTATAGTTTTGAAAATCGACACTTTTCCATGAAAAAAGAGGAGATGCAACTCCCCCCTCTTCTTACGCTTTTTCCTGCGATTCTTTTCCGAGCTTTACATCAATTGTTCCTTCTGCAACTGTATCGCTAATTTGCTCCTCAATAACTGATTGAGATGCAGCATTCGTTTCAGAAGTATAAGCTTGTTGCTGTGCACCTTGTACATTTTGTTTATTTTGTTGTTTCGCCATTTCTTACCCTCCTTTTTTTCTTTCTTATTTTGAACAAAAAGGAAGGTTTTCATCAAAAAATCGTGGGTCATTTTATAATTGTTACTTCTTCTTCAAGTAGTCTCATTACTCTTGCTCGTTTCGTAAATGTTGCGATATGAGTAATACCATGATTTCGTAATGTTTGCACATTTTCTTTTACGTATTTCCCTAAATCATTCGGATAATGAGCATCTGAAGAAATAGTAATGGGAACACCATGTTTAGCTAACACTTGTAAATACAGTGGACTCGGGCACATTTCCCGTACAGGATAACGATAGTACAATCCCGCATTTATTTCTGTTGCGGTATTAGTTTCTACTAATGCACGGGCTATTTTCTTATAATAAGAAAGCTGTTCATTCTCATCCAACCTGTAATTAAATACTTTTATGTTATCAAGGTGGGCTATAATATCAAATAATTCGGAACGAACTGCACTCTCAACTGTTTTGAAAAACGTATCATATAGTATATGTAAATCATGCTCCTCAAAATATTCTTTCGTATCTGGATTATCAAACCCCCAGCCGTTTAAAAAATGAACAGACCCAATTACATAATCAAAGTCTCCTAGTGCTAACAATTCTTTTAGCTCTTCTTCACAGCCAATAAAATAATCCGCTTCAATTCCAAGTTTAAGTGTAACGCCTCTTTTACTCCATCGTTCTTTCGCCTCTTCAATCGACTTTGTAAAATCGTATAGTGAAACTACTCTTACTTGGTCTAACCATTCCTTCTGTAAACGCCCAAGCTTTGAATCACTAATATTCACATATTTTTCATAATATACTTTCGACTCATGAAAGCGGTATAAATGATCCACAATCCCAACTTCTTTTATACCTTTTCGCAATGCCTCTTCTAAATATAAATCAATCCATTTCGCTGTAAATGGTCCTTCCTTCACACGTCTTTGCAGGCGTTCTTGCGTCTTCATAAGCCATTCGATAGAATGGCTTTCTTCTTGAAGCGGCTCATAATATTGTAGCGTTTCATTTATTTTGGCAAGCCAGCCTATTGAATAAGGCCCTTCTTCTAAATGAAGATGATAATCCACTTTCATACATATTCCCCCTCATAACGTATCTATTTCTTTTCGTTCCCCTACTCTCGAAAGCTTTCCATTTCTTTCTTTCACTTCTTCCATAACATCTTCTAGTGAAATGTTTTTTTCGGCTAATAGAACAAAACAGTGATAAAACACATCAACCATTTCTTTTACTAGTTCTTTTTTATCATTATTTTTAGAAGCAATGATCACTTCAGAGCACTCTTCCCCAATTTTCTTTAAAATTTTATCTTCTCCTTTTGAAAATAAATAATTTGTATATGATTCTGGCAATGGATTTTCCTTTCGGTCTTCAATTGTTTCAAATAATAATTTAAGGACATCTTCCATCTTCATCCCCCTATATAACTTTATAATGAAAACATGTTTTCTCTCCCGTATGACAAGCAGGTCCTACTTGCTTTACAACAACTACAATTGAATCTTGATCACAATCTAAATAAAGGGATTGAACATACTGCATATTGCCCGATGTTTCTCCTTTATTCCATAACGATTGTCTTGAGCGAGAATAAAACCACGTCCTTTTTGTTTCTAACGTCTTTTCATACGCTTCTTCATTCATGTAAGCGAGCATTAAAACTTCTTTCGTATCTTCCTCTATCACCACTGCTGGTAGTAACCCTTTTGAGAAGTTAGGCTTCATAGTCGCACCTCAACGTTTGCTTCTCTTAATTTTCTCTTTACATCCTGCACAGTCTCTTCACCATAATGAAAGATTGATGCTGCTAGCGCTGCGTCGACTGTTGTCTTTTTAAATACCTCTATAATGTGATCCGCATGACCACATCCTCCTGATGCAATTACCGGGACGGAAACGCTACTTGAAATTGCTTCTGTTAACTGAAGATCGTATCCATCCTTCGTTCCATCTGCATCCATACTCGTTAGCAAAATTTCTCCTGCCCCTAATTGTACGGCGTGCTTTGCCCATTCGATTGCATCCATTCCTGTATCACCCCTCCCGCCATTTACGTATACATTCCATTTACCTTCTGCTACTTTTCTAGCATCGATTGCTACAACAATACATTGCGAGCCAAAATGTTCTGCACCTTCCTGAATTAGTTTTGGATTCCGTACTGCTGCTGAATTAATTGAAATTTTATCCGCACCGGCTCGTAGCAGATTGTATATATCTTGAACATTAGAAATCCCCCCACCTACTGTAAGAGGAATAAATATTTTTGAGGCAGTTTTTTCTACAACATCTATCATCGTTTTTCGCCCTTCATGTGTCGCAGTAATATCTAAAAATACAATTTCATCTGCTCCCGCACCATTATATAAAGCCGCTATTTCAACAGGATCGCCGACATCTTGTAATCCTATAAAATTTACACCCTTTACGACTCGCCCTTCTTTCACATCTAGACATGGAATAATTCGTTTCGCTAACATAGCTTTGTTACCTCTAGCACTTCTTCTAAATCAATTGTATTCTCGTAAAGAGCCTTACCAATGATAACACCATGTATATTCATATCATTTAACCTTTTCACATCTTGAATAGACGCCACTCCTCCAGAGGCAATGAGACGAATACCCACACTTTTTTGCAGTAACCCTAATTGCTCAAAATTTGGTCCTGCAAGTGTCCCATCTCTCGAGATGTCTGTAAATACAATCGTTTGAACACCTACACTCTCCATTTGCTTCGCTAAATGAATATAAGAAATTTCAGACACATCAAGCCAACCTCTAGTTGCTATGAAACCATTTTTCGCATCAATTCCAACAATTATTTTCTCTTTATATAGCCGAACTGCTTCCTCTAAAAATGACTTATCATAAAGAGCAGCTGTTCCTAAAATGACTTTTTCTACACCTGCTAACAATAGCTTCTCCACTGCTACAAGTGATCGAATCCCTCCTCCAACTTGCACGGGAATACGCACCGCCCTGCATATTCTTTCAATGACAAGCAAATTTAACGACTCTCCAGCAATTGCACCGTCTAAATCAACAATGTGTAATATTTTCGCTCCAAGCTTTTCAAATATGATCGCTTGCGCAACCGGATCTTCATTCATAACCGTTTCTTTACTAAACTCTCCTTGATAAAGTCTGACACATCGCCCTTCTTTTAAATCGATAGCTGGGAAAATTTCCATGCTTCTACCACCCCTTTAAAATTCTTTAAAATTTGTATTCCGACTTCCCCACTTTTTTCAGGGTGAAACTGCGCTCCAAATACGTTTCCTTTCGCTACAAAACCAGGTACTTGCACCCCATACTCGCTTGCCCCATACACAATTCCCTTTGGACAATCTGCATAATAAGAGTGGACATAATATACGAAAGAACCGTCTTCTATTTCATTCCAAAGTGGTATTTCTCCTTCTTTCTTCAATTCATTCCATCCCATATGTGGAATTTTATAAGGCACTTTTAATTTCCGAATAACACCTGGCAATAAACTTAATCCGCTACAGTCTTTTAATTCCTCACTTTTTTCAAATAAAAGTTGCATACCTAAACATATACCAAGGAACGGTTTCCCTAAATTTCCAACCTCTTTTAGCACAAATACTAATTTTTTTTCTTCTAGAACGTCCATCGCTTTCGGAAATGCCCCTACTCCTGGTAAAATAACGCCATCACTTCTCAATATTTCCTCTCTATCATCCGTTACGATATACTCTGCTCCAATATATTTTAATGCCTGTTCCACACTACGAATATTTCCCATCCCATAATCTACAATAGCAATCAATTACAACATCCCCTTCGTTGAATTTACACCAGTTATGTTGTCATTTTTTTCGACTGCCTCTCTAAGCGCTCGACCAAATGCCTTAAATAAAGCTTCAATTTTGTGATGTGTATTACTTCCGTATAAAATACGAGCGTGTAACGTAATATTTGCTGCATGAGCAACTGCTCTAAAAAACTCTTCCGTTAATTCTGTGTCAAAATCACCTAATTTCGGATTTGTTAACTCGCCTTGAAACACACTATAGGAACGTCCACTTATATCAATTGCGACAAAACCTAAAGATTCATCCATCGGTACATATGCGGAACCGTACCTATTAATACTCTCTTTATTTTGCAATGCTTCTTTCAAGCAATTTCCGAGTACAATTCCAACATCTTCAACCGTGTGATGTGCATCGACAAACACGTCACCTTCAGCTTCAATTTGTAAACCAAATCGTCCATGCCTTGCAAATAAAGTTAGCATATGATCAAAAAAACCTACTCCTGTTTGAATAGAAACATTCGTACTTTCATCAAGCTGCAAACTTAATTTAATTTTTGTTTCTGTCGTTTCACGTACTTGACTCGACTGTCGCATTATTCTTCCTCCTCAAATCTCATTTGGACTGCTCTTGCGTGTGCATATAAACCTTCTTTATTTGCCAGTTCTACAATATGATGTTGTACATTTTTTAACGCTTCCTCTGTATAAGAAAGAAAGCTTGATTTTTTTACGAAATCATCGACTGATAACGGGGAGAAAAATCTTGCTGTTCCACTTGTCGGTAAAACGTGATTCGGTCCTGCCAAATAATCGCCGAGCGGCTCTGGTGCATATGGCCCAAGGAAAATAGAGCCTGCATGTTTCACATAAGCTAGAGCATTCATTGGCTCTTTTATATGTAACTCTAAATGTTCTGGAGCAATTTCATTTGATAACTTTAGTGCCTCATCTAAAGAAGAAACGATAAAAATGGCTCCATTTCTTTTGATTGATTCACGAGCGATTTCACTTCTTGGTAATGTTTCTAACTGTCTTTCTATCTCTCTTCCTACTTCTTTAGCTAGTTCTATATTCGTTGTAATACAAATCGCTGTTGCCCTCTCGTCATGTTCTGCTTGCGATAATAAATCAGCAGCGATATATTTGGCATTGCCTGTTTCATCAGCGATAACTACAATTTCTGATGGCCCAGCAATCATATCGATATTTACTATTCCGTATACTTCTCGCTTCGCTAAAGCGACGTACAAATTTCCCGGTCCAACTATTTTATCCACTTTCGGAATCGATTCCGTCCCATACGCTAAAGCAGCGATTGCCTGGGCACCACCAGCCATATAAACTTCATCTACACCTGCAAGACCTGCGGCAGTTAATATATGCGGGTCAATTCCTCCTTGCCTTGGCGGTGTTACCATTACAATTTTTTTCACACCTGCCAGTTTGGCTGGCAATACATTCATTAATACTGAAGAGGGATACGATGCCTTCCCGCCTGGCACATATACACCTACATTTTCTAACGGTCTAATGAGCTGCCCTCTAATTATCCCATCACTTTCGCAATCAAACATAGATTGCCTCTTTTGCTTTTCATGATATGAGATAATGTTTTTTTTCGCCTCTTGTAGCGCCTCTAAAAAAGAAAGTTCTACAAACGCACTTGCTTGTTTTATTTCTTCTTCACTTACACGAAAATTTTTAACATCCGCACCATCAAGCTTTTTTGTATAGAAAGATAAAGCCTCATCTTTACTTTCTCTTACGTTTTGAACGATTTCCCTTACACTTCTTTGAACAGTTTCTTCTATTATATTAGCGTTTTCTCGCAACACTTTTATTTTGGATAATGCCTCCTTGAAGTCTTCATAAATGATCTCCATTGTAAGCCCTCCTATTTCCCTGATAAAATTTCTTGCTCCATCATATTTATAATACTGAATATTTCGTCTTTTTTAGTTTTTAAAGCTGCCTTATTTACAATCATTCGAGCGGATATAGAATACATTTCCTCAAATACAATGAGCCCATTCTCTTGTAGTGTTTTTCCTGTTTCAACAATATCAACAATCGCATCTACTAATCCAAGAAGCGGAGCAATTTCTACAGAACCTTCTATTTTTATGATTTCTACATCTTCTCCCTTTTCGTGAAAATAATTGGAAGTGATGTGTGGATATTTCGTAGCAATTCGTTTCTTTCGGTAACTCTTCGGATTATACGTAGGAATAGAAGCGACACAAAATTTACACATACCCACTCCTAAATCCAACATTTCATATATATCTTTCTCGTTTTCCATTAAAATATCTTTTCCAACGATCCCAATATCAGCTACTCCATGTTCTACATAAGTAGCAACATCAACCGCTTTTACTAAAATAAATGAAATGTTTGTATTTTTACTTTGAAAGACAAGCTTTCTCCCTTTATCTTTAAGCTCTGAACAATCAATTCCAATTTTCTCAAACAGCGGAATAACATGTTTCTCTAATCTTCCTTTCGTTAACGCAATTTGAATGTTACGCATGAAGTCTCCCCTTCTTTCTGAACGACCCATTTCTCTTTCCATACATATTCCACCAATGATTCATTCCTTGCCTCAACGACCGTTACTATTTTATTGTTTCTTGCAAATTGAAATGTGTCGTTTAAATTAGAGAATAAAGATAACTGGGCATTCTTCCCGTCCTTTCGAAGTAAGTTTCTTAACCTTTCAGCTTCCGCTAATCTATTCAATTCATAATGTATCATCATATCTATTGGCTCTCGTTCATAAGATTCTTGTTGCTCTTGAAGTGCCTTGACTATTTGATTTACTTGCACCGCGAGGCCAACCGCTGACACCATCTCTCCAAAATTCCCAATTAACTCATCGTATCTTCCACCACTAACAATCTCTTCTCCAATTTCATATATATACCCTTTGAAAATAATACCCGTATAATAGTCCAAATGTTGAATCATGCCTAAATCAATGGATATGTAAGGTCCATAGCCTAGCCTTTCAACCGCTTCATATATTTCTTTCACTCTTGCAATGGCCATTTTCATTTCATTACTTGAGGCGAGTTTTTCTGCTTCCTCAATAACCTCTAAATTCCCAAATAACCTTGGTAATTTCTCAAGTAATTTTACTGTTTCATCGCACCGATCTAATTTCTTTTCTCCGATAAAATTTGAGAGAGCAGCATAATTTTTGCTTTCTATATACGTTCTAAGTACTCTCTCTTCTTCATCATGAATAGAGAGCTTTTTTACAATACATTTATATAACTCTACCTGCCCAATTTCGATTGTAAAAGATTGTACCTTCAACCTTTGTAGTGCTTGCATTACACTTATCACACATTCAATTTCAGCTCTTATATTATCAATCCCGATAATTTCAATACCACTTTGTACAATTTCATTATATTTTCCAGACAGAGACTCATTCGCCCGAAATACATTTCCACTATATGTCACCTTAAGAGGCGTATCCCACCTTTGCGTTCCAATTACTCTCGCTAAAGGAATCGTCATATCTGGACGTAACACGATAATCCGTCCCTTTTCATCAAAAAATTTATACATCTTCTCTTCATCTATCGGCCGATTTTGAAAAGCAAACACATCATAAAATTCAATTGTAGGTGTCCTTATTTCCTCATAGCCCCTCTCTAAAAATGTATGTCTTAATTTTTGTTCCACCTCTTCAATTAACGTACATTCTTCAAATAAGTAATCTCTCGTTCCATTCGGATTTGCCCGCTTCCACTTTGTCATCTGAATTCACACGCCCTTCCCTTTCTAATGTATGCCCACTCCATTCACCCAAACCGAAAATAAAAAGAGCCTTGTAGACAAAATACCTACAAGGCTCTTTAGTAGAGTGTAGGTACAACGGGAATAACCCTTGTGCCTACACGTTTTCACGTTAGGTTCAAGGGTTTCATGTATGATGATGTAGTTGTGTAAGCATTTTAATAGATTGTACGATATTCATAATACTTACTCCCTTTCTCCTCTGATTTTTCCATAGTATATAACAGTTAATTCTGAATGTAAATACATTTTTAATATTCCGTTATTTCTTAATATAAAGCTACTTTTCTTTCATACTCTTCAATTTCTTGTTCATATTGCATCGTAATGGCAATTTCATCTAGACCATTTAATAATTTTTCTTTCCACATTTTCTCGATTGTAAAATGAAACCTGTGCGTATTTGTAGTAATGACTTCATTCTCTAAATCGACTTCCATTTGATCTCTCGCATTTATTGTAGCAAGTTGTTCACGCATCTCTTTATCCATTACAATCGGTAACATACCATTTTTCATACAATTCATATAAAAAATATCTGCAAATCCCCCTGCGATAATAACGCGGAAACCATAATCAGCAAGGGCCCACGGAGCATGCTCTCTTGAAGAACCGCATCCAAAATTATCACCTGTAATTAATATACTTGCTCCCTTTCGTTCTTGTGCATTAAGGGGAAAATTAGGATTTTCATGGCGCTCATTATCGTAACGCCACTCATCAAATAAATACTTTCCAAATCCTGTCCTTTCAATTCTCTTTAAGTATTGTTTCGGAATAATTTGATCTGTATCAATGTTATCATTCATAAGTACTGCGGCAGTACCTTTATGAATACGAAATGGCCCCATCGTAACTCTCCTTTCTAATATCAACAAAATGCCCATATAATGCAGCAGCTGCTGCCATAGCTGGACTTACTAAATGTGTTCTTGCCCCTTTCCCTTGCCTTCCTTCAAAATTACGATTTGAAGTAGACGCACAATGTTCTCCTTCAGGTACTTGATCTGGATTCATCCCAAGGCACATTGAACATCCAGGCTCTCTCCATTCAAACCCCGCTTCTTCAAATATGTGATGTAAGCCTTTTTGCATTGCCCGCTCTCTCACACTTTTTGATCCTGGTACAACGAGTGCTCGCACACCTTCTTTTACCTTTTTCCCTTTTACAACAGATGCAGCAATTTCTAAGTCAGATAAACGTGAATTTGTACAAGAACCAATAAAGACATGCTTAACAGGAATTTCAAACGTACTTTGTCCAGGGCTCAATCCCATATATGAAAATGCTCTTTCATCATTTTCGTTATGCTTTTCTGGTAACTTTTCATCAATAGGAACACCCATACTAGGATTTGTTCCCCAAGTTACGTATGGAGCTAGACTCGTAACATCTATTGAAATATATAAATCATAAATTGCATCTGAATCCGTATAAAGCTCCGAACATTTTTCCGTGAAAGATTCATAGTCTTTTGGTGCATATTTACGCCCTTTTACATAAGAAAATGTTTTTTCATCCGGTGCAATAATGCCTGCTTTCGCTCCTCCTTCAATTGCCATATTACAAAGTGTCATTCTCTCTTCCATTCCCATATCACGAATCGTCTCTCCGTAGAATTCCATTACATACCCAGTCCCAACCGCTACACCGTACTTTGAGAGAAGATGTAAAATAATATCCTTTGCATAAACGCCTTTCGGTAACTTTCCTGTTAATTCAATCCCCATCGCTTTCGGTTTTCGTTGCCACAACGTTTGAGTTGCTAATACATGTTCCACTTCACTCGTACCAATACCAAACGCTAGCGCACCGAAAGCACCGTGAGTTGCTGTATGGCTATCACCACAAACAATCGTTTTCCCTGGTTGTGTGAGTCCAAGTTCCGGCCCGATAACATGAACGATTCCTTGCTCTTCATCACCAATATCAGCTAATCGCACCTCAAATTGTTTACAATTTTCACGAAGTGTATCCAATTGCTGCTTCGCAATGCGATCGGTAATATTCCAAACATCTTTCGTTGGAATATTATGATCCATCGTTGCAAACGTTAATTCCGGTCTCCGAACAGTTCGATTTGCAAGCCGCAAGCCTTCAAAGGCTTGCGGTGAAGTTACTTCATGAACGAGGTGAAGATCAATATATAATAAATCCAATCCATTTTCATTTGTTGTAACTACATGTCTTTCCCAAAGTTTATCTAGCAACCTTTTCCCCATTATCTTCCTCTCCCTACTAGTGCCTGCTCTTCCATTTCTTGAACAACCGCCTTCGTAAATGAAGTTGTCGTCTCATCTCCCCCAATATCAACTGTACATTTTCCAGATTGAAGAACTGCAGAAATTGCCTCTTCAATCGCATATCCTTCTCTCGTTAATCCAAATGATTGCCCAAGCATCATCGCAACCGAACGCATCATCGCAATTGGATTTACTTTATTTTTCCCTGCAATATCCGGTGCTGAACCGTGAATAGGCTCATATAAAGATGGCCCGTTTTCCGCATGACTCGCTGATGGAAGCATTCCTAATGACCCTGCTAATACAGAAGCCTCATCACTTAAAATATCACCAAACAAATTCTCTGTTACAATAACATCAAATCTCTTTGGGTTCCGAATTAACTCCATAGCAGCTGCATCTACTAAAATATGCTCTAACTCAACATGAGGATAACGAAGAGCGACTTCTTCCGTAACAGTTCTCCATAATTTACTAGATTCTAAAACATTCGCCTTATCAATAGACGTTACTTTTTTCGATCTCTTACTCGCTAATTGAAAAGCATAAGAAACGATACGTTCAATTTCATGACGATGATACGTAAGTGTATCCGTTGCGACTTCTTCCGTTCGCTCTTTCGGATAAGAAAAATAAATACCACCTGTTAATTCACGAACGACAACGAAGTCAATTTCATCAGCATTTTTTAATGGGGATAAATGCGAAGTTGAGCTTTCTACCGTTACAGGGCGAACATTCGCAAATACACCAAGTCCTTTTCTTAAAGCTAATAATCCTTTCTCCGGTCTTTCTTTCGCACCATCCCAACGAGGTCCACCAACTGCCCCAAGTAAAACCGCATCACTCGCTAAACAAGCGGCAAGTGTTCGCTGTGGTAATGGTTGCCCCGTTAAATCAATAGCAACACCACCAAAGTGCTCATCTTGCAAATGAAAATGATGCCCATATAGTCTCTCTACCATATGCAATACTTCCTTTGCACTTTCCATAATTTCCGGGCCGACACCATCACCAGCTAAACAAACGATACGTTTTTCCAATTTTAACACTCCTTTTAACTGAATTTTCAGAACTTTATTTTGATAGGTGAGGAAAGCTTCACTCACCTATCAAACCCTTATTTTACAAGCGCTATAAACGATTTCAATTTTCCAGCTGCATGAACATATGCTCTCGCCGATGCTTCCAATACGTCTTGCGCAACACCAAAACCTGATACTTGATGCGTTCCTTCTTTTAATTCAACATGAACATGAGCAAGTGCATCTTGACCTTGTGTAATAGATTGTATGCGATAATCTGCCAATTCACATTCTAATCCTAAAATTCTTTGAATCGCATTGTATATCGCTTCAATACTACCAGAACCAGTGGCTGCATCTTCATATACATTTCCTTCCTCATCCTTCAGCACAACTGTTGCGCATTGTGTACTATTTGATACGAAATGCACTTGTAATTGCGTAATGTTATATTGCTGGGCTGCAAATGCTGCTTCACCAAGCATAATTGCGCGTAAATCTTCCTCAGTAATTTCCTTTTTACGATCCGCCAATTTTTTAAATGCTTCGAATGCCGCATCTCGCTCTTCATTTGTAAATTCATAACCAAGCTCTTTCATTTTTTCCGTAAACGCATGACGGCCAGAATGTTTCCCAAGTACAAAGAGATTTTGAGATTCTCCTATAAGCGCTGGTTCGATAATTTCATAAGTTGTTACTTCTTTTAGAACCCCATCTTGGTGGATGCCTGATTCATGAGCAAATGCATTCGCTCCAACGATTGCTTTATTTTTCGGTACAACCATACCCGTTAACCTGCTTACTAATGTACTCGTTGCCTTAATCTCTTTTAAAGTCATCGAAGGTTCTACTTTATAAAAATCTTTTCTAATATGAAGAGCAACCGCAACTTCTTCTAACGCTGCATTCCCTGCTCTTTCTCCAATGCCATTAATCGTTCCTTCTACTTGCAATGCTCCGCCTTCAACCGCAGCTAACGAATTTGCTACTGCCATACCAAGATCGTCGTGACAATGACAAGAAAAAATCGCTTTTTCATATGATGGAACGGATTCTTGTAAGTATCTAAAAAGAGAATAATATTCTTCCGGATTCGTATATCCAACTGTATCCGGAATATTAATTACATTCGCTCCTGCGCGAATCGCAGTTTCTACTGCTTCAGCTAAAAATGCTCTCGATGTTCTTGTCGCATCTTCTGCAGAAAATTGTACTGTCGGAAATAATGATTTTCCAAGCGTAACCGAACGATGAATACTATTTAACACATCTTCTTTTGACATACAAAGTTTATATTTCATATGAATATCACTCGTAGCTAAAAATACATGTAAACGAGGAGATACGGCACCTTTCACAGCTTCATATGCTCTTCGAATATCACTTTCTTTCGCTCTAGCTAAACTCATAACTGTAGCATTTTGAATTGTATTCGCGATGCGTTTTACCGATTGGAAGTCACCTTCGGAAGCTGCCGCGAATCCAGCTTCCATTACATGAATACCAAGCCTCTCTAATTGCCTAGCAATTTGTAACTTCTCTTGTTCATTTAAATTTACTCCTGGTGATTGTTCGCCATCACGAAGCGTCGTATCCATGAACAAAATCTGCTTCATATTATTTAATCCCTACCTTTACACGCGGTTGTACGAAAGGCATCATTTCACGTAATTTACGTCCAACTACTTCAATTTCATGTTCATTTTCTTTCTCATTTGTCGCGTGGAAATTTGGTCTTCCTGCTTTATGCTCTGCAATCCAGCCTCTTGCAAATGTACCATCTTGAATTTCTGCTAATACTGCCCCCATCGCTTTCTTCGTATCTTCAGTAACAACGCGTGGTCCTGATACGAAGTCTCCCCACTGCGCTGTATCTGAAACTGAATATCTCATATTTTCAAGTCCACCTTCATACATAAGGTCAACGATTAGCTTCAGTTCATGTAAACATTCAAAATATGCAAGTTCAGGCTGGTATCCCGCATCAACTAACGTTTCAAATCCTGCTTTTACAAGTGCAGTCACTCCGCCGCAGAGTACAGCTTGCTCTCCAAATAAATCTGTTTCTGTTTCTTCTTTAAACGTCGTTTCTAATACACCAGCTCTCGTTGCTCCAATTCCGTCAGCATAAGAAAGTGCCTTTTCAGTAGCTACTCCTGTTGCATCTTGATATACTGCAAACAGTGCTGGAACCGCACCGCCCTCACTAAACGTACGGCGCACTAAATGTCCTGGACCTTTTGGTGCTACTAGAAATACATCTACATTAGCTGGTGGTTTCACTTGATCAAAGTGAACATTAAATCCGTGTGCAAAAACGAGAGAATTTCCTGCCTGTAAATTTGGTGCAATTTCCGCTTCATATACTTCTGGCTGCAGTTCATCAGGTAATAAAATCATTACTACATCCGCCTGTTTTGCTGCTTCTGCTACTGTATATACAGAAAATCCATCTTCTTTCGCTTTATCCCAAGACTTCCCTTTTCTTAAACCTACTACTACATCAAATCCGTTATCACGTAAGTTTTGCGCATGCGCATGACCTTGCGAGCCATATCCGATGATTGCTACTTTCTTTTCTTTTAATACATTTACCGTTACATCTTTCTCATAATAAACCTTTGCCATTTTCATTTCCCCCTATATTTAAATGATTATTGAATTAACATAACTTGCTTATCTTGTTTTTTCATACTACGCGTAAATGCTGTTACACCTGTTCTAGCAATTTCTTTCAAACCGTATGGACGAAGTAATTCAATTAACGCTTCTACCTTCTCCTGCGTACCTGTTACTTGCACAACTATGGAATCCTTCCCAACATCTATTACAGCGGCTCGAAATGGCTCAATTAAACTATATAATTCTGCTCTTGCTACAGACGTTGCGACTTTAATAAGTGCCAATTCTCTAGCGATCATCGCTTCTTCTGTAATATCTGATACTTTCAAAACATCAATTTGTTTATGAAGTTGTTTAATTAACTGCTCCACTTGCTGTTCATTTTCAACATGTACAACAATCGTCATCCGCGATATGTCCGATGATTCCGTATGACCTACTGAAATACTTTCAATATTAAAATGTCTTCGTGTCATAACACCTGTAATTCGGTTTAACACACCACTTTGATTTCGAACTGTTGCTGTAACAATTCTCTTCACCTTTTTTCCACTCCCTCCATTTGGTGAACACCTTTCCCTGGCGCAACCATCGGCATTACCTTTTCTGATTGAAGTACACGGCAATCAATTACGACTGGCTCTTGTAATTCAATCGCATGCTGTATTTGCTTCTTTGCAAGAAGTGGATCATCTATGCGAATTCCTTTTATGCCATACGCATTCGCAAGAGCGACGAAATCTGGTTGGCACGATAGTAAAGAGTGCGAATATCTTTGATTATAAAATTCATCTTGCCATTGTCTTACCATTCCTAAAGCTTCATTATTTAAAATAAAAACTTTAACAGGCAAAGAATGTTCTTTTAAGACACTTAATTCTTGCAGAGTCATTTGAAACCCAGCGTCACCTACAATTGCAATAACTAGTTCTTCTGGCTTTGCAATTTGTGCACCAATTGCTGCTGGAAATCCGAATCCCATCGTTCCTAATCCTCCAGAAGTTACCCATTTATCTGGATTTTTCAACGGATAATATTGCGCTGCCCACATTTGATGTTGCCCAACGTCTGTTGTTACAATCGCTTCTCCTTTCGTAATTTCATATAGCATATCAATTGCGTATTGAGGTTTAATACTTTCAGGATTTCGTTTGTAAGAGAGTGGATATTTTTCTTTTCTACCCTTTAATAAAATGAGCCATTCATGATGATTTTCTTTCTTCCCTTCTGATTGAAGTAATACTTTCAAAGCTCGCTTAGCACTTGCAACAATAGGAATTTCAGTCGGCACATTTTTTCCGATTTCTGCTGGATCAATATCGATATGTGCAACAGTCGCCTCTTTAGCAAAATAAGCTAAATTCCCAGTAAGACGATCATCAAATCTCGCACCAATATTGATCAGTAAGTCGCATTCATATAGCGCCATATTGGCTGTGTAAGAACCATGCATTCCTCCCATCCCTAGAAATAGTCCATCATCTGGCGGAAAACCACCAAGACCAAGTAACGTATGCACAACAGGAATTTCATATTTACGAGCAAAACTTGTTAATTCTTTCGAAGCTTTCGCATGCAATACACCTGCTCCAGCTAAAATTAACGGTTTTTTTGAAATCTCAATTGCTTGTAATAATTTGTTTATTTGGAGTAGATTCGGTTCATAATTAGGGTTGTACCCTGGTAAATCCATTTGCACGTCACTACATCGTTCCCCTTGTTCTACTACCATATCTTTCGGAAGATCAATTACGACTGGACCTGGTCTTCCTGTTCTAGCGATATGAAATGCTTCTTTAATAATTCGAGGTAAATCCGAGGCCTTTCGCACTTGATAATTATGTTTTGTCACTGGCATCGTAAGCCCCATAATATCCGCTTCTTGGAAAGCATCACTTCCAATTAACGTTGTTGCTACTTGCCCTGTAAATACAACAAGTGGCAATGAATCAATCATCGCATCAGCTAGACCAGTAATAACATTTGTAGCACCAGGCCCGCTTGTTGCAATTACAACCCCTGGATTTCCAGTAATTCTGGCATACCCTTCAGCTGCATGAATGGCCCCTTGCTCATGCCTTGTTAAAATATGCGGAATTTCACAGTCATAAAGCGCATCATAAAGAGGTAAAACGGCACCACCCGGATAACCGAAAATCACTTCTACGCCTTCCTTTTCTAGCGCTTCTAACAATAGCTGTGCACCAGTTGCCAGTTTCTCTTCCGTTTTTGAAGACATTGTTCTTATAAGCCCCCTTTAAAAAAAATTTATAAATAAAAAAAATCCTACGTCCACACTCCAGCTATGTGCTGAAGGGACGAAAGATTTCGCGGTACCACCCTTCTTCGCAAGAATACTCTTGCCTCAGTGACCCATAAATGAGTCTAGCTAATAACGGAGCTACCGTCTAAGCCTAACCAAATGCTTCAGCTTAGCACTCAAGGGCGATGTTCGTCGACGTGAACCATCGGTTTCCAGCAACCACCGACTCTCTGTGAGGCTTCACAATCAACTACTCCTCCCTATCAACGCTTTCTCATTTCATAAAGAGTTATTATCCAACTTTATTTTCTTCGTAAATTTTCTCTCCATCTTCTACAACTAATTTACGGAATTCTTCTAGTAAACGATTCGTATGTAGTCCCGTTTTTCCTAAACCAATCGTCCTACCATCTACTGTCGTAACAGCAATAACTTCAGCAGCTGTTCCTGTTAAAAATACTTCATCAGCTACATATACATCGTGCCTTGTAAATAACTCTTCTCTTACGTCATACCCAAGTTTTTCGCCGATTTCTAAAATTGCGTTTCGTGTAATACCTTCTAACGCTCCAGCAGAACTTGGTGGTGTAATTAATTTATTTCCTTTTACAATAAATACGTTATCTCCTGAACCTTCAGCTACGTATCCTTGATCATTTAACATAAGTGCTTCTTGTACTCCAGCTAATTTCGCTTCAATACGAACTAAAATATTGTTTAAATAATTTAAAGATTTTACTTGAGGTGATAAAACATCTGGTCGATTTCGGCGCGTTGCAACTGTTACAACTGGAATCCCCTTTTCATAATATTCTTGTGGGAATAAAGATAGTTGTTCTGCAATTACTACTACATTCGGTGTCTTACAAGAATCAGGATCTAACCCAAGATTTCCTGCTCCTCTCGATACAACAAGGCGAATGTATCCATTAGATAATTTATTTTGTCGAATCGTCTCAACAACAATATTCGTTACTTCATCTAACGAATATGGAATTTCTAACATGATGGATTTCGCTGATTCATATAACCGGACAAGATGCTCTCTCAAACGGAAAACATTACCGCTATAAACTCTAATGCCTTCAAACACTCCATCGCCATATAAATAGCCATGATCATATACTGAAACTTTTGCTTCGTCTTTTGGAACAAATTCTCCATTTAAGAAAATCCATTGTTCGTTCACTGGAAAGCGCCTCCTATGTTCTATGAATTTTTTATTGTTTCCTAGTTTACTCTCCTTTCTAAATAAATCAAGTGAATTTTTAGAAAATTTTTAATTTTTAATCGTACGTACATCTTTAATTATATTGATTTAACAACATTGTTAACGTTTACAAAAAGTCAAAAAATTTTTTTCGCCAATTTCCACTAAAAAAAATATTTGTTTAAAAGAAGGATTTTCTCTAAGAGGTACGAATCTATTGTATTCAATAAACGGACGTCCGATTTTATAAATTCGGGAATATATAACGACTTTTGCTGAAAAAGGGGGAAAATAAAAAAATTAGTGCTGTGTAAAAATAACATTCATAATTTTTATTTCGAAATCATAATCCTATTTTTAAAAAACAATTTGTCAAAATGAAGGAGGAAATAAATATGGCGTGTGTACAAATTAAAGGAACGAGACAAGAAGTAGTTGAAATGCTACAACTATTTGATCTAATGGATACGAAAGGTTTTTGTAAATTCGATAATTATGTAGAGGTAGAACCGAATAACAAAGAACATAATAATTTTATCGCTTCAATCGATATTCAATCTAATCCTTCTTCCGCACAGGATACATTAAACGATCAATTCGTTAGTCAAATGCTTACTGGTGTTTATAACGACTAAACAAATATATGCTTCCTACCATCTTTTCATAAATATATGCTATAGACTTGAGCATACTAGCAACTAGATGGTAGGAGGTGAAAATTATGGCTAGAATTGGCGTTGAAAACTCATTAACAGATGTTCAACAAGCTCTTCAGCAACAAGGACATGAAGTCGTTACACTTAACTCAGAAAATGATGCACAAGGCTGCGATTGTTGTGTTGTAACTGGGCAAGATTCTAATGTGATGGGGATTGCAGATACATCAATAAAAGGATCGGTAATTACAGCTCATGGTTTAACAACAGATGAAATTTGTCAGCAAGTTGAGAACCGTATTTAAAAGTCATTTCTCATTATGGTATAACACACAAAAGAAAGAGGACTCCTTTTAAAAAGGAGTCCTCTTTTTTATATTCACCTAACGGGAAAGTAACATATACTGGATGAAAGCCCTACCTCTCTCTCATCATTACGGTTCCAATGACCGCTCCTTGATTCACTAGTATACATATATGGCTTACAAATACAATTTATAGGGTTTGTTCACAAAAGTTGTTGATAAAATTACCCGATCTTTCGCAAACTTTTCGTATTGTATTCATAAGAGATATTTACTTTACACTAGCTGTAACCGAGACACGAATTAAAATTCTAACACCAATACAGTAACTTGTCAATATTTTTTACAAATTAAAAACAGACAGTAACGGTTTGTCTGTTTTAGAATGGAGCTTTTTCTTTTATTACATATACAACAAAGCCGCTTACTAACATAAATAAGCCAACTACTAAGTTTTTAATATTAATCATACATTCCTCTCCCTTATTCCACACATCTTATTATATATTTACATTTCAATTATTCCGATCATCCTAAAGCGCACTTTTTCTAATATATCACAATTCCTAAAAATTGCAAGTTCACTTTTGACGACCATTCACAAATTTATCTACAGTACTTGGTACAGTGTTTAAAGCTTTTTCAATTAAATGTGTACTACTGTTAAGATGCAATACTTGTACTCCGTTAGAACCAACTACTAAAAAAGCAACGGGACTAATGGAAACCCCAGCCCCACTTCCGCCTCCAAATGGATGCCCTGGCTTATTCTCTTTATGCTGACCTTGTCCACCATTATGTTTTTCAGTAATGAAATCCCCTTTAAAGTCACTTCCACCAGCTCCAAAACCAAACGCCACTTGAGATACTGTTAATACTACATTTCCGTCAGCTGTCGAAACCGGACTTCCAACAATCGTATTTACATCTACCATCTCTTTTAAATTTGTCATCGCTGTTTTCATTAAATTTTCAATTGGATGTTCCATTATGTACTGCACCCTTTCCTCATTATTCCTTTTTATACTTTCCAAAATAGAGGAAGTCATACTAACTTTTCCTATTTCAAAAAAACAATTTTCTTCTACATGGATATTACTCCCTGCCTATCCTCGGATAAAAAAGAAAAAGAGATACATACTACTATTGAACCTTGTTATGAAAGGAGTCATGACTTTGACTGAGAAATTTGATGATTACAAAAAAAGAGATAGAATAGATAGTGATTATAGTGACTATAAAGAAGAATATGCAGCTGAAGTTGCACCACAGCGCATTGATTATGATTACGATAAGAAAGAAGATAAAGATGATGTAAGATCGTCTGCTGCTGGATCAACTGCCGGTTTTATCGCTCTTGCCTTATCTATATTATCACTCTTCACCTTCCCAACACTATTTGGTCTTGTTTCTGTGTTACTAGGAATTTACGCTTATAATCGCGGAGCTACTGTAACTGGTGGTATCGCTGCCATTGTTGGTGGAATTGCTGCACTCATCGCGATTTTATTCCGTGTAGCACTTATCGGTTTATTGTTCTCCCTTTTTTAAAAAGAAAAAGGTATCTCGCTTTATGCGAGATACCTTATCCTGTAAATACATCTTCTGATGGATATTTTATTTTTTGTTTTGCTGGGCGTGCTAAAGAAAACACAAGTGTTAGCGGTCCAATTAATCCACAAAACATAACAAACATAATAATACATTTTCCAAATGCTGATAGCTTCGCAGTAATCCCCATTGTTAATCCAACTGTGCCAAATGCTGAAATTGTCTCAAATAGTAGCTGAATAAAGCTAAAGTCTTCTGTAAGCATTAATACAAATACTGCTGTAAAAATAAGTATTTGACTGGCAACGACAATTGCTAACGCTCTCGTTACTGTCGACATTTTAATTGTACGCTGAAATAAAACAATTTCCTCCTTCTTTCTAAAGAAAGAAAGGACAGATGTAATTAAAATAACAAACGTCGTTAATTTAATACCTCCACCCGTCGATACACTTCCTGCACCGATAAACATTAAAACCATCGTAAATAATATAGATGATTCTTCCATCCCTCCATAATCAACTGTATTAAAACCAGCTGTACGAGGTGTAATACCTTGAAAGAAAGACGCCCATAACTTTTCATTTAAAGATAAATTCCCTAACGTCTTCACATTATTATATTCCAATACAAAAATCACAATCATTGCTATAACATTTAGCGCTACTGTTCCAATAATCATTATTTTTGAGTGAAGTGATAATTTTCGAAAACTACGACTATACCATATATCAATTAATACGGTAAAACCGAGTCCTCCTATTACAATTAAGGAACAAATTCCAATATTAATAATAGGGTCTCCTACATACCTTGTTAAATTATCTGGCCAAAGAGCAAACCCCGCATTATTATAAGAAGCAATTACATGGAAAATACTATAGTATAAACCTTTCCCAAAACCAAACTCTGGAATAAAGCGAAACGATAAAAAGATGACTCCAATGAATTCAATACAAATAGAAAAAATAAAGACACGTTTTACTAATTTTACAAGACCACCTATATTTGTTTGATTAAATGCTTCTCCAATTAATAATCGATGGCGTAAGCCAATTTTTTTACCTAGTACCCAAACAATTAAAATGGCAATTGTCATAAGACCTAAACCACCTGTTTGAATTAGAAACATAATAACAATTTCACCAAACATCGTAAACGTACTTGCAGTATCTACTACTCCTAAACCCGTTACAGTCGCTGCCGACGTTGCTGTAAAAAAAGCATCTACCCAACTAATATGTACTTTCGTTGCGAATGGTAACTTTAATAACAAACCTCCGGCCACAATTAAGCAGAAAAAACCTAATGCTAATATTTGTGGTGGGTTTAATTGTATAAAACGATTATACAAACTTTGTCTTTTTGTTACTTTCATATCACTAACTCCCTTTATTAAGTGAAGCTTCTATCCCCTCATAAATACAGGCTTTTAAGAACCTACAAGTAGCGGGATAAACCTTATATTCTCATAACATAGTTGAGCATAATCCTTTTTTTCATAGATTTCAACTTTTATTTATATTCGAACTTTACTTCATTTTATGACAGAAAAACTTTCTATTATCTTTCTCTTAACTCTACAACTCTTGCAACAATAATTTTATATGTACTATTTTTCAAATCCCCATACCTTTCACTCTATGTTCACATGGGGGTCACATCTATCTTTTATAGTATATGTATCGAAGCTGTTCCTCCCTAATTTAAGACATTCCCCAGTGTCTTTGAATAGCTTCCATCCCTAATTAAATTGACATAAATTGTCCCCTTCCTTTGACCATCTTTTATACGATGGTCTTATTTTTTTGTCTTTCTATCCTTTTTTAAACTCCCTCTCTCTTTCACTCTATGTTCACACGAGGGTCACATCTATCTTTTATAGTATATGTATCGAAGCTGTTCCTCCCTAATTTAAGACATTCCCCAGTGTCTTTGAA